>CAYSNL010000020.1:1674-15049 GCA_964432435.1 Candidatus Woesearchaeota archaeon | reverse complement strand
TTAAAGAGAATATCAAGAATTTTTAAGTATTTATTTACTGGTAGTCCTTTATAAATAGTTTTATATACTTTTCTGTTTATTTATAAATAAACTTTTAATTATTAGGGGGCTTTATAATGGTTAAAAAAGAAATCAAAATTCAAAATATTGTTGCTTCTGCATCTTTAGATCATGATATTCCTTTAATAAAATTAGCTGAGGCCTTACCAAATACAGAGTATAATCCAGAACAATTTCCTGGGCTAGTTATGAGAATCAAGGAGCCTAAGACTAGTGCATTAATTTTTAGTTCCGGAAAAATAGTCTGTACTGGTGCTAAAAGCATGTCTAAGGTTAAACAAGCTGTTGCAGCTATTATAAAGCATTTGGAAAAAATAAAAATAAAAATAAAAATAGTCCCTAAAATCAATGTTCAAAATATGGTTGCTTCAGGAGACATCGGGATGGATTTGAATCTTAATTCATTAGCTATGGATTTAGAGAATACGGAGTATGAACCAGAACAATTTCCAGGGCTAGTTTATAAATTATCAGGTACCAGGGCAACTTTTTTGTTGTTTAGTAATGGAAAAATAGTTTGTACTGGGACTAGAAGTGAATCTAAACTAAAAGAGGCGGTTGATTTGCTAGTTAAAAATTTATCAAAATTAAGTAAAAAGTAAATTTTATTATATATTATTTTTAATATAAAACCTTATAATCAAGAAAAAAATAGACGGTGTAATGGCTATTGATACTTCTGAACAAATAGAGAAATTTAAAGATTTAATTGAAGTCAATTACAGGAGCCTATTGCACGATATTGTTAGAAAAGGAAAAAAGGCCTTGATTATAGATTTTAATGAAATATCAAGATTTGATCCTGATTTAGCTGAACAGCTTTTGGCTGAGCCAGAGGACACTCTAAAGGCTGGTGAATTATCCATAGGTCAGTTTGATTTTCCAGATATAGCTAAAGTAAGAGTAAGAATAAGGAACCTTCCCCTTTCTGAGAAAATAGCAATTAAAGATATTAGAAGCGAGCATCTTGGAAGATTAATTACCTTGGATGGTATTGTTAGGCAAGCTAGTGAGATTAGGCCTCAAGTTGTAAGTGCCAAGTTTGAATGCCCTAGTTGTGGAAATAATATTTCCATATTACAAATTGACACAAGATTTAAAGAACCTACTAGATGCAGTTGTGGTAGGAGGGGAAAATTTAGATTAGTAAGCAAAGATTTAGTTGACGCACAAAGACTGGTTATTGAAGAAAGTCCTGAAAGTTTAGAGGGTGGTGAGCAGCCAAAAAGAATAAGTGTTTTTTTAAAAGAAGATTTGGTTGAACCTATTATGGAGAAAAAAACTACTCCAGGGAGTTTAGTAAGGATTGTTGGGGTTATAAAGGAGGTGCCTGTTTTTTTAAGGACGGGAGCGCAATCAATAAGATTTGATCTTATGGTTGATTCTAATTTTATTGAACCTGTGGAAGAAACATTTGAGGAAGTTGAAATTAGTAAAGAAGATGAGGAAAAAATTTTAAGTTTGGTTAAAGATCAACAGATATATAAAAAACTTACGGATAGTATAGCACCATCAATCTATGGTCACGATCCAATCAAAGAAGCTTTAGTTTTACAATTAATGGGGGGGGTAAAAAAAAGTAGGGAAGATGGAACTAAAGTTAAGGGGGACATTCATATATTATTAGTTGGAGACCCTGGAGCGGCGAAGTGCATTACTGGTGAAAGTAAAGTTGTCTTGGCTGATGGTTCTATAGAAAGAATTGGCAATATAGTTGATAATTGTAATGATAAAAAGCATGTAATAGATGATGGAACTTATAAGATCACAAATCATGACTTGCCGACAATAGGGTTGGATGGTAAGATTTTTAATGGGAAAGCCACAGTCTTGTGGAAAAGAACTTCGCCTAATTTTCTTTATAAAGTTAAAACTAAAACAGGAAGAGAGATAACTGTAACGCCAACGCATCCCTTTTTTGTGTCTAATAATGGCTTTATTACTCCTAAGCCAATTAAAGAAATTGAGAAGGGGGAGTTTATTGCAGTGTCCAGATTTTTAGATATAAAAGGGAAAAAGCAGAAATTCGATTTTAGTATAAAAAGAACAAATTCTAATAATGGAAATCATATAATGGTACCAAAACATAGTTCAATTGAATTAAATAAAATTTTTGGTTATTTGTTGGCTGAAGGACATTTAAGAAAAGGTAAAACTACTGTCGAGATAGTATTTGACAACTATGATTCTGAAATTTTGGAAGATTATAGGGTGTGTTTCAAAAAAGTGTTTGGAATTCCTTTATATATGCTTAAACCAAGAAAAGATAAAAATTGTTATACTCTTAGGGCGACTTCTGTTGAGTTTGGTAGGTTTATAGATTTTGTTGCTCCTTCTTATTTTAAGAAATCAAAATACAAGGAAATACCATCATTTATACCTAGATGTACTCTTTTAGAAATAAAATCTTTTTTGCAGGCATATTTTGATACAGAGGCGTCTATTCATAAAGTTAAAGGTATTTACGTTGTTTCTGCAAGTAAAAATTTAATAGGAGATTTACAAACATTACTTTTAAGATTCGGAATAATATCGCAAATTCATCCAACTTATAATAGGGCTACAAATTCTAAGAATAAGAAGAAAAGAAAATATTTTAGGTTGGTTATATCTGGCGAGGATGTTAAGAAATTTAAGGAAAAAGTTGGTTTTAAATTAACTAGGAAAAAATTGATACTTGATTCTTATCTTAAAAATAAGAAATTTAACACAAATAAGGATATTGTGCCTGATATATCTCGTGTTTTAAGGAAAATAAGGAGAAATCTTAATCTATCGCAGTTTGATATGGGTATACCTAGAAGTACATATCAGCATTTTGAGAGGGGAGACAGGAATCCATCAAGAAATTCCTTAAAGAGAATTTTAAAAAACCTTTCTAAATTTTCAGATCCTATGATTTTGAGGTTGAGACGATTATCTAATTCTGATATCTTCTGGGATCAAATAAAAGAAGTAAAAAAAATAAAGTCTAATGAAAGATGGGTTTATGACCTTCAAGTAAATGACACTCATAATTTTTTAGCTAATAGCTTCGTGATTCATAATAGCTCTTTTTTAACTTATATGGCAAATGCTGCTCCTAAAGCAAGATATGTTGCTGGTAGAGGAGCCTCTGGTGCGGGCCTCACCGCATCAGTGGTTAAAGATGAATTTTTAAGAGGATGGGCTTTAGAAGCAGGTGCCTTGGTATTAGCAAATAAAGGATTTGTTATGATTGATGAAATGGATAAAATGAGAGAAGAAGATACAAGTGCTTTACATGAAGGTATGGCTCAACAGACAATTACAATTTCAAAAGCTAATGTTCAGGCAACTTTGAAATGTGAAACTACCATATTGGCTGCTGCAAATCCTAAATTGGGTAGGTTTGATATTTATAAACCAGTGGCTGAGCAGATTGATATGCCTCCTGCTCTAATAAATAGATTTGATTTAATATTTGCTATAAAAGATATGCCTAATAAAGATACTGATTCCAAAATTGCTGGTCATATCTTAAGTTTAAATGTTAATCCATCTGAAAGCAGACCAGTAATTGATAGATTATTATTCAAGAAGTATATATCTTATGTTAGACAAAAAGTTCATCCTAGGCTTGATAAATCTGCTATGGATGAAATAAAAGAATTCTATGTGGGGTTAAGAAATAGCGGTAGTACTGGTGAAGAGGGGGTCAGACCAATTCCAATTAGTGCAAGGCAATTAGAAGCGTTAGTAAGATTAACAGAAGCTAGTGCAAGAGTTAGATTAAGTAACATAGCGACAGCGTCAGATGCAAAAAGGGCAATTAGAATTTTGAAATATTGCTTAACACAAGTGGGTATAGATCCTAAGACTGGTGAAATAGATATCGATAGGATTAGTACTGGTATTAGTGCGTCACAAAGAAATAAAATCTTGTCTGTAAGAGATATAATCACGGAATTAGAAAAAAACCTTGGGAAAAAAAGTATACCTATGGAAGAGATTATTGCTGAGGCATTAAATAGGAAAATTGAAGAATCTGAAGTTGAGGAAGCGATATTAAGATTGAAAAGAGATGGTGAAATATTTGAGCCCCGTAGGGGTTTCATAAGTAAAATTTGAGAATGGTACAGCAAAGACAAGTAGCTTTTAAAGTTTGGATATCTGATCTTGTTAGTGGTAAATATACTAAAGAAGAAGGTGAATGGGATCCTAACTATGTTTTAATCAAAGGGAATATTAAAGTTTCTAGAGTAAATATTATTGCTTCTGTTGTTAATAAGTACAAAAGTGAAAATAGTGATTATTCTTATATAACACTAGATGATGGAACTTCTGATGTCAATGTAAAAGCTTGGAGAGAAGATATTGAAATCTTAAATAAATGTGATATTGGCGATTTAATTTTACTAATCGGAAGGGTGAAAGAATATTCAGATGAAATTTATGTTACGCCCGAGATTATCAAAAAGTTAGATAATCCGAATTGGGCTAAAATAAGGAAGTTAGAATTAGAAAGAGAATTTGGTAAGCCATCTAAAGTAGACGAGAAAAGAGAGATTCAGGATAAAAAAATCATTGTCGAAGTTAAAAATAGTGATAGTATAATTGTTAAAGAAGAATTTGCTGATAGTGTTTTGACTCAGACTAATAGGCAAAAAGTTTTAAGTTACATTAGCAAAAAAGAAGAAGTTACTTATGATGAAATTATCGAAAATTTAGGGTTAGATGAAAAAGAAATTGATGGATTAATTAAGGAATTACTAAAAGAAGGAGAGATTTATCAGCCAAAGCCTAATTATTTGAAAGTGATTTAAAAACCCTTATAAACCCTTTTTTTCTAATAAATTTTATGGAATATGAACAGTTATTAAAAAAAGCGAAAGAAAGCTTACCAGAGGTTTCAGTTAGTAAGGAGAGGTTTGAAATACCTAAAGTAAGTGGACATATAGAGGGTGTTAAGACAATAATTAATAATTTTATAACTATTGTTAAAACTTTAAACAGGGATTCTGAGCAATTATTAAAATATTTACAAAAAGAATTGGCAACACCCGCGTTTATAGATGCTCAAAGATTAATCTTAGGAAGGAAAATAAATTCTGAGTTTATTAACAAAAAAATTGAACAGTTTGCAAAAGATTTTGTGATATGTAAGGAGTGTGGGAAGCCGGATACAAAAATTATAAAGGAAGATAGATTTGTTTTTCTTAAATGTAATGCTTGCGGTGCTAAACATTCCTTAAGAGAAAGAATATGATCTATGTTAAGATTCATAAAGGTCCGACTGGAAAAGTTGTTGCTATATGTGATAAGGAACTAATAGGCAAGGTTTTCTCTGAAGGTAAATTTGAATTAAGAGTAAGTGAGTTTTTTTATAAAGGTGAAGAAGTTAATGAAGAGGAAGTAATAAATATAATGAAAAATGCAGAAAATTTAAACATTGTTGGGGAAAGAAGTGTTAATATTGCTTTAAAAATTGGTGTTATAAACAAGGAGAATATTATCAAAATCGCAGGTGTTAAACATGCACAATCAATTACACGCTGATTATTATCAAGCCATAATACAAATAAGGCCTTACAATGAGCAAGTAACTAGATTTATTAATAATCAGGTTAGGAAAAGAAATGATGAAAATATTTTCATATCAAAAATAGATAGATCTGAACACGGGATTGATTTCTTTATTTCGTCTAATAAATTTGCGAGAATTATTGGCAAAAAACTAAAAAAAAGCTTTAATGGGGAATTAAAAGAAAGTGTTAAGCTTTATAGTAGGGATAGGCATGCTGGTAAAAATTTATATAGGGTAACTGTTTGTTTTAAATTAAAAAATGATGAAAAAACCTAGTTTTGGGAAAGATAAGAATGCTTTATCAGAGGAGGAGCAGGAACAATTAGAGATTAGAAGGATAAGATTGCCTAGAGATAAACAAGTTATAGGTGTATTAAATACTAGATTAGGGGCAAGTAGAATGAAAGTTAAATGTATGGACGGAAAGGTGAGGGTTTGTAGGGTTCCTGGAAGATTAAAAAGAAAATTGTGGGTAAGAGAAGGTGATATTTTATTAATAGAACCATGGGAATTTGGGGGTGATGAAAAAGGAGATGTGATATTTAAATATAGACATAGTCAAATCAATTGGTTAAAAAATAATGGTCACCTTAAACAGTTAGAGGCTGACGAATTCTAGCACAGTTCATTTATAAAAAGTGCTGGTGGAAAAAAATGTATGAACTAAAAATACCTAAGGCGCGGGTAGCTGTTCTTATAGGAAAAGAAGGAAAAACTAAAGGATTGATACAAAAAAATACTAAATGTAGATTAGAAATATCTAAAGAAGGGGATATAGTAATACATGGTGAAGCCGTGAATGGTTTCATTTGCGAAAGCGTTGTTAGAGCTATTGGTCGCGGGTTTAATCCGTTAATTGCGTTGAATCTAATTAACGAAGAAGTTATTCTGGAAGTTATCAATATCAAAGACTTTAGTGGTAGTAGTGATAAGAAATTTAGACGAATAAAATCCAGGTTAATAGGAACGGGTGGTAAAACTAGGAGTGCTATAGAAAGATTAACTAATTGTAACATAGTGATTTATGGAAAAACGGTTTCTTTAATTGGTAAAGTTGAGTTGATTGGAATAGCTAGGAAAGGTATTGAAAAATTATTATCTGGAAGCCCGCATGGAAACGTTTATGGATTTTTAGAGAAGGAAATAAAAAAGTTAAAAGAACAGGAAGATTATTTAAAAAATAATAAGTTTTATAAACGATAACTTAATTTCTCTTTTAAAATATGGTGAAAACTAGAGCAGAAGAACTTGCAGTAGAGCAACGTGAGATTTCTGTTGCTGCTTTTTTTGAGAAGAATAGGCATTTATTGGGATTTGATAATCCATTAAGGGCCCTAAGCACAACTGTAAAGGAAGTGGTGGATAATTCCTTAGATGCATGTGAGGAGATGAAAGTACTTCCTGAGGTTAAAGTAGAGATTAAGCAAGCGAATGAAACTAGGTTTATTATTTCTGTTCAAGATAATGGTCCTGGAATTGTAAAAGAACAAATTCCTAAAGTTTTTGCAAAATTATTGTACGGAAGTAAATTTTTTAAGTACAGAATGAGCAGGGGGCAGCAAGGCATTGGTGTTAGTGCTTCTGTGTTATATGGACAATTAACTACTGGAAAGCCAGCTAAGATTATTTCTAAGATTGGTAAAGGAAAGCCAGCGCATTATTATGAATTAAGAATTGATATACATAAGAATGAACCTGAAATTGTAAAGGATGATGTTGTTGAATTTGAATTGGATCATGGAACTAAAGTTGAAATTGAATTGGAAGGAAAATACCAGAAAGGAAGGCAAAGCGTAGATGAATATTTAAAACAAACAGCAATTTCAAATCCACATTTACATTTAGTTTATATTAACCCTTTAAAAGAAAAAATCGACTTTCCTAGGGCGCTTGATCAATTACCTAAAGAGCCAAAGGCAATAAAACCACATCCTTATGGTATTGAGATTGGTGTTCTTTTAAGAATGCTGAAAGGAACTAAGGCTAAAAATGTTTTAAGCTTTCTGGAAAAAGAGTTTTCAAGAGTTTCAAATAATATCGCTAAAGAGGTTTGTTTGAAGGCTAAAGTTGATATGAAGATTAAACCACAGGAAATTAATCATGAACAAGCAGAGGCATTAATAAATGCTATAAAAAATGCTAAAATCTCTAGTCCACCATTAAACTGTTTGAGTCCTATTGGAGAAGAGGCTTTATTAAGGGGATTAAAAAAAGAGATTAAAGCAGATTTTTATGGCGCTGTTACAAGAAGGCCTAGCGTTTATAGGGGATTTCCTTTTCAAATTGAGTGCTGCACTGGCGATTCTAAATTATGTTTAGAGGATGGAAGTATAATTACAATTAGAGAATATGTTGAAAATAGAATGATAGACAAAAAAGTTTTTTCTATGGATACTAAACTAAAAGTAGTCCCAAGTAAAGTATTGATGGTTCACAAATTTAGAAACGAGCATAGAATCTTTAAAATAACCACAAGAACCGGTAGGAGCTTAAAATTAACTGAAAATAACGAAGTTCCCATAATTGATGGTGGGCATATTGTTTGGAAGCAGGTTAATGATGTTATGGCAGGTGAGTTTGTGGCTGTACCTAGAAATATAAATATTTATGGGAGAATACCGACTATACTAAGTCTTTTGAATCCTGATGAAGTAAGGATTGTTAATAGTTCTTTGGTCACCGTTCTAATGGAAAATCTTAAAAAAAAGTATGGAACTTACAAATCCTCTGCTGAAAACTTAGGGATAAGATATGAGCACTTTAAAGCGTATAAAAGAACTAAAAAATCGATTAATAGGCCTAGTTTGTCAATTCTTAAAAAAATGATAAATGATTTAGGTTTAAATTTTAATGATATAGAAGAGAAAGTTGGTTCTATTCGGGTTGTGGACACAAAATTTACCAATCCACATACTATTCACCTACCAGAAATTAATGAGGACCTTTTATATATTCTCGGATTATTGAATTCAGATGGGTATATATCTCGTAAGGGTATAATCTTTGTGAATCTTGATGAGTCTTTGCATAAATCTTACACGGAAAAAATAAAAAACCTTTTTGGTTTGACAGTTAAAAGATATAAAAAAAATGAGTCTTATTTATGCAATAAAACTCTTTACCTAATATTGAGAGAAATTGAAAAAATATTACCAAGTCTTCCAGATAATCTACTCATTTCATGGATTAAAGGGATAGTTGATGGGGATGGGTGGGTTTCTGTAAGTAAAGGAAGAATCAAAGATATAGGTGTTGCAACAGCTATAATGGAAAAGGCCGAGTTTTTGCAAACAATGTTTTTAAGGCTGGGTATTCTTTCTAAGATAGAATTAAAAAAGATTCCTAAAACTTTTGGTAAAATAGGGGAAAGAGAAATTAAAACAAAAAAGATTAAATATGATCTAGTTATAAAAAACATAGATAACATAAGAAAATTTTACTCTTTAATATCATTTAGACAAACAAAGAGGGCGAATATCTTTTCAAAATATATTAAAAAGGAAATTGATACCCTACAAAAAGGTGATGTAATCCCTTTAGGAAAAACTTTATACGAATTCAGGAAAGAAAATGATTTGTTTCAGTATGAGTTGGGATTTTCTGATTTTTCGGTAAGACAAATTGAAAATAATAATCGAAATATAACGAGAATAAATCTACAACAGTTAATCAGTCAAAAAGAGTTTTTTGGTGATACAATTAAGCTACTTAAACTCTTGGCTTTTTCGGATATTTTATGGGATAAGATTGTTAATATTGAATTAATGCCTAATGAAGAATATGTTTATGATCTAACAGTCGAAACGGGTAACTTTGTTGCTAATAATATCGTGATGCATAATTGTGCTGTTGCATATGGCGGTGAATTAAGTAATACTTCTGAAGAATTGGTTAGAGTTATTAGATTTGCAAATAAAGTTCCGTTGCAGTATCAGCAAAGCGCCTGCGCTATTACAAGAAGCGTAGTAAATACTGTTTGGAGAAATTATGGATTAAGCCAAAGCAGAGGGGCTATACCTTCTGGACCTGCTGTGATCCTGGTTCATATTGCCTCTGTTTGGGTTCCATTTACTAGCGAGGCTAAGGAAGCTATTGCACATTATCCTGAAATCATAAAAGAAATCAAATTAGCCTTGCAAGAAGTTGGAAGAAAAGTTGGTGGATTTATTAGGAAAACTGTTAAGGCAAGAGAACAAGCTGAAAGAGCCAATTTATTTGAGAAATATATCCCTGAATTAAGTAGCGCTTTATCTAATTTAACTGATGAAAAGAAAAATAAAATTGAGGAAGGTTTAAATAAGATTTTGAAGAAAAGTATGAAAGACATATTAGCTGGAGTGGATAAAGAGATAGTTGAAGAAGTAAACAATAAGAATCATATTGAAAGTAATGTTATTGGAAAAAAAGAAAAACAGGCTAGGAGCTTTTCTTTGAACCCTTTAGAAAAGCGTTCACGGAAAACTAATGATAAAACCTCAGGAAAGAAAGAAAAACAAACTAAATTAAAATAACATGACAAAAAAACAAAAACCGAATGGAAAACTAAAAGAAGTAGGAAATAATTTGGTTAAACAAATCAATAAAGGAAAAGGGCCAGTTATTAATTTGCCGGTTAGAGCGCTAAGTAATGTTTCTTTTGACAAAAAATCTAAAACCTTAGTTTTAGGAAGGAAGATGGCGCAGAGGATTTTCTTTAATGTTGCTCATGCTAAGAAATTTTTACAAACCATAGAAGTTGCTAGCGTGAGTAAAAACTTACTGAAAGAGGGAAAACATGCAAGCTTAAGAGATGTTTTCTATATGATTAAGAGAACTATACCAGGAACCAAAGTGAATTTGGTTGATGACCAAAGTGAAAGTGATAGTAGTATAGAAGATTTAGAATTAATAACAGATCATTCAAGAGAACAACTAAATGTTACTGCAAATAAAATGGGTTCTGTAGTTGGTAATGTTACAATACTTGATAGAGGTGATACTATACAGTGGAATAAACTCGGTTCTGGTGGATATTCTGTTCCAAGTACTGTTGAAGAAATTGAGTTTAAGAAAGTTGATGCTAAATACGTTTTGTATATGGAGAAAGCTGCTGTTTGGGAAAGATTAAATGAAGATAGATTTTGGGAGAAAAATAAATGTATTATTATTTCATCACAAGGACAGACTACTAGGGGGATAAGAAGATTACTGCAAAGGCTTTACGAGGAATTTAAACTTCCCATATATGTATTGGCGGATTGGGACATTTATGGTGCATATATCTATTCTGTTATAAAATATGGAAGTATTGCTCTTGCTCATATGTCTGAACATATGGCAATTCCAAGTGTTAAATATTTAGGAATAACTTATGATGATATTGAAAAATACGGATTGCAAAAACATTTGATTAAGATGAAGGATACCGATAAAGATAGAATAAAACAAGTTGCTTCCTATGAGTGGTTTAAGGATAATAAAGATTGGTTAAGACAGTTTGAGATGATGAAGAAATTAGATGCTAAAGCAGAAATACAGGCCTTAAGTGCTAAAGGAATTAGTTTCATTTCTGAAAAATATCTTCCAGAAAAAATAAAAAATAAAGAATTTTTAGAATGATTTAAATTCTTTTATAAAATCAATTGCCTTTTTGTTACTATCAGTGACATAACAAGTTTTTTATAAAGTCCATTTTGTTTTATCATATTAATGAAAAAGATTTTAATAACCTTTCTATTATCTTTCTAAATATTATATACCTCCTTAGGACACAAAACTCGTTATGATCTTTATATATATGACTGGTAATGTAAATTAATTATTAGTACATTTAAATTTTCAGAAAATATTATAAATGGTTCAAATTTCTTTAAAATATGGTTAGATACAAACCAATAATTTATAGTCATACTACGACGTGGCATGATGGTAGTGTAGCCTTGCTTTTGCCGAATGGAAATATATTTTCTTTAGCATCAGAAAGGGTAGATAGAATAAAGCATAGTTGGAATTCTAAAATCGCTTATGAATATTTAAAAGCAAGATTTCCTAAAGGTGGTTTTGGAACAGAATTTGATTACTTTAAAGATGTTTCAAGAGGAGGTTTAGACAAAACTAGCCATCATCTTTTTCATGCTTCTAGCGTCTTCTTTGCATCATCGTTTAATGATGCTGGAATTCTTATTATTGATGGACAAGGACCTGAAAATGGGAAATTAATTTCTACAAGTATATGGAAAGGCATAGAAGAAAAACTAGAGTTAGTTGAAGCTCCTTTTCTGAGTTCTGGTAACTTTTCAGCCAGATCGTTAGGCCATTTTTATACTGCTATTGGTGCATTAGCTGGAATGCAAAACTTATATGAAGAAGGAAAAACTATGGGTCTTGCATCATATGGGAGACCTTCTCCTTTCTTAGATTTTATTAGAAAATATGTATATTCTAATTCAGATGGTACGTTTAATGTTGATCCTGATTTTATATATGCCGTTTTAGGAAATACATTTGGTCCTAAATATTACGGTTGGAAGAGACAACCTAAAAAAAGACAGCAAATTTGGGATGAATTCATTAAGCTTAGAGGAAAACCCTTGAGACAACCATTTGAAAATGTTAGCCAAGAGGATATGGATATTGCATATAGCGGTCAACTTGTTTTAGAAGAAATTGTGCTTGGACTAGCTAGGCGGGTTAGGAAACTAACTGGTTCTGATAATCTCTGTTTGTCTGGTGGTGTAGCTTTAAATGGGGTTGTAAATTCTTGTGTTAGAGATTCTGGCTTATTTAAAGGAGTTTATATTTTTCCAGCATCCGGTGATGATGGCCAAGCAATAGGGAAATTGTTTCATCATATCCATTCTCATGGTATTGATATAAACACAACAACAGAAAGCGCTTTTTATGGGGTACCTTATACTAAAAAAGAAATTGAGTTAGCTATTAAAAAATTTAAAATGGATATTAGGATTGTTGGGGTTGGAGAGAAATTCACGATTGATGAGGTGGTAGATAGACTAGTGGATGGGGAAGTGATAGGTAGATTTTCAGGAGGATCTGAGATAGGTCCTAGAGCATTGGGGCATAGAAGTATTATTGCTGATCCTAGAATAGAGCTAATGAGGGATTATATTAACTCAACTGTAAAAAACAGAGAATGGTATAGACCACTCGCTCCCATTGTTACAGAAGAAGATGCAAGAGACTTCTTTGAAATAGAATTAGCTAGTCCATTTATGTTGCTTGTAAATAGAGTTATACCAGAAAAAAGAAAGATTATTCCTGCAGTAACCCATGTTGATGGGAGTGCCAGAGTTCAAACTATAAATAAAGCTCAAGAACCACAGGTTTATAATCTTATTAAGCGGTTTGGTAAGAAAACAGATGTTCCTGTTTTACTTAATACTTCTTTTAATAGGAGAAATGAACCACTAGTAGAGTCACCAGAAGATGCGTTAGAAGCATTTATTGCTATGGATTTAGATGCATTAATCCTTGAAGATTTTCTAATATCTAAAAAAGGAAATTAATTTATAATATCCAAGGTTTTCTTAAAGGACCTACATAAACTTTAGGTCCGCCATACTGGTCTGCCGTTATATCTACTACAGTATTACCATCAATAAGAAGAAAGGTATGATTTTTTCCATTATATTTTCCTTGGACTACGGTTCCATCTTCGAGAATTTCCCTTAGATATAATGTAGCTAAACCACAGTTTAATCTTGGGAAAAGTTTTCTTGATCTTTTAATAAAAGAACCAATATCTTCAAGTGGGTTATACTCCATGTATAG
>CAYSNL010000020.1:0-1574 GCA_964432435.1 Candidatus Woesearchaeota archaeon | reverse complement strand
GAAGATAAATGTGAAGATGAATTAATTAAATTAATAGATAATGCACAAAGAAGAATTTATTTTATGGTTTTTAGTTTTACTTCTGATAAAATTGGTGAGGCATTAATAAAAAATAACCATTACAATATTGAGATAAAAGGTGTTTTTGATAATACCCAGGCAGGAAATAAATATTCTGAATTTTATAAATTAAATGAAAGTGGTTTAAACGTTAAACGAGAAAAAGATAAAGGGTTTTTGCATCATAAAGTATTCATCATAGATGATAGTGTGTTCTTAGGAAGCTATAATCCAACTAGTTCCGGGAATAAAGCTAATGATGAGAATATTCTGATTATACATAACAAAGAAATTGCTGAAAAATTCGTTGAGGAATTTGAGAAAATTTATAATGAAGATTAATTTTTATTTCTTTGATTTTTTTAATCTTGATTACTCTACCCTATTGGCATTGTTGTATCCGTATAAAAGGGCATAATTTTTTTAGTTTTTGTTTATAGAAATGTTTTTAAATTAAGTTTTGTGAATGATTATTTGGCCCGGCAATGCCTCGGTAGCTCAGTAGGTAGAGCACACGAGTATTAACTGTGAAGCTGTTATCTGCTGGACGGAGACCGTGACTAATAATAATTAGCGGGAATGGTCGAAGGTTCGAGTCCCTCCCGAGTTTTCTAACGGGAAGCGGGATTTTTTGCTGGGGCCACTTTTTATTAAACAAAATATTTTTATAACTTGTTTTTTGTTATTCTTTTATGATAATTGACGGACATGCCCATTTCATTAATAAAGAAATCGCTAAAGATATTACTGAAGATGCAAAAAGGCTAGATATGTTTAAAGAAATAAGTGTTACAGAAGGAAAGAAAGAGTGGTTAGAAGTGATGGACAAATACGAAATTGAGAAAACAGTTTTTATGGGTTTGAGCCCGGGAAATAAAGACTTTACAGAGTTTATCAATAGTTCTGACAGGTTTATTGGGATGTCGAATGTAGATCCTACTAAGGAAGATGCTGTTGAACTTTTAGATAAAGATATTAAAGATGGGTACAAAGGGTTGAAGTTGTATCCTACTGCTAGGGCTTTTGATGTTGCTGATGAAAAAGCCAAGAAGGTTTATGACTATTGTGAAAAGAAAAAACTCCCAATAGTCATACATTTTGGAGTTTCTATTGGGCCAAGCACTGACTTGAGATTTGGTAATCCGATAAGTTTAGCTCCAATTTTAAGGGATTATCCGGGCATTAATTTTGTTATTGCTCATTTTGGTGCCGGATATTTTAAAGAAGCGTTAATGCTGATGTATAAGAAAGATAATTTACTTTTTGATACTTCTGGAACTAACAACTGGTTGTGTTTTAGCCCATATGATTGGGATTTGAGGTATGTTTTCAAGAAAGCTTTGCAAATAGTTGGTAGTGAGAAGATTATTTTTGGGACTGATACACTTAAGATTTGGGAAGGGTATCGGGAAGAGATTTTGAAACAGCAAGTTATGCTTGTTGAAGAGTTATCGGGAAAGAATGGGAAGGACAATATCTTTTATAATAATGCTAAGAGAATTTTCAATATTTAG
>CAYSNL010000019.1:0-16183 GCA_964432435.1 Candidatus Woesearchaeota archaeon | reverse complement strand
ATAGATCAAATTAAAAATTTTAAGCCAAGCAAAGCAAAAATGCAAAATGTAGAGGTTGAAACTAAATTTTTAGAACCAGAAAGATCAATTCCCGGGGAAGCAAACCAATTGTTCATTCAAGCTTTCGATTCCTTAGAAAAAAAACAAGAACTTAAAATAAGAAACTTAGAAAATTATGAAATCCCCAAAATAGCTATTAAGGAAGACTATTTTCCGGAATGCCTAAAAAAATTATTGAAAGGAGTAAAAGAAGATGGAAGAAAAAGAGCTGTTTTTGTCTTGATCTCTTTTTTACAACATATGGGCTGGTCTTATGAAGAAATACAAAGAACACTGCTAAACTGGAATAAGCTGAACTACGAACCATTAAGGGAAGGATACATTTTATCACAGGTGAGCTGGTTCAAGAGGCAACCTAAGAAAATACTCCCTCCAAACTGCGATAATGAATCGTATTATAAAACTTTAGGTGTTCATTGTTTTAATTGTAGATATAAAAACCCTGTAAATTTTGTCAAAATAAAATTAAAAGAGGTTTCTAAAAAAAATGTCTCAAGTAATAGGGGCTAGCTGGTTTACAACTCATGGCTTTTGTGAATACAAATTTTATTTAGAAAAAGTACTTAGAGTAGAAGTTCCAAAGACGCAAGAGATGATACTGGGTCTTGAAGTTCATAAAGAGAAAGAAGATAAATTTATAGAGGAAGCCGAAGAATTAACGTGGAAAGAATTTTTAGAATCAGAAATACCAGTAATAACCAAAGAGGTAGAATTTGAAAAACAAATTGGTGATGTGTTGTTAATGGGTAGGATAGATGAAATACTTTCGAATAAATCTGGAATTTATATATTAGATGATAAACCTTCATCAAGAATATTTAATTCAACAAAGCTTCAACTTTATTCTTATTGTTTTTTGTTCAATGAAACTTTTAAAAACATATTAAAAAAGCCAATATTCGCAATGTTAAGGAATAGAGACACAAATCAAATTATATGGACGCAAGAATTTACTAAAAATAATGAAAATGAATTTTTTGAAGTCTTTCACAGAATGAGATCTTTATTATTAAAAAAAGAAGAGCCAATCCCAACTAATAATCCAAATAAATGTAAAGCCTGTATTTATAATAAATTGAATTTATGTGACAAATCTTTAGCAAGTAGAAAGATTTAGATATATTTATATATATGATGGCAAAAACTATCATGGTATCGGATAATGTGTATGAAAAATTAAAGAGTATAAAAGAAAAAGAGAATAAAAGTTATAGTGAGGTTATTATTGAATTGGTTAATACTAAGAAAATGAAGAAACTAATGTATTTAGAGAAATTTTTTGGGATATTTAAAGGAGATAAAGAGTATGATGGTATTATGAAAGAGATAAATAAAGGTTGGGATAGATGGACCAAAAAATATGTTTAGACACAAATATTTGTATAGAAATCATAAAGGGAAATCAACTATGACAAGATTTATGAAAGTTTTCAAGGAACTTTCGCTTATATGAAATATGCAAATACATACAAATTAAGAAAACATATAGGTATGGAAATAGAGGAATATTTTCCAAATCAAATTTCCTCTATAGAAATTAATAGATTAATTAAACTTAGCAAAATAATTCAACTATTTTGTTAAAATCTTCATCAGAATAACTTCTTTTATATCTCTTTAATATCTCCATTAATCTCGTAGAATCAATTTTTTCATAGTAACTATTTAAAAATTGACAAAATTGTGTAACGTTCTTAGGTTTATTACTATATTTACATCTTTCAAAATCAATCATAACAATCTTTTTTCCGACTATAATGTGTTTTACAGGGTGATGCATTTCAAATTTATCAACCTTTAATTTATCCAATATCCTACATTGCTTTAAAACTTCCTTTACAACTTTCTTTTTCTCTTCTAAACCAGCTTTTTTAAAATAATCCAATATTCTTTCACCCTTTACAAAACCACAAATGAGAAAAGTATCATTAAAATAATACACTCTAGGTCCTATTTTGTACTTATTTAACTTCCTTAACCAATTACCTTCATTTCTTATATTCCCTATAGCCTTACTATCTTTTCTTTTTGTTTTTATTATTAAATTAAAAAATTTATATGCTTTAGTCCTTTTACCTTTTGCATAAACCATATAATAATAGTAACAGAAAGATATTTAAATAAATAACCCTCTTTTTTATCCAAAAGAGGTTTATCATGAAATTTAAGCTATTTATACTGATATCATTAATTTTTATTCCATTAGTCTTTGCCCAAGAAGTTAATTTTGACAAAGCATATAATTGGTTATATCCTCAATCTCCAACAGATGTTACAGAAGCAGCTTTAATGGCCATGGCTATACATAACATTGATACTGTAAAAGCACAACCATTTATAGATTATATAACCAATAATAAAAATCCAAACCAATTTTGTTGGCCAAAAACCTCTTGTGACACTTCTTCTACAGCCTTTGTATTAATTGCTATTAACTCAGGCATTACGATAGAAGGAGTAACAGCAACAGAGGTAAAATCATGGTTAGAATTAAATCAGCAACTTGCGCCACTACCATCCTCTGGTAAATGGTATTTGCAGATTCTTACTTCAGGTTCAGGTACATGTGGTCTATTTTACACTAAAAGAGGAAACACAAATCCAAATGCACAAATACAATTAACCGTAGACAAAGGGATTATTAAATCAAATTCTTGTACAGCAGGCAGTACTCTTTTAGATATAAATTCTTGTATTTCATCAGACATCCTAAGCAAACCTTCTACTAAAATGAGAATAACTTGTTCAGATGGTCTTAGTGACGCGAAAATTTCAATTTTGTATTATATTAAAGATAGCAACTCGTATTATCTAGTGAGCGAGTCAACTTCACAGTCAGCGGATATAACAATCAATAACGGTTATTACGGGGATTTAGACAAAACCTATTATGCGAACTGGGCTCTGAAATTAAGCGACAGCGATGTTAATTCTTTGTTATATTTAAAAATGCAACAAAAAGAACACATAAATGATGTAAAATATTTATCAGCTCTTTATTTAATCACTAGTAATAATTATTATTTAACAAAATTAGACAGTTTAAAGTCACAAATTAATGGTTATTACGGTCAACCAAACTTATGGGATAATACATTAGCTGTTTTAGCCTTAAAGCAAGCAGGAAATGAATTTTCTTCAGTACAAACCTGGTTTGCTAGCCAACAAAATACTGATCTAGGCTATTGGGAAAAGGGTAGTCCAAACAAGAAAACAACAGCATTAATATTGTATGCTTTAGGCGGCACAGCAACATTACCCGAATGTATAACTGGACGACAGAAATCATGTGGTGAAGTGGGTGTTTGTAAAAATTCATTACAAACCTGTACTTCAGATGGGACATGGCCTGGTTGTAGTCAGGATATGATTAAAAATTATAGTCCAATTGAAAATTGTGGAGACAGTCTAGATAATAATTGTGATGGTTCTATTGATGAGGGTTGTGATTGTGATCCAGCAGTTACGCCAAAAGAAGAATGCGGAACCGATACAGGCATATGTGTAAAAGGTACAAAAACCTGTGATCCTATAACTAGAAAATGGACTGCTTGTCAGGGCGGAGTTCAGCCTAGTAATGAGATATGTAGCAATGGAAGAGATGATAATTGTAACAGTTTAACTGATTGCGAAGAAAGTGTTTGTCAAGTTGGATCTGATTGGGATAATGATGGAATTCCAAATGATCAAGATAATGAAAAATGTACTCCTTATGGTTGTTCTGTTTGGAAACAAAGTGATAATGTAAGAAAAGAGTTTTTAGGATTAGCTAAGGATACTGATCAAGATGTAGTTTGTGATTCATTAGACAAATGTCTAAACACAGAATCAGGTTGTCAAGCACAGACATACGGAGACGATTCACCTGGTTGTCCAGCTGATTGTAATACTTGCACTAGTGATCCTTTTTGCGCTTGTAGTGATTGTGGTGCAGGGTTATTCAGTATTTGTACAAATGATGTTTGTTTATCATTAGGCGAAAAAGGAAACGGTTGCGTATTCAAACCAGCCCCAAGTATATTTAGTTACAGTTATTGTTATGACTGCGCAGGTAAAGTAACATCATGTTCATCTTATCTAACACAATTAGATTGTGAAACTAATCAATGTTTAGATAAAAATAATGTTCAATGTATCTGGGATTCTGCTTTAAGTGTATGTAAACTTAAACCAAAAATAAATTATTATAAAGATGGAGATAAAGACGGTTTTGGTAGTCAAACAAATGTAATACAAACCTACACACAACCAGAAGATTATATAACTGAAAGCGGAGATTGTAATGATAATAATCCAAATATCAACCAGGAGGCAACAGAGAGTTGTGACGGTATAGACAATAATTGTAAGAATGGAATTGATGAAGGATGTTCTTGTATCGCAGGGAAAACACAAAGCTGTTCTCAGGGTAAATATGGTGTATGTGTACAAGCTCAATCACAAACTTGTACTTCAGATGGGACATGGCCTGGTTGTGATTATACATCAATACAAGGATACCAGTCAGAAGAAACATTATGTGATAGTATAGATAATGATTGTGATAAGACCATAGATGAAGGATGTTTATGTGTAAAAGGGACTCAAAGGAATTGTGCAGTACAAATTGGAGTATGTAAGGGATTAAAAGAAACTTGTGGTGATGGGACATGGCCTGGTTGTGATTATACATCAATACAAGGATACCAGTCAGAAGAAACATTATGTGATGGTATAGATAATGATTGTGATGGTACGATAGATGAAAATAATTGCGCCTGTATAGATGGTACTACAAGAGCCTGTGCAAATCAGCAAGGGGTATGTTTAGGTTCTAAAGAAATATGTACAAATGGTATTTGGCCTGGTTGTACAAAAACAGATTATGGTTTAAACTATGCAGAGATAGAATCAACTCAAGATTTATGTTCTGATAGTAAAGATAATGACTGTGATAGTTTAATAGATTGCTTAGATCAGAGTTGTCCAAATGGAGGAGATTTTGATAAAGATAGAATTTGTAATTTGAAAGATAATGATAAAGATGGTGATGGAGTTCCAAATACGAATGATAAAGAGGAATTTACCACTCTTGGTTGTAAAGTAAACACGTATGATCCTAATAATTTAGGTAAACAATTAGATTTAGATAATGATAAAATTTGTGATGGTTTAGACAAATGTGAAAATACAATACTATCTTGTTTAGTACAAGGATACGACGAAATTTCACCTGGTTGTCCAGCTGACTGTGAAGTTGCTACATGTGTTGCAGATCCGGCTTGTGAATGTAAAACTTGTTCAGACTGTATCACTGGTACATTTGATTTCTGCTCGCAAGAAGAATGTTCTGTATGCGGTCAAGGAACTTGCTGGTTCCAGCCAAAAGATTTTGCTAAAGATACATGTGAAACATGTACAACAGCAACTTCTTGCTCAACATATCCAACACAAACAGATTGCGTAGAAAATCCATGTCAAAAGAATATAGGTTGGTCAAATTGTACTTGGTCTTCAGATGTTTGCTGTAAAGATGATAATAACAATGGTATTTGTGATAATCAAGAATGTACCCCAGAATGGAATTGTGGTCCTTGGTCTACATGTGGTATAACAGATACTATTCAAAGAAGATTATGTACCGATGATGCTCAATGTGGTATTAGCTGTCCTACAAATGATCCAACCTGTATAACTGAAAGAGCTTGTAATGCCTGTACGCCTCAATGGCAATGTAATGATTGGTCAGAATGTATTAACGGTATTCAAGCAAGAGATTGCCGAGATATTAACAACTGTGCCCATATATGTCCGTCAGATGACACATCCTGTCTAGAACAAAGATCATGTGGTACATGTACCCCGGATTGGGAATGTACAATTTGGTCTGATTGTAATGATGGAATAAAAACAAGATCATGTGAAGACAAAAATAACTGTAACATAGCTTGTTCAATAAATGAGGCAGATTGTATAGAAGAGCAGTTGTGTACAACAGAAGAAGAACCAGTATCGTCTTGTGGAAATACTCTTTGTGAGGCTGAATCAGGTGAAAACCAGGCTACGTGTCCTTCAGATTGTACTCCTACAAATCCTTGTGTTGTTAATGGTAATTGTGAAACTCAATTTGGAGAAGATGAAAATAATTGCGCTGAAGATTGTAAAGAAGAAGGTCAAGGTCCACAAGACACGTCATCTACATCATTTTGTGGTGATGGGATATGTGATACAAATGAAGACAGTACTTTATGCCCGGATGATTGTCCTAAAAGTGGTGGCGAAGGAACAACAGGAGGTACAACTCCATCAGGGCAAACTGGAAGTAAATTATGGATATTTATAATTTTGTTTATATTACTTGGTTTATTAATAGTAGTATACTTTTTATTTTTTAAAAAACCTTCAAGCAAATCAGGTAAAAATAAATCTTTTGGGTCGTTAGGTTCTTTGTTGCCACAACCTCCACAAAGACAACCATTATTCGGTCCACAAACGAGTCAATCACAGCAAACACGAGGACCAATATTGCCTTCAAGAGAAAGACCAAAAAAAAGCATAGTTGAAGATGAACTTGAGAAATCAATTAAAGAAGCAAAAAAACTTTTAGGCAAGTAGTTATCTCTTCTCCCTTTTTAACACAGCCAATTCAGCCATGGCATTTTTCAACATCATGTCATTTTGATGTAGTCTTGCCATAAGTTCGTTAAATAAATCACTTACACTAATAGCTTCTAGCCTTAGTTCTTCTGGTTCTAATATCTCTATAGAGCTAGGCATATAATCAAAACAAAACCCAACAAGATCTTCCAAAACTTTAAATTCTATTTCAAGTTCAGCAAATGAAGAGTATAAAGGTTTATCTCCTAGCTTAGTTGCTTCAAATATCATCTCATTAATTAATTTTAAATTTTTATTTTGTCTCATATTATCAAGTAACAGCTTTAGGGTATTCTCAACGTGTTCTTTAGGAGAACCTAATACTTCATTTATTATTCTTACCTTAATCATTTTTTTTCACCAAAACATACATTAATATTACCACCATCAAAAAACTAAACAGATATAACCCAATATTCCTTTGTTTTTCTGATGATGAGATATACACAGTTTTACCAGTAATCTCATCAAAAGATTCAGCATTTAAATCTGTTTCGGTAGCACCTTCTTCTTTAGGTGCGTATTCTAAAAGGGTTCTATTCATAGTGGAGGTTTCCTTTATTTTGTATTGATCACATAATCTAGTATTTAAACCAGAGATTTCAATATCTTCACTATCTTCAGTATCTAATCCCTTAACAATAAGTTCATATTTACCTTCTTTATATTCTTTTTTACAATTCGGGTCTAATTGTAATGATAAGGTTATAGGATATTCAAAAAATCTTTTTTCAACATTAATCTTTGCTTTTTTAGTCACAGAATCTTTACCATTTTTAATCCATGCCTCTACACTTTGTTTACCAGTATCACCTTTATAGATATTAATCTTGAATTGTACATTATCGCCAAACTTAGCTTTCTCATCACTTCCTAAGTATACTTTTTCAATGGAGATTTTAGAATTCAATTCAACATCTTTTTCTTTTTTAGGATTATCTTTACTAGGCGTAGGAATACTCAACATCCATTTTTTATTGATTTTAGACCAACTAACTCCTTCTTTAGAGCTCCCATAACTAACCTTATCGATTAGATTACCACCATTACTAAACAAGTTTACTTCTTCGAAATCTTCATTATTTAATAAGCCACTAAAACCATTAACATAAACAACTAAATATTCTTTTGGTCCTATAATTGTATTTTCAGTATTAGTTTCACTAATAAAAAGTCTATGACCAAACAGATCTTCAATATAAAAACCTTCTAAACTAATATTGTAATCTTCATCATTATAAACTTCAATCCACTCACCACCAGGCATAGCAGCATTATCATCCCCTTCAGGATCAGGCATTATTTCATTTATACTAATTTTATAGCTAATATTATTGGAATTTTCTTTACAAGGGCTAGGAATACATTCCTTTAAAACACCTATTAAATTTGGAATTTTACATAATGTTTTACCATTTCCGTTTCCACCATATTTATCAGAGTAGCTGATGGCATCTAAAATAGTATTATTACCTTCAATTACTATTGAATCTCTATCATTATTTAGGTTATTTCCAATTGTCGCGCCTGCTGAGAGTATATTACAATCTAAATCACCATAGTTAAATCCCTCTTCAACAATAAGATAATAGTTACTGTTAGTTCTTTTAACCAAACTTAGTTTATCTTCAGATTTTAAATCTCTTAAAGTTAAATTATCTAATAATTCATCACTATATATTTCAATATATTCAAAATTATTATCATTGCCAGCAGGATCATAATTTATTTCATTAATATATGTATTAGCAAACACGTTAAAAGAAAATAAAATTAAAAAGATAATTATTTTTTTCATTAACTTTGATAAATGATACTATCTTATAAAATAGATTTATCTAACAGAGTAGTAAAATTATAATCTTTTTTGTTTAAATTTTCCTATTAATTCATTAAATTCAATACCCTTCTTCAATACAATTTTTTCATCAACAAAATAATTTTTTCCAGAGGTTTTACCTATATCATCTAGTTTTAAAAAAGACCACGGTTTATTATCAAACCTAATGCCTAACCAAGGTTCGGCACCAAATACCTTAGAAAATAATTTAAGTTCTTCAATTTGTTCTGATCTTATATCTCTCCTACCTTTCCCAGATTTGCATTCAATAGCTAGCACTCTAGAGCCATTTCCAACAATTAAATCAGGTGCAGGTAACGTTGTAGAACCGGAACCGGCAACTTTGATGGCCGCCCAATTTTTTTCTTCCCAAAACATGTGAAAAAGTTCTCTCTCAATGCGGCTGCCCTTCTTTTTTGACATAAAAATAAAAAAATAAGATTAATATTTAATTTTTGTTATAAAATCAAAGATCGTAAGCTTTGATAGTTTTCCTACCATTATTCTTACATCTTTCTTCTGCTGCTTTTATGATTTCCTCAACTTTTTTACTTAAAGCCTCTGCCACATCTCCAGCAACATTACATTTTGTAGCTTCTTTTATTTTAGACCTTACAACTAATAATTCAGCCATATTCTCTCCTCCTATTTAATTATAATATTTTAAAGCTATAAGCCTTATAACCCTTAAATTTAATGGTTAAGAAAATTTACTTATATATAAACCTTTCTCATTTTTCTTTAAAATTTCTCATAAATGGAAATAGGATAACATCTTTTATTGAATCATTACCAGTTAATAACATCACTAACCTATCTATACCCAAACCATAACCCGCAGTTGGAGGCATCCCGACTTCTAATGCATTTATAAAATCTTCATCCATAGGCATAGCTTCCTCGCTTCCCTTCCTTAAAAGGATTTGTTGCTCTTCTAATCTATTTCTCTGGTCTATAGGATCGTTCAATTCATCATAAGCCTTGACTACTTCAGCACCATTTACTAACAATTGAAAGGTATTTATCTTACTAGGATCCTCTTTATTCCTTTTTGCCAAAGCAATCATCTCAACAGGATAATGAGTCAAAAAAGTAGGTTGTATTATTTTAGGCCTGCAAACCCGTTTATATAATTCATCCATCAAAGCGCCATAATGTTTTGCATTATTTACATTAACATTTTGGATTTTTCTTTTAATGATTTCTTTTTTTAGGGAATCAAAGTCCTTGTATTTATCTATATCTATCCCAGTTTCTTTTAAGATAAACTCTCTGAACTTGATTCTCTTAAATGGTGGTTTAAAATTAATAACAGCATCGTTTAATTTTATCTTATAATTTCCATTAATCTCTTTTACAAGTTTTGGTATTAATTCCTCAGTCATTTTCATTAGTTTTTCATAGTTTGCGTAAGCATAATAAAATTCTAGCATAGTAAACTCGGGATTATGTGTAGTATCTATCCCTTCATTTCTGAAATTCTTGCATATAGTATAAACCCTCTCGAAACCCCCAACTATTAACCTCTTCAGATATAATTCTGGCGAAATAGACAAAAATAAATCCATATTTAAAAAATTTAAATGTGTTTTAAATGGTTTAGCAGAGGCACCACCATAATTTTGTTGTAATAATGGCGTTTCAACTTCTAAAAAATTATAATTATCTAAAAATTCTCTTATCTTCTTTATTATTTTTGCTCTTTTTAAGAATATTTCTTTGACCTCTGGGTTTACAATTAGATCTAAGTACCTTTTTCTATACCTTATTTCAGTATCCTTTAGACCATGCCACTTTTCGGGCAATGGTCTTATACTTTTGCTTAATAATTCAAATTTTTTCACCCAGATAGATATTTCGCCTTTTTTAGTACAAAAAACAATTCCCCTTACCCCAATAATATCTCCCAAATCACTTTTTGAAAAAGTCTTATAGCCATCTTTTCCTATAATATCTTCACGAACATAAATCTGTATTTTTCCAGAACCATCTTGGACATGTGCAAAACCAGCCTTGCCCATCACTCTTAAAGTCATAATTCTGCCAGCAATGCTAACATTTATTTTTGTTTTTTTATCATTCTTTAATTTTTTAAATTTATTTAAGATATCTATTGCATGATCTTTTTGATCAAAACTATAGGGATATGGATTTATCCCGTTTTGTTTTAGATTATTTAATTTTTGTATCCTTTGTTTAATTAACTGATTTTCCTCTTCCATTAACTAATAAAACTAAAATTTTTCTTTAAATACTTTTCTTAAGCCCTTTCCAATTTTTTCTAGCTTTATCCAAACGCTCAAATGAACCGGTATCAAACCATTGTCCATCAAAAGAAAAACCAACTAATTTTCCTTCCTTAGCCAAAAAAGGAAAAATATCTTTCTCAAACATTGCAAATCCTTCAGGAATTCTATCGATAATCTCTGGTTCTAAGATATAAAACCCAGAGTTAATTAAGTTAGAGGGTGCTTCTTCTTTCTTGGGTTTTTCTACAAATTCCTTAATCTTATTCTCTTCTAACCTAGCAACACCATACATGCTAGGATCATCTACTTTAGTTAGTGCAATAGTTCCGTACACTTTTTCTTTTCTATGCAATTTAAGCATGTCATCAATATTAATATCCTTAAGTTCATCACCATTAGTCACTATAAAAGGCTCAGTTAGTAAATGTTTAATTTTTCTTAATGCCCCAGCAGTACCCAATGGTTCATCTTCATCAACATAAGAAATTTTCATTCCAAATTTACTTCCGTTACCATAATACTCCTTTATCTTTTCTTTCAAATATCCAACAGTCATCACAACTTCCGTAATGCCATGCCTTTTAAATAAGTCAAATAAATGTTCAGTCATAGTTTTTCCTTGAACATCAACTAATGCTTTAGGAGTGGTTAATGTTAAAGGCCTTAGTCTAGTACCCAATCCGCCCGCAAGGATGACTGCTTTCATTTTATTACAAAACTTTTTTCTCCCTTAACTTTTTCTTTGATAACTTTAACATCTTTAATTATAGCCCCACTAGGCCCATTTTTACAGTATTCTATCATCTTTTTTATATTGATTTCATCACCTTCAAATACGGCTTCAACGGTTTCATCATCTAGATTTCTAGCCAAACCATTTAAACATAAAGATAAAGCCTTTTCTCTTATAAAAGCTCTGAAAAAAACACCAGTTACCTTTCCAGATATCAAAATACGGACCCTTATCATAAAAATAAAAAAAGAAGAAATAATATAATTTTCTAAACAGAGTTTAGCTTGAAGATACTTCATAAATTGCTTTAACAGCAACTATAATCGCTGCAGGTGCAACAAATACAACAATATTAGACAGTATTCTTGCCAAAATATTACCTATAACTGGTATACTTTCTAAACTTGCCCCTCCTGCTAACATTAAAGCAATTGCAGCAACTAAATACCCATGAACTTCTTTATCTGTTACATTTAGGAATCCAACTATAATACCTAAAATCACTAAAACAGTTATTATCAATCCACTCGCCCCTGTAAAAAGGCCTACTAAAACTGCAATAGCTAAACCAATAATAAAAGACCAACTTCCTAATTTTTCCATTTAAACAACCCCCTTGTTTTACTTATTATACTCAATTTTAAATTATTCAACATTTATTTATCTTTTCAGCTATATAAATATTATTATTGTTCTCTATTATTTTTACTTTAATGGTCTCTCCTACTATAGAGTTACAATTATTAATACTAATACATCTATCTTTTGCTTTTCCTATCATCTGATTAGAAAACCAACCTGGACACACAATTATAGCATTTACTTTTTCACCAATCTTAAAAACTTCTGGGATTTTTGGCCTTCTCTCTATGTTAAATGCTTCATTTTGAAATCTTAATTGGGTATTATACTTTTTTTCTAATTCCTCTATCTTTCTATAAAATTTCCAATAAGTTATTTTCTTTGCCTCTTTCATTTTCCTACTATACTTGTAAATTTCATAATTTTGTATCCCTATCACGCAATTGATCTCTTTAGCAAATTTAATTATTTTTTCAATTTCATTATCATTAACATTATGTAATAGAACAGGCGTTAACATTAATTTAATTTTGCTTTTACTCACGTATTTTATAATTTCGAGAATTTTATTTAAATCATAAAATTTATTTCCAAATAATTGTTTACTTTGATATTTATCTAATGAATGTAAACTTACGTTTATTCTAGTTAAACCGGCTTTTTCTAAAGCATCTATTTTTTCTTTAGTTAATAACGTTCCGTTAGTAATTACTATTATATCCTTAATCTGCTTTATTTTTCTCAAACCATCAACTAACTTAACAAAGTCAGGATGTGTTAAAGGATCACCAACAGAATCTAAGAAAATTTGTATATTATCTCCTTTAAAATCAACGACTCTTTTAACCCACTCCAATAAATAATCAATATCTACAATATAGTTTACCGGATGCATTTTAAAATTATTTGCCGAAGTCGAACAGAATTCACACACCATATTACAAACAGAAGTACATCTAACCTGTAAAATATTAGTGCCTCTATCAATTATTCCAAAAGCAATACAGCCTAGAATGGGTATTCCAGACTTTTTGTTTATCTTAATTAATCCTACCATAAACTATGATTATATTAAATCCGAATCCAGTTCCGTTATTTCTTTTACTAAATCCGATACATCTGAAAGAGTCTTAGCTTCAGTATCCATCTCTAAAGCAATTTCTTCAGGAGAGAAAAAACAATCCTCTTTATAATCCAAGGTTTGTTCCATTAAATAGTCTTGTCCTGCACAAAAAGAACATTTATACGGTTGCATTCTGTCTCATCCTATTTAACCCAGTTACATTTCCACTAAGCGGACAGTAAGGTTGATAGCCATATCCTTCATAGCTTAAGGATTTTTTCTGCAAACCATATGGACATTCTGCATCGCATCTCACCAAGTGTGAATCACCAAAATATATAGTCCTGTAGGCCAAACTTTTCTCAAATTCTCCTATTAACTCGCACTTTTTTTCATTCTCCGACATTATAAACCCCCCTTTCCATAAATACTTTATTTGTTTTAATAGCAAGACCTTTTTCTTTTTTTAATATTTCTTCGGTTGTCATCATAGCTTCACCAATACAAATTAATTCATTTTTTAAAGTAAAGATAGCAACAATATCCCCCTTATTAATCTTATCATTAAGTTTAGAAACACCTGGAACATATAAATCATAACCATGACATAAAGGATTAACGGCACTATCTAGAACCCATATTTTATGTAAATGCCCTACGGCAGTTTCAAATGGTTTTATAACTTTTCTAATCTCTTTTTCATTACCCTCTTTCCAGAACTCATATGCATCCTTTAAGTCATGCAAGTTATACATCTCTTTATCAGAGAAAGGTCCTGCCTTTGTCCTAACAAGTTGTTTCATATGCGCACCAATACCCAATTTATTACCAATTTGCCAACAAAGTTTCCTAATGTAAGTACCAGCCTGGCAACCTATTCTAAATAAAACATCTTGTTTATCAATCTCAATCAGTTCAATATTATATATTTCCCTTTCTCTTTCTTGTCTCTTAACAGCACTTTTTTTAGGAGGAACTTGTTTAATTTTTCCAGTAAATTCTTTAAATATTTCATTAATATCATTTTGAGATACTTCTTTATGTAAATGCATTAAACAAACATATTCTTTTCCAGCAGAAAGTAAAACTTGTACAATTCTCGTAGCTTTTTCTAAAGCAATAGGTAAGCAGCCAGTTACTTTAGGATATCCTTGGATTCTACTCCTCTAAGGTTCCGCTATGACCGGCTTTGCTAACATTAAAAATCTTTTTGACATAGTCGACTACCTGGTGACTTGTTGGTCCGCTAGGTTTATTTAAATTAATAATTCCATATTGTATAAGTTGTTCTACTGTCCTTCCTTCAGGTTTACACCCAAAGGCAACATTTGTCTCAGATTCTTTTTTTGTTATTATATTCCTTTCCACTTTTTCAAATGGTAGCAATCCCATACTTAGCTAGATTCCTCCTAATATTTTTTTCAATTAAAAATTTTCTCCTTTTAAATTAAGAAAAGGATTTATTAAAAACCTATTCCTTTTTAGACTTTTTGTGTTGTATTTTTTTACTTGGTCTTCCATAAGTTTCAGCTTCCAAAGATTTTCTTGGAGATTTTAATGCTTCTATTTCTTTAGCAACTTTTCCTCTAAGTTCTCCTTTCTCTTGTATTTTTTCAACTTCTTTCTTGTCAGTTTCAACTTCAACCTTTTCTTTCTCTAAATCACTAGTCGCGCTTTCTTCCATAGGCTTCTTTTCTACAGAAGCTTGTTCTTCTTTTTTGCCTGTGATTTTCTCTAATAATCCCTTTTTCTTTTCTTCTTTCTTTTCAAACTCTAAAAAACTTAAATCTTTAGCAGATGCCAATTCTGCCTTTACAATATCTTTTTCTTTAACAGTTTTTACTTCAACATGATGAGGAACATTTTTTCTTCCATGTTTCAACACTTCCTGATTTAAATATGGTCCCAATTTTACATTTTTAGATTTCATATGCCTTTGTAAGAATTCCCTAATCACTCTAATTGCTTTATTAGCTCTTTTATATTTAGGAGCCTTCCTATAACCTTTCCTCAATGGAATATTGTATGTTCTTTCTAGCTCTGCCATTTTAAACTTTCAGTTTTTGTCTTCTCCAACTTCTTTTTACATGAGTATGTCTTCCAGGATGAACCCTTCTTCCTCTGCCATATATTTTAGGCACTGTCCAGAAAGGAGCCCACTTAGTTTGACTTCTTCTCTTATTTAGACGATTTTTACGCGCCGGATGTTTTATGGTTGCCATTTTATTCCTGTTTCTCTTGCTTCATTCCCTCTTAAAATATTAAATAAAGGATGATCTTTTGATATAATTGTTACAATTCCACTTGCTTCATCTAAAACAACCTCACTTTCAGGACTAAATCTTCTTAATCCCCCTACTAACCTATATAGTCCAAGATTCTTTTCGTAGTTTGTTACAGGATAATCGCTCATTTTCTAGTAAACTTAAACTCCCTTTTTGGTTCTTGTAAATTAATCAATAACTGTTTTAATTGCTCGTCATCTAAAACTTCAGATAAATTCCCGGCCTCAACATTTTGTACAATTAAAGCTGCAATTTGTAATGCCTTTTCAGGATTTACAGACTTGATGTTTCCAAACCTTTGCAACGCTTCTCTATTTAAATACTTTTTAGCTATTGTTTCAATCATTGCAATTTGCTGTTGCAACTTTATTTTTTCTTGGATATTATTATTCATTTTTTCATTAATTTATCTAAAAAACTTTTACCCTTCGAAGTTATTATTCTACCTTTGTGAACTCCTTTATCTATTTTTTTTATAAATTCGGCTTTTTCTAACTGCTGTAAGATTACTCGAATTATTTTACCCGAACCCTTATAAAATTTTTCTGGCTTATGGCCTCTATTTTTCTTCCCGCCATATTTATTTCTTAATTTGTTAGTTCCAATTGGTTTATTCAGTATGTACAATTTTCTTAGTATAGAAGCAGCTCTTGCATACCACCAGTCTGGGTCTATAGGTGGTCTTTCTCTAGCAGTACTTGTTTTAACAAACATAGCCCATCCAGGCATCTTCAT
>CAYSNL010000018.1:0-17783 GCA_964432435.1 Candidatus Woesearchaeota archaeon | reverse complement strand
GCCCCCACGAGGATTTGAACCTCGGTCCCAACCTGTTTGCAGGAATCTCTTCCCGAAGCTTCTTTTTTAAAGAAGGCTCTCCGCAAGGTCGGATTCTTACTGGTAATTAACCTTTAATTTAGGGTTAAAAAATCCAGGCTAAACTACGGGGGCTAATAAAAAGGTAGGGGGAAAGGTTTATAAATATTTATTGGAGCTTTTTATAGATGGTTAAAAAAGAAGAAAAACCTATTTTGGATATTAAAGTAGAAGAAACTGAAGTTTCTGAAAAAAAGGAAGAAATTTTATTAGATTTTGATAAGAAGGAAAAAGTTAGCAATATCCCTGTTGGTTCTGTAAGTTTTCCATGTCCAAATTGTACCAAATCTGTAATAGTAAGAGGCTTTAATAAAAGAAGATTGGCTACACCATATAAATGTGAATGCTGTGGTTTTATAGGTCCTAATTAAGATGGGTTTTGTTTTATTAACATTCAAATTAATGCCTGAGGCTGTTGAAACTAATTTAGATAAAGTAAAAAATGAAACTGAGGCAATTATTAATAAATTTGGTGGTAAAATAGAAAAAATTGATAAAGAACCAGTAGCTTTTGGTTTAGTGGCCTTGATTATTGTTGTAAGCTTAAATGAATCTATAACTAATTTAGATCCTTTGGAGGACCAATTGAGGAATGTTGATGGGGTAGAGAGTGCTGAAGTTATTGATGTTAGAAGAATGATTGGTTAGATCTTTTCTTTGAACCCTTTAGAAAAGCGTTCACTGAAAACTGAGGAGAAAACCTCGGAAAAGAATAAAAGCCTCGGGAAAAAAAGCTTCTGAAAGTATTGAACTTGTTGTTTCTTGTTGGTAGTGAAATAATAGAAATGCTTATAAATCCTGATTTATTAGTTTTATTATGGAAAGTCCGTTAACAAAAGAACAAATTGAAGAATTAAATGCTATAGCTAAATTGTCTGTTGAGAAACAGAGAATAGCTTTACAGGAATTTACTAAAAAATTAACGCCTGAGCAATTAAATTTTCTAAAAAACCAACAAAGTGGATGTGTTTTTTGTAGTATTATAGAAGGAAAAATTGAAAGTAGAAAAGTTTATGAGGATGACAAGTTTTTAGCTGTTTTAGATATAAATCCTGCTAATAGAGGTCATATATTATTATTTCCTAAAACTCATTATGATGTTTTAGCTCAAATTCAAGACGTTGGAGAATTATTTAATTTAGCTAATAATATTGCTAAAATTATTTTTGAAAGTGTAAACGCTGAAGGTACTAATATTATTGTTAATAGTGGAAATGTTGCTGGTCAAATTGTACCGCATGTTGCTGTAAACATAATCCCGAGATTTAAAAATGATAACGTTAAAATTGGATGGGAAAAGAAAGATATTAGCGAAGAAGAAATGAATACGATAAGTAATGAGATTTCTAAGAATATTTTAAATAAAGTTGTTAAAAAAGAAAAGAAAAAAGAGGAAATGAAGATTAAAGTAGTTAAAGCTGATAAGATTGATTATTTAGAAAGATTACCTTAATAAGAAACTATGTTTCTTACCAATCTCCTTTTTATAATTTTATTAAATAAAAGGATTACCAAAAATTAAAGCCACTATTGTGCCTATTAAAAATGGAGGTACAAAAGGAATACCTTCCTTTACTAAAACTTTTTTAATTCCTAGCTTGATTAAATGTTCTATTTCTTTTTTTTCTATTCCCAATTCTTTTTTTGGGAATACTATCTTTTTATTTAGTTTTATATCTTCGGCGATCCAGTCCCCTTCAACTAGCTTTTCAGTTGTAGTATATTTGTAAAAATGGATATTTTCAATTGCTTTAACTGCTATAAAAAGATAAGGATAAATTAATAATAAAATTGCTAAAATAATTGGGATGAGTTTAAAACTAGTTATATAAAAAGAGATTGTGAGTAAAATAATAGTTAAAATTACTACTAATATTTTAATTATTTTATAGTTTTGTGAATTTAATTTTGAAAACTCTGATTTAAATTTTTCAAAATTCTTAAATATCAATGTTATTGACCAAAAAATTCCGTAAATAGAGCCTGCTATAAAAATTGTTAGAAGCAAAGTTACTAAAAAAGGCAGGTTTGAGGTAGCTAAATAAAAAGGCTTTGTGGATAATGTTGAACCTATTCCCATAACTAGTTTTGCATCACCACCACCCCATTGCTTTAGGTGATACAAAATATTACCTAATATAAACATTGAACCAAAACCAAGTAAACCATAAAAGAAATAATAAAAGTCTAGGAAAATCAAAGAAAACATTAACCTAATAGATAAACCTGAGAATATTAAGGCATAACTTATCCAATCTGGGACTTCTTTTGTTCTAATATCTGTTATTGTAGCTGAGATTAAAGCTGCTAATGTTATTGTTATTAAAAAAATATCACCAATCATGTTAAGTTTTTAACTTTTAGGTAGATTTATAAATTTTTTTAAGATTGTTTTCTAGATGATACCTATTATAGGAGCAGGGCCAAGCGGGAGTTATTTAGCTTATTTATTAGCTAAAAAAGGTGAAAAAGTTAAGTTATTTGAAGAACATAAAGTAGTTGGAGAACCTGTTCAATGTACTGGTATTGTGACGAGCGCCATTGATGAATTAATAAAAGTTAAAAAAGAAATACTGGTAAATAAATTTCATTGTGTTAGGATTTATACACCTAATGGAGATTTTGTCGATATTAAAATTAAAGGTGATAATATCTTTGATAGGGCTAAATTTGATCAATATATAACTGAGAGAGCAATGGATAAAGGTGCTGAGTTATGTTTAGGAGAAAAATATATTGACTTTAAAAATAATGAAGTTATAACTAATAAACGAAAGATTAAAACCAAGATTTTAGTTGGCGCTGATGGGCCTTTAAGTAATGTTGCTAAAACCAATGGTTTGTTTATTAATAGAAAATTTGTTACTGGATTACAAGCAAGAGTAAAAGCTCAAGTTAATGATTCTTTTTATGAAGTCTATTTAGGGAAAGGTTATTTTGGGTGGAGTGTTCCTGAAAATTCTTCTGTTACGAGACTAGGAGTAATAGCTAATTTTAATCCCAAAGATTTATTTGAAAGGTATGTTAAAAAAATAAACGGTAGGATTATGGAATATCAATCTGGGATAATACCTGTTTATGATCCGAAAATAAAAACTAGCAAAGATAATGTGTTTTTAGTTGGAGATGCTGCTACTTTTGTAAAAGCAAGTACTTATGGTGGAATATTACAGGGGATGATGGCTAGTGAAGAATTGAGTAAATCAGTACTATATAATAAAAATTATGATAAATTATGGAGAAAAAGGATTGGTATGGATTTAAGATTACATTTGATGTTAAGGAAAAAATTAGATAAAATGAATGATAATAAATATAATGAATTAATAAAATTAGTAAAACAAGAAAAAATAAAAAAAATATTAAATTCTTATGATAGAGATTTTGTTTCTAAAATGTTTCTTAAATTAGTAATCAATGAACCTAAATTACTGAAGTTTGTTATTTAGCATTTATAAGCCCTTGTTATGTAGTTACTTTAGAGTGGTTGTAAATCGATAGATTTATAAATTAAAAATTTTATTACTGTGCGTGATAAAAATGGCTAAGAATTTAGAAGATAAGCTATTCGAAGGTCCTGATCTAGCTTATGCTGCAGGAGGTACAGCTGTTGGTATTGGTCTTGATTTAGTTGGAATTACAGATACAATCGTGAGTAGGCTTTATGGCATTGGTAATCTTATGATTACAAAATATGATGCTTTGGTTCCTAGTTTTTATAATACTGTGAATTATGTTGGTTTTGACATTGCTTTTTTTGGTTCTTTTTTTTCCGCCGCAGCTAATAGGCCTAAAGGTATTTTATTGTCTTGGTTAGCAGCTACTAGCTTCAATGTGGGTAAAGCTGTAATAGATTATGGTGCTGGTTATTATGTTGGAAGTTTGAGTAGTGTTCTTGCTGCTTCTGTCGTGGCTACTGCTGGTTATGTTGGTCTAGGTTTAGCAGCAGGATATATTTTGGGAGCGTTATGGAGAAAAATATTTGGATCTAAAAAACAGGAGTAATCTTTATATACAAATAAAAAGGTGTTATTTATTATGAAATCTAAAAAAGGGGCAGCGCCTCAAAGTGCTACTGCATCTATTGCGTCATTAATCCTTTTAATTGCTTTATTTTTAATACTTTATCTAATCTTACTTCCAAAAGGTGCCAGAGAAGATGTTTTGAAAGGAAAGGAGATTGATTTTAGCGAATTTGATAATGGAGAGAATGGAATAGATAATAATAATGGAGATAACGCTACAGAAGTTTTATTGTTAAGAGAACCTGGTGTTGTATTACCTCCAGGAAAAGAGGAAATCAAAAAAAATTTTGCTTCTATAAGTTTTATGGATACAACACAAAAAGTATCGAGGAAATTAGCTGACAGGGTGATTGTTTCTAGCAGTATTTTTAGTGATAACCCTCAAGAATTGAGTTTTGAAATAAAAGAGGATGACTTACAAGATCTAAATCTATATTTTAATGTTATTGAACAAAAAGGTGATTTAATAATAATGCTAAATGGAATGACTATTTTTCAAGGTATAGTAAGTGTAGCAGATATGCCAATTAAATTGCCAGTTGAAGATTTACAAAAACTAAATAAATTAGCTTTTAGTGTAAAAAGTCCCGGGTGGGCATTTTTGAGCTCTAATCAGGTTACAATAAGAGATGTTGAATTAGTCAAGGAATCAAGCGTTACAAACAAACAAGAATTAAGGAAATTTGAGGTTAGTAGAGCTGAAGCTGTAAACGATGCCACAGTTGAATTTTTTGTAAACTGCATTGAAGTTAATGTTGATCAAGGGATTTTGAAAGTATTCTTAAATAGAAGAAATGTATTTTTTGGCAAAATTGTTTGTGATGCTTCCCAGGCCAGTTTTGATATATCGGAAGATTATTTTAGTGATGGAACTAATTATCTAACTTTTGAAATTGATAAAGGAAACTATATCATTGAACAAATTAGGTTGAAGTATAAGTTTAATGAAAGATTTAATCCTCAGTATTTCTTTACAGTAGATGATGAACAAATTGATAAAATTAGAGATGGTGATGCTAAGGTCAAATTAAAAATGAAGTTTGATAATAGTAATGATAGAAAAAGAGCTGATATTAGGGTTAATAGTGGAACTGTATATTTAGATCAGCAAGCTAGCAAATTTGATAAGGATATAACTAAATATATCGAAGAAGGTGAAAATTTCATTAAGATTTTTGCCAAAGATGAATTTAATATTGTATTATTAGAAATTGATTATATTGAGTAATTCTTATTCTTTAATCATAGAAAGACTTATAAATTAATACGTATTAAATACGTACTATGAAATTCATTCATAGAATCTCAAAGGGTAGCAGATTTAATCAGATATATGTGCCTAAAGAAATGGAAAGTATATTTGATGTCGGAGATTTAGTAGAAGTAAGATTATTAAAAAAGAATGTACAGTTGCATTATTCTAAAAATTTACTTAAACTTAGCGAGTTTAAAGAAAAATTAATTAAGGAAATATTTTTGGTTTTGAGTCAATTCGGGAAAATAAAACAGAGCTTTATAGTTGGATCGTTTTTAACACAGAAGATAGATTATAATGATATTGATATAGTAATAATAATTAACAAAGAGGATAAAAACGTTGACGAAATAATCTATAACAAGCTGGTCGATAAATTTAATCTTAGATTTCATGTAATCTCAATCCCAAAAGATAGATTTGATATTTTAGAACAAGTGTGTCCTTTAACCAGGAATATGTTTTATTATAGTGTTTCTGATAAAAAAATTGATCTTTCTTTAGACAAAAAAATAGATAAAAATCATATTGAATTTCTTTTAATGATGCCAGAAGACTTATTGGAAATAAAATTGAATAGTCGAGTTTTTTTTGATAATATTAGAAGATTAATAACCATTGAAAGATTTTTGGAAGACAAAACTGAAGACCCAAATTGGGTGAATAAAGAATTAATTGGTTTAATAGGTGATTTTTTATTTAATGAAACTAAAAACAATGAGGTGGTTAATGAAAAAGATGTTGAAAAATTAAGGGAGATAATAAAAATAAAACTGAATAAAATAAGAAAATGGGTAAAACAAGCATAATCCACGAATTAACTAATTTGTTAGCTAAAGCTTTAAGGCATAAAATTGGTTCTATTGTTAATATTAACGAAATTTATGCTCAGAAATATGCTAAAGATGCGGAGATATTAATGAAAGAGGCTTTGAGAGTACCTTCCAAGGAAAACTGGAATAATTATGATTTAATCAAAATAAAAGAAGAACTTAAGAGAAAATTAAGAGAGGAGTTAGAAAAAAAGGATTTTTTAAGTGATAAAAAATTTGAGGTTATGGATGAGGAGATTAATACTGTTTTAGAGCTTTTAAAAAAATTGTGAAAGTTTAAATATTAATTAATCAATAAATTTATAATGAAAATAGGTGATCTAATGAGAATTAAAGAAGAGGCGGAGTTCTGAATGGTTTGGTCATGTCCTAGTTGCGGTTATACTAATAACCCGGATACTGCCACTTCTTGTATTAATCCTAACTGTAATGCTCCCAGGCCTAGTAGTAATGCTCCTAGTCCTAATGCAAATTGGAGTAATTGGATAATTCCGATTATCGGAATAATTGTATTTATTATGTTGTTTATTTTAATAAATAGATCTAGTGTAGCATCAAGTTTAGGGTATGCTGGTAATATTTTTTCTGTAATAATATCATTACTTTTTGTTGGTCTTGTTGTGGTCTTGTTACGGGCTCTTGGTTTAGGTAGAATAATGTCTAGACCTTTTAGGGTTGGTTATAATGCGGTTAAACCAGGGTTGATTCAAAAAGGGTCTCTAAGTCTTTTCATTATTCTTGTGGTCGTTATATCTGTTCTCATATTGTCTGGTTCACTTGGGTTGTTAGGGTTTGGTGGGTCTTTGTTTTATACTTTTTTAATAGGAGGTATTCTATTAATTGTTTTATGGTTCTTTTTGAGGAAAAGCAAGAGTAAATTTTGGAACTATGATTTGTCAAATATCTCTTCTTTTATTAAGAAAAATTTATCTTTTAAAAATATAATCATTTTATTTTTAATAATTTTAATTTTTTTGTTTTTGATACGGTATGGAATAGGGGCTAAATTATTTTCAGCACCTTTAACTTGGATTTATGGTGTACTAGCTGTAGTTTTGTTTTCATTAGGTATATATTTTTTTTCTAAAGAAAATAAGGGGGCAGGATGGTTTTTTATAATCTTGTCTGTTTTATTAATAATCTTAGTATTTTCTCCTTTAGAAATTCTAAGGGTTTTACCTTATAACCAATTAAGAACTTGGTTGCTTATAGGTTCATTATTATTAGCCTTTATTGTTTTATTTAACAAAAAGACTAGATGGTTAGTAATACCCCTTCTTTTGATTGCTGTAGGAATATGGTTTTTTTATACTGAAGGCGGATCTGCATTTTTGCAAACTATTGGTGTAAAAGCACAAGTAGCTGGTGGTGAAACTTTTTCAGCAAGATTAAGTAAATATTGGGGTTATATAAAAAATCCAGAAGATTTTTTTTCTAGATATGGTGAGTTTGGTAATCCTAATGTTGAAAATAGAGCTTTAGTCGGATTAAAAATTGAAAAATTTGAACCATTAATCAAAGAATTCAGAACTAATCAAGATTTAAGATTTAGTGGAGAGGTAAAACATTATTCCTTGCCTGTCTTTAAACAAGGAGAAAGTGGAGCAAAAGAGTCATCAGAATTGAATATCGGATTTAGTTGTTATATTCCAAAAAATATGCAAGATATCCAAGCCAATCTTACGCCTTATTTTGCTGACAAAATAGAAGTAAAACCTGGAAAAACCGAAGATGTTGACACTAATGGTCATAAAGAAGCGATTTTGAAAGAGCCACTTAAATTTAAGAATTTTACTAAGTTTGTTATTTGTACATTTAACCAGGGAAATGTCGTGGCAATAAAGGAAAAAGAAACTAGACAAGCTTATTTGAATGTGAGTTATAAAGATTTTGTTACAAGATCTGATATTTATGCTTATTTATTAGGAAATGATGCTTATCAAAAAATAGAAGACGGTGTTTTACAGGCTGGAGGTGATTTAGATACAGAATTTTTATACCAATTAAGAAGTGCTGCTAGTTATCCAGGATTAATTGATAATGAAAGAAGGACTATATCTGAGTTTAGTAGTGGACCTGTTTGGTTGCAAGTTAATATCCTAGATCAACAACCTTTGAAATCAAAAGGAAGTGAACAGTATACTTTAAGAGTTAAGTCAATGCCAAATTCTGTTGATTGGATCGGTTCTATTAATGTTAAAAATATTTATCTAGTTGTACCTTCTTGGTTTAATCCTGTTGCAGGTGCTTGTGATTTTTCAGATGCTGGTGCTTCGGTTCAAGATACACAAGGTGGAGACCCAAAAGCTAGACTCAGTTATGATTATTCTATTACTAATAGTGGTGTTAAAAGGTTATTGTTAAATAAACAAATTTTTAATGAAGGTATTACTGGTTGTGCTGGAGGGGGTAGAGGATGTAGTTTCTTTTGTAGTTTTACTGTTAATAGTGAGAAAAATGAGCAAAATATCCAAGAATATAGAATTAGTGCTTATCAAACAACTGATTATAGCATAACCCAGGGAACTACTTTTGATTTAATTAAGAGTAGAACTACTGGTGTTATTAATGAGAATGAAAACGCTAGACAAAATCCATCTGGATTTATGAATGGATTAGTTATTAATGGTAAGAAAGAGGATCTTGAAAGATATTTGAACATATGTATCAATAAGAAAGATAGAATATTGTCTAGTGAAACTATAAATAATTATATTTTGAGTGATGTTAATAATTGTAATAGGGTATCAGAGGTACAAGATAAATTAAATAAATTAAATATGCCAGCAACAAGTGATAATGTAAAGGTAGGAAATGGTGGAGAAGTGCATTATGAAAATATAATAAGACGACCGATAGGTGATCTAGTAATACAAGATTCAACAGTAGAGATTAGAGTTGAGACTATTAAATCTGCTCAATGTAAATTTGATGAAGATGCCAAGAGTGATTTTGATACGATGAGAAATACTTTTTCCACCACTAATGGGTTTATTCATATACATACTTTTTCAAATGTTAATCCTGGTAAATACTTTTATCTATTTGGTTGTAAAAGTTCTGATGGTGCTCTTGATTACGACGTAATATATTTTACTGAAACCTAAGGATTTATAATTTAAAAAATGATTTAAATAAAGGAATATTTAAAAAAATGAAAAAAGAGATGAAAAAAATAAAAATTGTAATAATCCTGGCATTAATCTTAATTTTATTAGTTGGATGTACAAGTTTGCCTAGCTTGCCTTTTTTAGGCGGAAAACAAGATAAAGCGGTTTTAGGTAGAGGATTAAAAATGTATTTTATGGCTGGTGCTCCACCAACTGACAGAATATTAATAAGTAGTAATTCTCAATTTTTAGTTAGGGTTGGTATTGATAATTATGGGAAAACTAATAGAGGAGAATCTATTAAAGGAACTCTTAGTATATGGGATAATCTGCCTGGTGTAGCAACTGAAAATTCTGGTGAAATTGATATAAAAAATGCTTTTTTTGAATATAGTCCGAATGATCCCAGTCAAATAACTAAAATTACACCGTCAAACAATTTTTATCCGTCTTTAGACAGTGGGCCAATTGTTGTGAATAATATAAATCCCAATAATATAGTTCCGGGAGCTAAACTAAATATTTTTGCTGAGTTAACAATACCTAGTTATGATGTTGAAATACCGACTAGTTTTTGTTTGAAAAGGGAAGCAGATACTAGTGTACCTTGCTCGAATCAAGAAGTAATAACATCTGCTAAATTAGGACAGGCTGTAAGTTATGTTCCTGTGACTGTTGATAGAATTGAAAAAACTGCAACGCCCTTTGGGAAAGATAATTTTTTTGTGGATCTAAAAATTGTCTTGAAAAATTTAGGCGGTGGTGATATTATCGATGAAAAGGGTAGGAAAGATATTTTGAAAAGTTTTGATATCCTAGTTGATGAAGCGAATGTTAATCAAAAATGTTCACCGGATTTAAGTCAGATAATTTTTAGCAGTAATGAAGCTGTTATAAATTGTGCTATTGAAAATATACAAGCGGGGCAAAGCTATACTGATCATACTTTGAAAATAATTTATAGTTTTCCATATAAAATGAGAATAAAAGCTGGACCAATACCTTTAGCTATAATAGAGCAAAATAGACAAAGTTAAAAACAATTAACTTTAAATATATGGAAATATGTAAATTTATTGTTTAAAAGGAGGGATTCATTAATGAAGAAGAGGATACCAATCGCTTTTTTACTAGTTTTAATGATTTTAATTTTTGGTTGTGCTAAAGAAGCAGAAACTCCCTCAGGTCCATTTGTTGGTGGAGAAAATGGTTTGGAGATGGGGTTTGTGAGCGGAGAGCCTCCTGAAAGTGTGTTTGATAATAACCAGGAAGATTTTGATATAACTATTAAAGTTGAAAACGTAGGTGAATTTGACATCCTTCCTAATAAAGTCATTGCTACTTTGAGTGGTATTGACGCTCCTAGTTTTAGTATTTCTAATCCAAATGTGATTCTAAAGACTGGGTTAGAAGGGAAGAGTAAAATTGATACAGACGTAATTAAGGGAGATGAGGATGAATTAAGATTTGAGAATGCTAAGTATAAATATGATTTAGTAGCTGACTTTAGCACTTCTGTAAGAACAGATGTTTGTTATTTATACCAGACAAAAGCCACTACAAAGGCTTGTTTAAAGAAAGACGCTACACAAAGAGATGTAGATGACGCATGTCAGATTAATAATGATAATGTAAAAATTGATAATTCAGGAGCACCTGTTCAAGTAACTAGTGTTAAAGAAAGGAGCTCTGCAAGTAATTCTGTTCAGGTATCATTTATGATAGAGAATAAAGGAACAGGGATTGTGTATCCACCAGAAACTTTTTCAAATACTTGTGTAAGAAAGCAGGATAAAGAAGATAGGTTAAAGGTAGAAGTTAAAACAGGGTCTAATAAGCCTGTTAAATGTTCGCAATTAAACAATGCTGCTTCTGGTGAAGTGAAATTAAGTGAAAATAAAAGACCTATAAGATGTGAGATAAGTACTTCTAGTATAAGTGATAATAGGGCATTTGAAGAACCAGTGAACATTGTTGTTAGTTATTTTTATAAAAATGCTATTTCCACACCTTTAGATGTACAGAATTCAGAAGAATGAGCCTTTTAGCTTTCTTAGAAGAGCCCTTTAAAAAAGCGTTCGCGGAAACTAGGAAAAAAGAAAAGCTTCGGGAAAAGAATAAACTTTTAAATTCTTTTTTATTTGTTATTTTTGATGGAAATAATAAGTGATTTACAAATACATAGTAAATATTCAAGAGCAACGAGTAAAGATATTTCTTTTGAAAATTTAGAAAAATATGCAAGAATCAAGGGTTTAAACCTACTCGGGACCGGAGATTTTCAACATCCTTTACAGTTTAAGGCTATTAATGAAGAATTAGAGGAGGATGAAGATGGTATTTTATGGAGTAGGACTAAATTTCCTTTTTTGTGGCAGACTGAGATTAGCTTGATTTATACTCAAAATGGTAAAGGTCAGAGAATACATCATTTGATTTTTTCTCCTAATAAAGAAATTGCTAAACAAATAATTGATGCCTTAAGTAGAAAGGGTAGGTTAGATTACGATGGGAGGCCTATCTTTGGATTTACGAGTGTAGAGTTAGTAGACATGATGAGATCAATTAGCGAGGATATTGAAATAATACCTGCCCATATATGGACTAGTCACTTTAGTCTCATGGGAGAATATAATCAACTTTCTAAAGTAGAAGATTGTTTTAAAGATAATACTAAATATATACACGCTTTAGAAACAGGAATGTCGAGTAATCCTGTGGATAATTGGAGATTAAGTGTCTTAGATAAATTTAATTTAGTTAGTTTTAGTGATGCACATTCAATGTGGCCTTTTCGTTTAGGAAGAGAAGCAACAATATTCGATTTTAAAGAATTTAGCTATAAGAATTTTCTTAAAGCTATTAGAACAGGAGAGGGATTAAAAAGTACAGTAGAAACTTACACTTTTTATGGTAAATATCATTTTAGCGGGCACAGAGTTTGTGGAGTTTCATTTTCTCCCGAAGAATCTAGAAAGCACAATTATATCTGTCCTAAATGTGGAAACAAACTAACCATTGGTGTGGCTGATAGAATTGAATTACTTGCAGATAGACCAGAAGGTTACAGAAGAAAAAATGCCCTTCCTTTTGTTTCTTTAATCCCCATACAAGAATTAATAGCTGTTGTTTGTGATACCAAATTATTAAATTCTAAGAAAGTTTTAGAGGTTTATGATAAGTTAATTAAAGAATTTGGAAATGAATTTAACGTTTTATTAAATGTTAGTTATGATAATTTAATTAAAGTTGTTCATGAAAAATTAGCTAAAATCATTATTAAAAATAGAAGTGGTGAATTAAAAATAAAAGCAGGCTTCGATGGTCTATATGGATCGATCGTCTTGAATGATGATGAAAAAATAATAAAACAAAGTTCTTTGAGTGAATTTTAAATAATAGAAAAGCTTATAAACTATAGTGGGTTATATACTTGCTATGGTAACAACGATTCAGGTAAGCGAACAGCTTGTAGACACTCTAAAAAAGAGAAGGCAGTACGACAAAGAGAGCTATGAAGAAGTAATCTGGAATTTAGTAGAGGATACAATGGAAATAAACGAAGAAACAAAAAAAGAAGTAGAACAAGCGAGAGCTGATATCAACGCAGGAAAATTCTACACACACGAACAGGTTAAAAAGAGACTGGGACTCTAAATGTACGAGTTGATTTATTCTCCAACAGCATTGAAGCAATTAGAGAAGCTTGAGTACAACATCAAGGAAAGAATTATTATTGTGTTGGAAAGGCTAAGAATCAGGCCCGAATCTTGCGATATCAAAAAACTTGTCGGAATGCAAGGATATCGATTTAGGGCCGGAGATTACAGAATTATTTTTGAAATGGAAAATGATAAATTGATTATTCTTGTTCTACAAATTGGTCATAGAAAGAACATTTATAACAATCTTTAACCAATGTAATTAAGATCTTTTCCTGGCAATGTGACCTGTTTCAATTTTTTAATTCTAGATTGCTTTTCTGGCTCTTCGTTTTCTGTGTCTAATATTTCTTCATTTAATTCAGTTAAATCTAATTTTAATTTTAATTTTTGATTTAAAACTTTAAGCAGTTCATGAGCTGATTTAATACCTAAATGATTTGGATGGCCATAAGTTTCTGCTAATAATGAAATGGCGGGTATTTTTCTTTTTCCTGCTAAACCAACTAATAACCCTGAAACTCCAACTATTGGGCCCACTACACCATAAATATTATCTTGAACTAGTTTATTTGCATATTTTTTTCTTATTTTATGTTCATTTGCTGTGCAGTAGACTTTTGGTTTTTTAGGGTTTTTATCCAGGGCTATACCACCCAATGTGATTATTTCTTTTTTCCCTGCTTGTTGTTCGATGACATCTAGAATACTGTCACAAAATTCATAACACGATGGTTCATCTAATGGTTGAATGTCTCCTGCTAATAATAATAAAGTATAATCTTTATAGTTTTTATAAAATATTTCAATAGAAGGAAGTTCTACTAGATTATTTTCATTTACAAAAACACAGTGCGGGAAGTTATATGATGTTATTTCAAATAATTTCTTTGCGTTTAGGTTATCTATTATAAAATCTGTTGCAATTTTCCCCACATTGCCTACTCCTGGAAGCCCCTCTACCAAAATCGGGTTCTTTATTTTTTGATTTGTAACTCTATTAATTTTCCATGTCATTTTGGTTTAACCTTCTTTTTTTCTCTTTTCTTCTATAAATTCCCCATTTATCATCTGGCGAAAATTTTGCTGGTTTTATAGTAATAGTATTAATATTACAATGAATTCCTTTCAATGTGTATTCATGGCATTTAGGACAAATCATTATTTCTTTTGCCATGTGGCTTCACATCCTTCTTTTTCGGCTTCATTTACTAAAAAATCTGAAACTTCGTTTAATATTTTATCAGCATTTTTAAAATCAGTTGAAGTTACTTCCAAATTATATTTTGGTGCGCTCGTATATGTCATTTTTATCTTATATTTTTTATTGTTTATAAGATCCTTGGTTTTTTTAAATATCTGCTTTATCTTTTTGATTCCTTCCGGTTCCTTGCTTGATATTGTGAGATTAGCTTTTAATTGAACTTCGGGAAGTTTTATTTTTTCTCTTATCTTTTTTATTAAGTCGTCTAACAGTTTTTTTTCTGTTTTTAGGTCTTTTATTACTTCTTTATTGTTTAATACTTCTTTGAAAAAATTTGTTAAAGAACCAAATTTATCTATTATTTGATAACCGATTTTTTTATATATTTCATTTAAATCTGTTTTATGTTCTTTGGCTAGTTGTTCTAGCAACTTTTCAGCTTTAGTTTCTTGTTTAAATTCTTCTTCTTTTTTTCTTCTTAGTGATGTTTGGACTCGCCTTAATGATAAATCTATATGTCCTTTTTGCATATCTATTCTTAAAACCTTGCATACAATTGTTTTTCCTTCTCTTACAAAATCTCTTAGGTTTCTTATTCTACCTGGTGAAATTTCTGATATATGAATCATACCTTCTTTTTCAGAATATTCGTTCAAAACTACAAATACAGCGTTAGGTAATATTTTTTTAACAGTGCAGATTACAATATCATCAGCTTCTGGTATACCTTGTTTTTTATAAAACATTTATTCGAGAACCTCCAATATTCTTGCCTTTACTTTTCCTTTTCCCCCCTTTGGTTCCATTAAAACTTTTCCACAAACAAGGCATTTAACTTCAGTAGATGGTTTTCCAAATACTATTTGTTCATTTTTACATTTTAAACATCTAAGTTTAATGAATCTACTTGTTGGTTCTTTTCTCATTTTATCTCAATCTTTTTTGACCTTGTTCCTTTATTTTGAACTGATGTTTTTCCACAGAGCTTACATTTGTATCTTAAATCTGGTTTTTTTGAAGTTTTCGCACCTGACATTTTCCAGGCTGATTTTGCTTTTCTTGAATATTTACCATGATTACCAATACCTCTTGTTCCTGATCCACGTTTTTCTAATCTTGGGAGAGATCCTTTTTTTAAACTTCCTCTGTCTCTTTTTTTTGCTATTGAAACTTCTTGTTCGGTGTGCTTTTTACAAAAAGGACAATATTTGTTAATTTTTTTTGGTCTTTTCATTTTATTTCTTGAGCGCGTTTTTTATTAATTAATATTTGTGCGGCTTTATAAGGTAGATTGGCCATGTCTTCTTCATTAAACGGGCCATATATATTAAGGTCTTCACCCATGAACTTAGGAACTGGATGAAGGAACCTCACTAATTTTGATTTTTCTTTGTTTTCAGTTTTTATATCTTTCGGTGCTGAAATAAGTGGGATTTTTAGGTTAATTAAGTTATATAGTATGCCAGATCTATATGTATTTAATAATTTTAACAATAAATTAAAAAATTCTTGCTCTTCTAACAACATATTTTGGTATTCCTGGTTAATATCTGTTCTGGAAGAAAATAAAGCTAATTGGATTATCTTATTTTCTCTTCTTTCATAAATTTCTCTTATGATTCTTTTAATATTCTGGATTTGTTTTTCTGTTTTTTCTGTCTCTTTTGAGAATATTGATTTTTGCGCTTTTTGAGAGTCTAGAATGGCTTGTTTCTCTTTTAGGTATTCTATTATATCATTAAAAAATGTTTGGGGCAAGGGTTGAAGTTCTGGTTCATATTTCTCTTTTCTTAGTAATTCATAGATTGTTTCGTATGTAATAGCAATATCTGACAATTTAACCCCCGGTCTTTCATTAAAAAATATTAAAGAGTTTATTTAAATTATAAAGATTACTGTAGTTTAGTATTTATACTTGATATTCAATTTTGAATATTTAGTGAGTTTGAAAAAAGATTTTTCTTAAGATATATTGCTACTTTATAGTAATTATTAATGGAAAGATTTATAAATGATTTTTGTTTATTTTTGGTTATGGCAGAACAACCTACTAATTTGACAGAAGAAACACTTGAGGATAGAGCAGAGATTTTATCCAGAAGGATAAAAAGATCCGAGGAAATTTATAATAACTTTATTAGGCCAATGTTTATTACTTCCTATGTTGGTTTACCTTTCATCCCTGGTTATTCTATAAAGAATTTTTACTCTCTTATAGGTGCTGGTGAACTTCCTGAGGGTATTGCTCTTGGTGTTGGTGCTCTTGCTTCTTTAGCAGCTGCAGCAAGTCTTGTTTATAGTTATGCTAAAGGTAAATGGCCGTTTAAATTTGTTGAGAAATTAGGATATGTGCCTACTATTTGGTTTAATGGTGTAGTAGGTCCTGTTTTTGAATTTCCCCAAACTAGATTAATACCGAGTCCAATACTAAAACAAGCAAAAGGTGAAGATGAAAATGGCTCAATCGTTCCGGCCTTTGTTGGTGGTTATACAAGAGAATTGAGTTCAAAAGATCTTCCTGGTGGTGAACTTTTTAAGATTAGAACAAGCGAAGGATTGGAAGGAACTATTTCTGATGTTAGATATACTTATGTTCCTCCCAATAAAGAAGGAGCGGCTTTGTTTTTTTGGAATCATAGAGGAAGAAGACAAATTATAGATCAATTTGTGTTAGGTACTTTATCTAGTGAAATCTCAAGAAAAACTGCTGATCAGATTGCTAGTAGTGAATATTTGAAAAATGTTATCCGACAATTAAATCGGAATGACTCACTTTATGGTAAGGCTGGTGTGAAAATTGTTAGTATTAAGTTAACTATTCCTGATTATGATGAAAGATCACAAAGAATATTATCTATTGCAAAAGAAGCCGAAGAACAAGCTAAGGCAACCCAGATGTTGGCTGGTGCTACTAGAAGTAGTTTTGAAACTTATAAAAAAATTGCTGAGGAAATTTCAGGTATGGGGTGTAGTTTGCTTCCTGGTGATATAGTCTTAAAGCGTATGGGTGGGGATGAAGAACAACAGATGGTTGGTGGTGCTGAAAATAAGACCGCGGTAATTATTAGAAGTCCAATACCCGTAATACCACAAGAACGAATTAATCGTCCTAGTCCATCACAGAAAGCCCCAGATACAAATTTAAAGTATCATCCACAGGAACCTGAAGAGTAAGAGGATAAAACTAAATCTTTATCCTATATTTAAAGTAATCATCATATGGATTTTCTAATTTCATCATTTGTTTCACTGTTAATTTTTCAAAACATCTTCTAAAAGGACGCATTGAATTACCATGCGCTGAGATTGCAACATTAACTTTGTTCTTTTTGATATATTTAATTAGGTCTTTAATAAAGCTTAAAACTCTTTTCTCTACATCTTTTATTGATTCTCCTTTAGGAGGACCAGTATTATAGGAGCGGTGCCAAATATCAAATTGTTTTTTTCCGTATTTTTTTATGATTGTTTTATGATACTTGCCTTGTAGACTGCCATAAGAGCGTTCAATCATTCTATTGTCTGTTAATATTTTTTTACATTCTGGATGATATTTTAGGACATATTTTAATGTATCTTTTGATCTTGAAAGTTTTGTTTGAAATGCAACATCTAT
>CAYSNL010000017.1:16709-18039 GCA_964432435.1 Candidatus Woesearchaeota archaeon | reverse complement strand
ATTACTACAAAATGAAAGCAATAATTTTAGCAGCAGGATCAGGAACAAGGCTAGGTAAATATACAGAAAATCTACCCAAAGGAATGTTAAATTTTGCAGGTAAATCTTTAATCGAAAGACAAGTTGAAACTTTACGTTCTTGTGGTATCAAAGACATATCAATAGTTACAGGCTACATGTCAGATAAAATAAAAATACCAAATGTAAAATATTACAATAATCCAGATTTTGCAAATACAAACATGGTTGCTTCTTTGTTTTGTGCAGAACCAGAATTAAACGATGATATATTGGTCTGTTACGCAGATATTTTATACGAAAAAAGAGTAATTGAAAAAATATTAAATTCAAAAGCTGACATAGGAGTAACTGCAGATGATTCATACTGGAACTATTGGCAATCTAGATTAGAAAATCCAGAAGAAGATGTTGAAAGTTTTGTAATTAAAGATAATAATATAATAGAATTAGGAACACCAAGATGTAATTTAGATAATGCAAAAGTGCGCTACGTTGGTCTAATAAAATTTTCAAAAAAAGGTATAGGATCACTAAAAAAAGTTTTTCATGGAAATAAAGATAAATACTGGGATAAAGACGAACCCTGGCTAAACTCAAAATCATTCAAAAAAGCGTATATGACAGACATCTTACAATCCCTAATCAATTCTAATCATAAGTTAGAACCAATAATAATCTCTAAAGGCTGGATGGAATTTGATACTGTGGAAGACTATGAAAAAGCCATAAAATGGCTAAAAGAAAAAAATTTAAACAGGTTCTATAACATAGAAAATTAATCTTCTTTTCACTACTGCTCCAAATGAATCAGATTTATAAAGCTAGTATTTATGAAAAATAACTATTAGGAGGAAACAAAAATGGCAAAAGAACATATTTTACATTTAAGAAGGCATTTACAAGCAAGACCAGTAGAACTTCGTGGAGTTGAAATTGAAGTTCCAGGTTCAGATGGAGAAAAAGCAGAAGTAGGTAAAGGTGTTTTTCCAGATAAGACAGTTAGACTTAATCCAGGAGAATCTCAAAAAGGTTACGAACTTGGTAAAACTTTATATGTTCCAGAAGGAGCAGAAACAATTTCAGTTTTATACTCACCATTAAGAAGGGCAGAAGATACAGCAGCATATATGTTTTTAGGTTTATTATCGCAACATCCAGAACTAAGATGTTTAGGCATGCGTGCTTGTGATGGTTTGAATGAACCTAGATATCTAAATTCACAAGGACAACCGGATGATGGCAATGAATTAGTAGCAATCGCTTATAATAAAAAGGCAAATCCAGATCATCCAGGTTACAGATTAATGAT
>CAYSNL010000017.1:0-16609 GCA_964432435.1 Candidatus Woesearchaeota archaeon | reverse complement strand
GGAGGAAACAAAAATGTCAGAAAAACCATGCGGATTATGTTTAGCTTATACTGAAGATAGAAGACTAGTTCATAGAAATGATCATGCAGTTTGCGTAGTTCCAACCACACCATTGTGGGAAGGACATACAATGGTAGTTCCAAGAAGACATGTATTAAGATTACACGAATTACCACCTAATGAATTAAGTGCATATATGGAGTTAAGAGACCAGATTGTAGACAGATTAATGCAATTTTATCCAAATATTCCACCATTAGCGGGACAAAATAATGGTAAACATAGTACTCAGGGTCATGCACACGAGCAGATAGCACCAAGTTATGGTCATTTCAAAGAGTTATTACACTTAAGAAATTTCTTAGAAGGAAATGAATTGGGAAGACTAATAACAGACGAAAATGCTAAATTAGTAAAGGCACTCGGAAATACACCAAAAGAAACTTTAGAAGAAATGGCTGCAAAATTAAGATTTTAGAAAACTTATTATATTTTTCTTTTTATTTTAATAAAGATATGGTGTATAATTACAAAAACGTACTAGTTTCACTAGTTCTTATAGCCTTAGCTACACCAATATACTTGAAATTTAATATTCTAGGTTTAATAGTTTATTTAACAGTTCTAATAGTACTAGAAATAGTTTCAGAACTTTTAATTAACAAACTAAGAGAAAGATTCCAATGGCTAATAACAAAAAAGAAAGATTTTCTTCCGAAATTAGATCAAGAAGGATTAAATAAATTTATTCCACACGGTTTTGACCAAGAACTAGGTTGGGTTAGAAAACCAAATACAGAACATGATGAAAAAGGAAGATTTGGAAAAACTACTTGGCATATTAATAGTTCTGGTTCTAGATCAAATCCAAATTATGAAGATTTACCCAAAGTAATTTCCTGTTACGGCGATTCTTTCGCATTCTCAAGGCAAGTAAATGATAATGAAACCTGGCCTTATTATTTATCAAAATTAACAAAAACAAATGTTCTAAACTGGGGTGTTGGTAATCACGGTATTGATCAATCATTACTAAGATTAAAAAGAGAATATCCAAAACATAAAACAAAAATAGTTCTTTTAGGTGTAGTCCCAGATACAGTAAGCAGAATAATGAGCACATGGAAGCATTTCTATGAGTATGGTAACACCTTTGCGTTTAAACCAAGATTCAGGTTAGAAAACGACCAGCTAGTGTTAATTAAAAATTTCATAGACACGGAAGAGAAATACAATAACTATGAAAAATACTTAGCTGAAGTAATCAAAGAAGATTTCTTCTATAAATATAAATTCAGAAAAGAACTAATTCATTTTCCTTATTTAATTTCAATTTTAAAAAACCCATCAAGAAATTTTTCATTAATATACTTTAATACCATGGCCTTAATTTATGAAAAGCTAAATAAAAATCCAGAAAAATATAAAGCATTAGCCATGCAGAAAATAATGAGAATAAACAAACAATGGCGTTTAAAATTATATAAGAAAAAAGAAGTAAATGATTTATTGATAGCAATCATAAACGAATTCTTAGCATATTCAAAACAACAAAAATTCATCCCGGTATTTGTTTTGCTTCCGCAAAAAGATGATGTTTCATACATAAAAAAGCACAAACATTTTTATGAGCATATAAAGAAAGAACTAAAAAATGAGCTTCTCATTATAGATGTGGCAGATGAACTAATCAAACAAAAAAATCTGGATGAACTTTACTCAGATAATACGGAATATGGTGGTCATTACAGCAAGTTTGGCAACGAATTTGTAGCAAAAACAATATTTAAAATTTTAAAAGAAAATAAATTAATTTAAGGATTCATTAACCTGGCATCAGGATAATCATATCTTGTATAGTATTCATAATCACTCGCATTTAATTTAAATCCACTAGGATAATTCACTTTCCATATCCTACTTGGTCCAATAACTCTTCCGCTTAATAATGCTAATGGAACTTTATCACTATCATCATAGGCAAGTTGATAATATTTGCTTTTTTTGTTCATTAAGTACAATTGAGCAAATAAACTATTTTTAACCTTTGGACTTAACACCAATAAACTACCTAAACTATTCATTTGATTATTTTGTATTGATGGAATAATCCTCAAGCAACCATCATAACCATCATTACCAAAATTTATAATATTATCATTAAAGTAAACACAATTAATCGGTATCTGAATCTGCTCCCCTTGATAAATAAATATACCAAAAGGCCTTGAAATTTCCATTGTATTATTAGTATTTTTCATAGGGATAATAAAAGCAACTACCCCAGTTGACCCTGCAGGCAATAATTGGTTATTGTAAACAAAATTCTCATCCAATCCAAATCCCCCACGATATAAGGCTTCTATTCCCTCTCTTGTCTCCTTAGAATTTGCAGTATCAAGCGTAAATAATGGTATAGATGAAAATCTATCATAATTTAAATCACTTCCAATAGAGGAATAAGCAGGATATTTCCCAATTTCATCAGAAACCATTAGTAAATAACTTACATTGTGGGCATATAAATAGCCTAAGCCTTCTTCATAAGTTTGTCCAGTCAAAACAAGTCTACCCATTAAATAATTCCACCAACCATGAAAATTACCACCATCTGTTACTGTAGCTCGTTGAAACCCACTTTGAACCCAATAACCATAATCCCACCAGTGTGCAAATACAGAATCTTTAGGAGTATTTTCTCTTACCCATTTTCCAGCATTCTGCCATTGAAAATCGTAACTGGGCCCAATTCCCATTGCCTGGCCAATACTAGAGTTGTAATACGTCACTAAAAAGCCTTGCGCGTATGAAAAAGGATTTAACAACAGCATAATTATGATTAGTAGAGCACTATATTTTAAAATCTGATTCTTCAATTTAAAAGAATAATCTATTAAAGAAATAATAAAAAAAGAGCTAACTATGACAATAATAGGAGAAAATTCGAATAATAACCTGATAGCAGATGTAGCAGCAAATACCATTATTAGGAACCAAACAAAAACAAAAGTATATTTCTTATCAAATTTTGTTATGCTAGCAAATGTTTCTCTATTCCTATAAAAACTCCATAAGTACAAATAAATTATCAGACCAGTAAAACCAATTAAAACACCATAAAATAATAAACGCGAAATAAAAGTATTACCATTCAAAACACTGCCTGCGGAATATCTTGAAAAAATATAGCCAAGGATAAATAAGATATAAGCGCCAGTCAACCACAAATTTTTCTTTAAAGGTTTTACCATATCATAAAATAGTAATATAGATCCGATTATAAATGAAAAAACAAAAGTTTTTCCCAGCTGACTAAACCATTCAGTCACGTAAGGTCTATGATTTTCAGCAACAGTTAAAGTCCATCTTGTGTTTGCATAAGTTTTAAACAACTGCACATAGAATTGTTCTACTTTAGTTGTAATTAAACTAGGGCCGTAAATTACTACGCCAATCAACAAAGAGATTATTACAGCTATTATTATACTTGTAACCCCGGAAGGTAAATTTATTTTTTCAACATATTTTTTAAATAAGCTAGTTTCATATAATAAGAAATAAATAGTTGACAAAATTAAAGCAAATAAAGCAAAACTTGCAGAAGTAGAGTTAACCAAACTTGTTATACCATTAAATCCATTCCTATAGACAAACCAAAGGATTATTGGCAAAAACCAGGAGACATATGCATAGTAATCTTCTTTACGGAATTTATTTAACAATATTTCAATAATGGTAAATAATCCGAAAATAAGCGGTATAAAGCTTGAAGTTCCAGCCGTCATAATACCCAATATATTAGTTATGCTAGCCAAAAACCCAAGTAATATACAATACCTAATTTTTTTAGTTTGCAAAGCCGCAAAAAATAAGTAAAAAGTCATTATCACTAACATTAAGGCTAATGCATCATGATCAGAACTTCCTCCAACACTTCTAAACAAAAATGAAGGTATTATATTAATGACTAAAGTACTTAGGGTAGCAATCCTCCAATCAAATAATCTTTTTATCAACAAAAAGAAAAATATAGAAAAAATAGCCATAGCCACAATTGGATAAATAATGTCTGCATATGCAACAGTTACTTTAAAACCTATCAAATTTAAAAATTTATACAAATATGCTACAAAATAAGATGTGAAAGTACCAATACCACTTAAATCAGCACCAAACGGATAATATCTCATTGGATCTATAGCAAATAATTTACCATGTTCTGCTATATATTCAGCATATCTCAAAAAAAGAGTAGAATCTAATTCCAGTGAAATATATTGTCCTGTGGTTTGGTCTATTAGGTTTTTTATTGGCTGGTTTCTTATATAAACGCCCAGCCATATTATAATAGCAAGAAATAGATATTGAAATACATTAGCCTTTTTAAGAATAAGCTCTTTTATCTTAGTTTTTCTTTTTTCAATCTCGTCTATGTTTTCCTCTTGCATTTATAAAATCCCCCAACATTATTAAAAAATCGGCATTTATAACTCTTTTTGTTTATGCCTTTTTAACCATAGTATAAATGAAAAAGCCCTAGTACTTTTATGCCATCCCTTAGTTACTTCCTCATAAATATAATCAATAAAGTCAAATATCAGATGGAATACAATACCTATAAAGATTAATAAAAAGAAGATATGTACAAAACTAAGAATGAACATCAAAACCCAAAACTCAATTATATGGAATATATGCAACTGATCTTTTTCTCTGGTTTCTCTGCACCACCAATAAGCTTTTTTTAGACTCAAATCCTTTTTATAAATAAAATACCACAAATAATGATCAAAATCAATTAAATAAGATCCTATCAAAAAAGCAAAACTCCAATATTTATAAATAGGAAAAAGTAAGATTAATGGTAGTATAGACAGTAATAAATGCGTTATTGGAAACATCATTCCTAACTAGAGTAGTAATTTAAAAAAGTTTCCTTTATGCTGGAGTGGCACAATCTGGTACTGCACTGGACACATATAAGATGATATGGAGTGAATCTCGAATATCAGATTAAGAAAACCAGATCCGTAAGGACTTCTAGGTTCAAATCCTAGCTCCAGCGGTATTTTAAAAAATTAAAAAGAAGAAAAAATAATTATTTATTTTAATAATAAAATTCCCAACCCATTGAAAAAATATTTAATACCAGTCTTAGCTTGTGTTATAATAGCATCTCCTTTACCAGATGAAATAGGTGTTTCTTTATTAGCTATATCCAAAACAATTTCGACTAAAGTTTTTTCATTTATCTCTTATTTATTAAACACAATAGGAATATTAATAATTTTAATAATAGGCAATACAATTTTATAATATTTACTCTTTTTTTATCTCTTCTAAAAAAACTTTTAATTTAGCCGTCCTATGTTTCATTCTTTTTTCAATACATGAATTAAATACGCCTATAAGTCTATCAATCATTCTCTTTAAGTCAAACCTATGTTTAATTTTATTAATGCCAGCTTTACCCATTTGCTCCCTTTTTTCTGGATCTTTTATTAAGATTGAAATTTTTTTCATTAGTTCCACAGGTTTTTTAGGTTCAACTAAATAACCATTTACATTGTTATCAATTATCTCTGTTACACCACCAACACTTGTTCCTATTACTGGTATCCCACAAGCCATTGCTTCTGCGTAAACCAACCCAAAAGATTCCATCTGAGAAGCCATGACAAAAATATCAGATCCATTATAAACCAGAGGCATTTCTTGTAATCCGAAAGATTTTACAATAACCTTGTCTTTAATTCCATGTATTTCTGCTAAATCCTTAATTCTCTGAATTTCATTATTAAACCTTTTTTGCCAAACTTTTGGAGGGCTTGCAGCAGCTATCAATAATTTAATATTTTTATTTGTTTGTGCTAAAATAGCAAAAGCCTCAATAAGGGTAATGATTCCCTTAAACTCTAAATAAGAATTTGTTTTGCTGCTTCCAACAATCCTGCTTGCATGAAGGATTAATAAATCTTTATTAGGTACATTTATTCTTTCTCTCAACCAACCCTTGTTCAATCCAGGTCTAAAAAAATCTGTATCTATTCCAGGATAAATAAGGGATAATTTTTTAATATTAGCTCCACCATTATATGCAGCATTATTTACACTCTTGCTTACACCTATTAATTTTGTCCACGTTAAATCTTTAAGTAGAGCAATTTCAATCTCCTTTTCAAAATGCGCATGCATTCTTAAAATAACTGGAACCCAAGTTTCCATAGAAACCAGGTTTACGGCAAAAGCATAAGAAGGCGGTGTTCCCCTATAAAAATTCTCGGCAGAAATAATATCAATTTCATAATCTTTAACTAATTTTTTAAGATAATCATATAACTTTTTCCCACCAAGTTCTTTATTTTCAAATAAGGGACTCATAAACTTAAGACTATGGATTGTTAAATTTCCTTCTACTTCTACCTTATCTTTATTATAGGAAGCAGTGACTACATCAATTATATGTCCTCTAGCTATCAATTCTTTAATAGTCGTATCCAAATACCTCTCTATTCCACCAATGCTCGTTTTTGAATAAGAAAAGGAGATAAAACAGATTCTCATACTGAATCATAATCTTTCATATTATAAAAAACTTACTAAAAAATTAAGTTAATTTATAACTATCTAGAAGGATTAGGAAAATTTTATAAACTATCCTCACTCATTATTTTTATGAATTTATATAATTCAGTAAAAGAAACATTATTAGGAAAATTAAGTAGCATAGAGATAATATCTGCTGAATTTCTTGCCGATCTTTTAATTGCAGTCTTTTTAGTTATCATTGGGGTTTTCATAGGAAAGATTATAAAATTTACTTTAAGAAAAAGTTTAGAAAAGATAAAAATCAAAGATATAATAAAACATAGTTTCATTAATTTATTTCTTATTGTTATAAAGTGGAGCATTTATATTCTATTTATAAATCTAGCCCTAATTCAATTAAACATTCCAACTATTACAAGTTGGCTTACAACAATCCTTGGCGTAATACCAGCATTAACAGGAGCATTGATAATAATTAGTGCAGGATTTGCAATAGCTACATATTTAAAAAAGATAATATCCGAAAGCAAAATAGAAGGATGGCATATGCTTTCCCAGATCTTTTTTATCTTTGTTATATACATCTTTATGGTATTTGCTTTTAGAACAGCCCTAATATCGTTAAATGACAAATTTATAATTAATGTTCTTCTAGTTGTATTTACAATACTTAGCGGCATTGCCCTACTTATTTATTATTTTAAAAACAAAAAATAACAGACTTTATCCTTTTAATAATTTTTTATCCTAACGTATGAAGAGAATTTATTCTTTTAACAAGCTCTCAACTATGCTTGCATAAGCTGGCCTAGTGATAAAAACGCCGGCAGTAACTCCTATAATTGTTGTAACAGCAAATCCTCTTAATAATCCAGCACCAGCCCACCATAGTGGTATCATTGCAGCCACAGTAACAGCATAAGCAGTGAATATCACAAAGAAAGCTCTCTTGATTTTTTCTTTCCAATTATAAACTGATTCTTTACTCCCCCTTAAGATTTCATCAGTTATTACAATTTGATCGTCAACGCCAGTACCAACCGCAGCTATAATACCCGCAATAGCAACCAGGTCTAATCTCCATCTTATTAATGCAGCAATACCTAAAATTATTATCATTTCACTAACCATAGTGATAATAATAGGTATGACTATCTTAAATTTTTTATATCTAATAAATATAACTAATGCTACAGATATAACTGCAAGGAGCCCAACTAAAATAGCGTTATAAACAAAATTTACACCTAATATAGGAGAGATACTATCTATTTTAACTATATCTAGCTTAAAAGGCAAACTACCTGTTATTAAAACTGTTTGTAACTTATTCATATTTTTTAAAGCATTGTTATACGCTTCTTCTTGTGTTGCTCCTACACCTGGTCCAGAAATAGCAATAGCCGTAGTTTCTTTTCCTTTCAAGTCTTCACTGATCTGTAATTCATCAACAAGTTGTTTATCCAAATATAAACTTAAAGGCAAACTTAGATATCTCTTTCCTGCCTCTACATTACTAAAATTTAAGGGTATCTTTTTTGTTATTTCAGCATGCCTTTTTGCAGCCTCGGGGCTTAGGTTAATAGAAAACTCAAATCTACAAAAATACCCAGTAGCAGTTTGATCGCAACTTCTCACACCAGAGCAAGTACCATCATCTTTGCAAACAAAGGGTATATCTTTCCTGCTTCCAATAAAAACAGTTTCATTTCCTATTTTTGCTTCAAATTCCCCTTGTTTTTCAATTAAATCTCTAACTTCTTGCCTTGAAGCACCAGCAATTTCAATTACCACCAGGTTTTTTCCTTCTTTATCTGTTGCAGCCCTTATCTGCAAGTCACTTAAACCATATACATTAAGCCTATTATCTAAAACATCAATTAAATCGTTTATCTGTTTTGTAGTAACTTCTTGAGTTGTATTTGGTTCCAAAATTACCCTAGTACCGCCAGATAAATCCAAACCAACCTCAATATTATTTTTCTTAGGTTCACCAACAGTTATTTCTGGTTTTTCTGTAGCAATATAAGCCACTTCTCCTTTATTAGTTTTAATAACCAAAGATGTATTTTCCTTGTATTCGTCGTTTATTAATAAATTAAAATCATTAACACTAGTGACTTTTTTACCATTAATTGTCTCAATAAAATCACCAACTTTAAGGCCTTTTTCAACAACTTCACCTTTAACACTTTTAACTTGTACTCCAGATGCAAAAGGATTCGGGCTAATAGCTACTATCATTAGAATTAAAACTATAACAAGTATGATTACCCTAATAGTAAAAATTTTTTTACTCATTTTTTTCTACCTTTTTCGTGTACCATTTTATTAAAGATGCATTCATCAAATAAGTAGCAATAACATCAAGTAATAATCCTATTATAATAACTAAAAAAACTTCTCTTAAAACATCAGATTTAGCAAAAATATACCCTACTGTAGTAGCTGCTATTGTAGTTATAGTCATAGTCAAACCAGTTTTAACAGAACTAATCATTCTTTCCCATACTCTTCCTTCTTTTCTTTTTAAGACCCTTGTTGTTAATAAAATATCAGTATCTACAGAATAACCTATTAATAATAATAAACCACTTATTCCGGCGGTAGACACTCTTATTCCTAAAATATCAATCACCACCAAAGTCATGAATATATCGAAAAAAGCACTTAAAATCATATAAGTTGAAGGCAGTAAATTTCTAAAAGTGATAAAAATTACTATTGACATAAAAATAAAAGCAAATATCATTGCTCTTATTAACTGGCTATAAAAACCACTACCAAGCCTACTTCCAGTAACCTGAACAAAAAAGTTTTCATCATTTAATTTTACATTTAATATTTTTTCAAGTTTGTTTTGTAGCAAAACATCATCTGTCTCACCACCAATATCAACTACAAAACCAGTTTTATCACTTTCCACAGCTTCAATAGATCTTACTAAAACCTCCTGTGTTGCAAATTCTTCTTTTAAACTGTTTTCTACATCCTTGATATTTACTTCTTTATTTAAGTAGACAGTTGCACTAATACCTCCCTTTAAAGAAACATCTTTATACATTATATCACCGTTTTTTGAATAGAAATTAACCATATAAATTAAGCCCAGAATAAACATCATTATAGGTATTAATAGCAAAAGCTTATACCTTTTTTCATAAAATTCTTCAATTTTGCTCATTTAATTTACCTTTTTAAAATACCCATTTATATATCTTACTGCTTCAAACACAAAAGTTTTATATATTAAAAATAGCTTTTGTTCTAAATAAAGAGGTGCATTTATGAATAAACTATTTTTAATAACATTCTTATTAATAATATTCAATTCTTTATTAATTTCAGCACTTGAAGATCCAATCATCAATATTAGTCTAAATAAACAACAGTATTTACAAAAAGATAAAATCGTTGGTGACATAATATTAACTTTTATAAACCAAACCGAGGATAAAGACCTAGAGGTTAGATTTGGTCCCAACTCTGATATAACCCAATTATCACAACTTTTAGACATACTAGGTAAAACTTATGAAATAACACAAGGCGAAAAAGAATTAGTTCCTCTTAAACAACCAGATGATTCAATTATTTTTCCTCCATTAGTACAAGAATTAGGAGTATCTGTTTCTAAAAATGCAAAAGATTTTACTGCGGTGGGAAATATAGGTGGTTGGGATGTTGAAGGTAGTGTTCCAAAATTTCCCTATCTTGATGTTGGTAGCGACGGTTTAATTGAATGGTCTTATTTAGGCAATTTAATTGGATGGACAAATTACATAAATGAAAATGATTTAGGGAATGAAGCAGGGGCAGTAGACATACAAAATCAAGATACATCAGTTTGCCAGAAGATTAATCTAGATTCAAAAGTAAAAGCAATTAATGTTACAGCAAAATACAAGTCAGTTGCATCTGGAGTTACAGTTAAAGCCAAATTACTTTCCGTACCAGACAATTCAAAAAAATCATTCGGGACATCAAATTGCGATTTAAACAAAGGTAATAGTCAATGGGGGAGTTGTATCATTAATTTTAATGAAATACCAAAGGTTAGACAAGGAGAGTATCTTATATGTATCACGTCAGATCTAGGAACAACCACCACCACAACAACAGTTCCGAGCACTACTTTATTTACTGTATTAAAAGATGCTAAATCAACCCAAAAAGCATACATTTGCGCTCACAAACCAGAAGGATATTATGAATGTAATTCAAATAATAATTATAATTATTTTATTAAAGCGTCATTACCAATTTATAATGGATCTCTTGATAAAAGTAGCACGCCCTTTTCAGAAGGCATAACAGAAGCAAATTTAAATAACAGTTTTATGAGCTATCTTTCTTCTGATGCATGCCAAAATCAAGAGGAAAATTGCATAGTTCCTATTGAAGTTGGATCACTAACTCAAGGTAGGTTATACTTTAATGATTTCACAATAAAAGTAAAATACCAAGGTATATCAGAAGATACCAAAATTCAAAAACTAAGAAGCCTATCCGATGTTATAACTAAAATTGACTCAAAAAGTTTATCTAGCAATACAGTAAAGGTTTCAATACCCATAAGAATATTATATAATTTTTCAACGCCAACGGTAACAACATCACAAGTCATACCATTAGAAGTAAGATATGGTTCATCAAGAGCAATAAGTTTTATTGAAGTAAATCCTTCTGTTTTATCAGGTCAGCAAGAAGTAAATGTAACAATAACAAATATTTTAACATTATTAAATTCGTATTCAAATACCGAAGCAAAGGATTTGTTAAACAAGGTTAATATTAATATAGATTCATTAAAATCACAGTTTTTAACATATGAACTAAAATTGGGAAGTATAGAGTCTAACACTTCAAAAACACAGAATGAAAAAGATAATGAAAAATTAGCCCTTTTACAAGAAGTTGAAAATTTAAAAAAATCAGTTCCAAGCTATTTTTACTCAGGAGATAAAGCTTTTAATATCCCGGCAATACCACCGGCTCCAATTGATATAAAAGCATCGATATTAGGCGATAAAAATTTTGATAATGTAAAAGAGTATATTTTAAGTCTTCAAGACTCAATATCAATTTCCTCTAATGCAAAGGCCTTTACTGTTAAAACCTTTGGAAATCAGTCTGTGGATTATACAATAATCACAAGGATAGTTGCAGGAGCCCCTAGTGATGCATTCATAGTGGATATTATTCCGAAATCAATTGCGCAATCCTCTTCAAATTTAGTTTTAGACCCTTCTATAACAGTTTTAGAATCTGATCCATTTATTAAAAAACAATTATCCCTTGGCTCGGGAACATTATCCTATATGATTCAAGGAAATGTAGTTGATCAAATAACTGGTATTAATACATTAGTTGTTAGTCTCATTAACGCGCCTTCGCCAGGTACTACAAGATCAGCATCCTATACTAATGTCAAATGTGGTAACGATATCTGTGATGTCCCGTTAGAAGATGAAAAAGTTTGCCCAGAAGATTGTATGCCAAAAAGAAACTGGACTTTAATTACAATACTTTTGGTCATATTAGTAGTCGGAATATTTTATATCAATTTTTACAAAGGACCAGGGAGTATCCAGCATTTATTTGGCATAAAAGAAAAATTATTCCATTCAGAATCAGACAAAACAAACCTAATTAACTATACTAAAAAGGCTTTAAAATATAAATCAAAAGGACAAATAATAAATACCCTTCTTTCAAAAGGATGGAGCCAAAAGCAAATAGATTTTGTTTTTAAAGAAATCCAGAAAAATAAAAAATGAAAAAATTTTTCTTATATTCAATATTTATTTTTATATTATTTTTAAACTTTTACGTACTAGCTCAAACAACAACTTCATCATCTTCACTTCCATCGACAATATGTTCCTCTGGAACTTCAAAACCTTGCAATCTCCCAGGTGTATGCTCATTAGGCGTACAAGTTTGTGTAAACAACGCTTGGTCTGATTGTTCTATAGGCCCAAGGAAAGAAATATGTTTTGATAAATTAGATAATGATTGTGATGGTATAGTAGATGAAAATTGTCTATGTCAAGAAGGGTCTGTTAGACCTTGTGGTTTAGGGGTAGGAATTTGCAACAAAGGAAATCAAACTTGCGTAAATGGAACTTGGTCAACTTGTCAAAACATAATCCAACCGCTAAAAGAAATAAATGAATCATGCAGTAATGGACTAGATGATGATTGTGATGGTTTAACTGATTTAGCTGATCCAGATTGTAAAACACAACAGCCTATAGTTTTATGCAACAATAATGGGGTAAAAGATGATAATGAAACGGGCGTAGACTGTGGTGGTCCTTATTGCTTATCTTGTTCTTCATGCACAGATGGAATATTAAATCAAGGAGAAACAAAAGTAAATGTAATTATTGATTCTATAGGAAAAAAATCAGAATGTGGTGGCCCAAATTGTCCTATTTGCCCGACCTGTAATGACAATATTAAAAACCAAGATGAAGAAGGAATAGACTGTGGTAGTTCTTGCACAAAAAGTTGTGATGAATTAATGGACACTGATGGAGATGGTATAACAGATGCCCGGGAAAGAGAGATAGGAACAGACCCAAGCTTAAAAGACACCGACAATGATAACTTAGACGACCTTGAAGATCCAATGCCCCTATGTCCAAATAATTTTTGTGATGAATCTTTTGGTGAAAACTCAGATAATTGCCCCCAGGACTGTAGTTCAATTCCAATTTTTCCTATAATAGTCATATTTTTTATTTTTATCCCGATGGTAGGTTTATTATTATACTTTCTATTAAAAAAACAAAAGAAAAAAACTAAACAACAAGTGTTTAAAATTCACCCTTCTTTTTTAAAACCACAATATAAAGGAACTAAATCTGATAAACTAACAGAAGAGCTTAAAAAGATTAAATGATGGGTAAAAAATATGGCTGAAGAAAAAATTAATACACCGGAAGGCGTAATTAAGGTAGACTTAAAAACAGGAAAAAAATACAGTTTTTGTACTTGTGGGCATAGTAATAAGATACCATATTGTGATGATTCTCATAAAAAAATTAATGAGGAACAAGGAACTAGTTATAAATCTTTTAAAATAATTCCAGAACAAGATTGTACTCTGTTAATCTATTCAAGCAACTGGCCGGATCAAAAAAATAAAAAAATTAAGTAAGTTTTATAAACTAATTTTATAAGGATTATTCTTAATGCGCCGATAGTTTAGTGGTTAAAACTAATAGAGTTTCCACAAAGAATATTGGCCTTCCAAGAGCTTTCCCTAAGGAAGAAAACCTCGGAAAAGAACGACGAGAGCCGATGACCTGAGAAACAGTATACTGTTCAGGATTTCAAATCTCAGTCGGCGCAGTTTTAATTTCATTCCATAAAATTTATAAAATCCTTAATTTAGTTTATATTCATGAAAAAAAGAGGTAAACGTAAGTTAAATAAAAAAAGTCAAACACTTCAGCCGTCAGAAATAAGACTATTACTAACTTCCTATGATGATATTTTTTCTATATTTGACCCGCGCCCATATTCACAAAAAGCCCTATCTGAAGATTTTTTATCAGAGACAAAAAAAGCAAGCAGAGATAAAAAAGATGGTATCCAGCTAAATTTATTAATTCCGGCAAAAAAAAGAAAAAAGCAGGAAGAGGAAACAATCAAAAAGAGATTAAAAGAGCATTTTAGTAAACATTTTGATTTACTAAAAAAAGATATAAAAAATATAGTGCTTAAGCAGGGTTTATCTTTTGTGGTATCAGGGATAATTATAATGTTTATTGCAACAATTTTATTATTTAGTTATGAAGCAAGAAACTTTTTCATAACATTTCTTGTTGTTTTTTTAGAACCAGCAGGCTGGTTTCTTTTCTGGGAAGGGCTTGGGTTAGTTATTTTTGAATCAAAAAAAGTGAAACCAAACTTAGAATTTTATGAAAAAATGTCGAAATGTAAAATTTCTTTTTTATCCTGCTGACTAAAATAAACGGGCCCGATCGGACTTTCAGTAATACCAAGGAGTTGATAAGAACCTTGGTTCTTATTTTTGAACCGACAACCCTCAGCTTAGGACGCTTGCACGATTTTCTTTCCGTGAACGCTTTTGCGTTAACAAAAGAGTTCTCTTGATGCTCTATCCAAGTTGAGCTACAGGCCCATAAATTATATCTTTTTATTTTAATATATAAAACTATAGTTTATGTAACTTTTTTATATAGGGGATAAGAATTCTACTCCAAGTTTCATATTTTTTTGTATAATTAGGATCAACAATTAATTCATTTATATCCATCATTTTTCCAGAGACAAATGATGATTCTTTCGGTGTAACGCTACCATCAGTAAGCATAGTAAATATTAAACCAAAATGAACACGATCTACTTCATTATCATAAGCCATCAAAGTACCAACTAGTTTTGGTTTAGTGATATTACCTCTAATTTCAACTTCTTCCGTAACCTCCCTTTCCAAACATCTTTCAACATATCTTGGGCCATCAGATTGAATAATATGACCACCAACACCAACAGAGTGTTTTCCAAATAATCTTTCATCACCATAATCTTGAATATTTTCTGCCCTTACATAGGAGAATACTGTTCCATCAGGACCATACAGAACTATATAAGGAATAGGTTGTAACACTTCAGTATCAAATTCACAATCATAACGGGATTGAAAAAAACCGTTTTCTATATCCCACTTTAATTTTAGAGCCGTTTCTTCTGTTATAAACTCAAAGCTATCTCTATTTTTTCTATGGGCTGTCAAAACCCCAGCACCCTGTACTAACACTAATCTGTCTAGTTTTTTATAATTTCTCGCTGCAAAAGTAAAATTAAAAGGTTTAAAATATTTTGGTGGCCTAGAGCCGACTTGTTCTTGATAATGTGAACCTATACTAACACCATAAACTTTATCAGGTCTTCCAGTTCTAAAAATATCTAATTTACTAATAGGCATTCCATCTTTTACTTCAACATTAGATAGCTCATCAGATCTTACTTCAAAAACGAGACAACCTTTAAAGCCGTTATCTAGAAAGCCAGCAAAATGTAGTGGTCCAATAAAACCAACATGAGAATGGCTTTTTAGTTCCATATTAAGATGATCTGGAACATTTACAAGTTCCTTAGAAGAAAGTAAGTAATGTTCCAGTCTAGAAATAGTAATCCTATTACCGTTTAAAGGTTCAAAATAATCTTCTGCTTCATATTCTCCCTCTTTGCTTAAATCAATTGGTGTTGGATTATATCTAGCTCTTAAACCAGTTATTCCTTCTGTATGTTTACCTGATAAATCAACATGAACTAGAACGGTGTCAGTTACAAAAGGTTTAGCAGGAACTAATTTACCATTTGCTTCGCTAAATAAGAATGGATTTTTCTTAAATTCCTCAATTATCTCTGTAGGAGTTAATTGTGAACCATAACCAGTATGAAATCTTAATTGGTTTAGAGGAATACCTGGCTGCAATATTAAATTAAAAGCCAATGGTTGTAATAATAACCAAAGCATTAATTCAGAATTATGTTTATACTGAGAATTTATTTCATCAAAAGAAGGATTATAATCAGCCAATAGTCTAGTATTCGGAAATAATCTACCAAAACTACTTTTTGGTGAAGATTTTATAAATTCATCCTGGTTAAGAACGACTCTCTCCTCTAATGGAACTAAATATGTAAACCCCCTTTTTATTTCAAATCCATTATTAATATTAACCTTACGTCTTTGTCTCCCAGGTAATTGTAAAAGAGTTCTGTAAACTGTTTCACCTGCTTGTGGCCTAAATAAACCATTTGTTTCTGTATCTAAGATAAATAATTCATCGCCTACAACAGGCTCAAAAGAAGAAGGTTGAATTCTACTTTCGTCAAACCTTGGAACAATAATCCTCCCTTCCATAATTGAATCTCTAATATCTTGCGACGGCAAACAAAAACCTACCTTATTATCCAAAGACATATTAGACCAAACTTTACTATCCTAGTTTAAATAGATTTATGTTTACAAAAATTATATTCTTAATATAACAATCAAAATTACAGCTTAACC
>CAYSNL010000016.1:0-18044 GCA_964432435.1 Candidatus Woesearchaeota archaeon | reverse complement strand
GGAAAAAGAATTAAAGAAGGTTGAGAAAGAGAAGATTGAAGAAGAGATAATTGTTAAAGAAGAGCCTAAGGAAGAATTGTTTATTACAAAGGAAGAAGAGAAAAAAGGTTTTTTTGGAAGAATTAAAGAAAAAATAATAACTAAAAAAATTTCTGAAGAAAAATTTGAGGAGTTATTTTTTGATTTGGAAGTTGCTTTATTGGAGAATAATGTTGCTATTGAGGTTGTTGAAAAAATTAGGGATGATTTAAAGAAAGAAATTGTAGAGAAACCAATATTAAGAGGAAAGATAGAGGATACTATAAAAAGTAGTTTAAAGAATTCTATTGAAGGGTTGTTTTTAGGTAAAGGTGTTGATTTTATTAAAGAAGTTAAGAAGAAAAAACCCTTTGTGATTTTATTTTTAGGAATAAACGGTTCAGGTAAAACTACCACTATAGCTAAGGTTGCAAATATGTTAAAAGAAAAAAAATTGAAAGTAGTGTTGGCAGCAGCTGATACTTTTAGGGCTGCAAGTATTGAACAACTTAAAAATTGGGGTGATAGGTTAGGTGTTAAAACTATTAGACATGATTATGGAAGTGATCCTACTGCAGTTGCTTTTGATGCAAAAAAATACGCTGAGGTTCATGATATTGATGTTGTTTTAGTAGACACCGCAGGTAGATTACAAAGCAATAAGAATTTAATGGAAGAAATTAAAAAAATAAACAGAGTTGTTAAGCCTGATATGAAAATCTTTGTTGGTGAGGCTATTACTGGAAATGATTGTGTAGAACAAGCTAAAAGTTTTGATGAAATCGTTGGTTTAGACGGAATAATTTTAACTAAAATGGATGTTGATGAAAGAGGAGGGGCCTTTATTTCTACTACTTTTGTTACTAAAAAACCCATTTTATTGGTGGGAACCGGACAGAATATTGAGGATATTAAAGAATTTAATAAGGAAGAGATATTAAAGAATATACTATAGAAAATATTTTAAAGTAGCGATATTTAATATTTTTTATGTCTAGAGCTTTTGATGCGATAACAAGAGTGAGAGATAATACTGGTTTTAGAAGTTTACAACCGTTAGATGAAGTAAAAGAAAAAATTAAACTTAAAGAACCTTTTTTAGATGAAGAAGTAAAGAAATTATTACAAAAAATAGAAAATTTGCTTAAAAAAATAGATGATGTTGAGAGAAAATTAAGGAATAGCGAAAATTATTTAACGAATTACGGAGAATTGCAGGGACTAGAGAAAGGTTTTTTAAATTTGTATATTGAATTTGAAAAGATAAAACTGGTAGATTTGGAAGAGATACCCGCTTCTTTAATTAACAGGGTTAAGTTTAGGAAAGAGTTAATTGATAGGAAGCAATTAAGGAGAAGATAAGCTTTTATATTTAGAATATTACTTTTTATTATGTTTAAAAGAGGACAAGCCACAGTTTATATTGCTCTAGGTTTAGTTATTGTTGTAATAATTGGTGTTTTATTATATTTAATGTTTAGACAAAGCGAAAGTAAAATAGATGTAAACACATTAAGGCAACAAAGCGAGAATATAAAAGTTTTAATAAAAAATTGTTTTGAACAGAATTTTCTACAGGCTTTATATATAGCTGGTTTACAAGGGGGATATGTAAAGGTTAATGAAAATAGTGTTAATATTAATAATGATTTAAGTGTTAGTTATGGTTATTATGAAGGACAAAATTTATTAGTGGACTATGAAAAATTTTCTTTTGAAGTTACAAATTATTTAAATTTTGCAGTTGAAAAATGTGCTGATTTCTCTATATACAAAGAGTTTGATGTTCAGAAAACGTCTGATGCAAGATCAAGAATAGATATCTTTGATGATAAAGTAAATGGGAGATTAAGTTATCCTATTAAAGTTAGCAAAAATAATGAGATTATTACATATGATGAGCTTTATACTATAGACTATAATATAAGGTTGGGTAAAATATTAAAAACAGCTAAGGCTATAGTCGAAAGTGAAAAAAGAAATCCTGATTATATAGATTTGGCTTATTTAACAGATTCTGATTTAGATATTAAGATATATGATATTGAGGTCAATAAAAATTTATATGTTATTACAGATGATCAGTCTGTTGTGAATGGAGTAAAATATGTATTTGAATTTGCGAATAAATTTTAAATTTAGTTTTATAGTATTTGTATTTTTAATTAGTGTAAACTTTATTAGTGCACAGGATTTTTTTCAAATTAAAAATGGTTTGCAAATTGATGGTTTTGGGAGTTTTGAGAGTAATTTACCTGAAAATAATAAGGTTACCGGGAATTTAACAATAATAAGAAAAGATAATCAAATCCAAGAATATAAATTGGAATTATTGGAAGGAGAGAAATTTATTCCAATAAATAAATATGTTAATAGCATATTTGGTATTGTTGATTTCAGAACTTTGGTTTTTGTTTCTTTATTTGAGAATGGGGAAAAAGCCATTATTACTGGGGATGGCAGTATAAATCTGCCTTCTATAAAAGGATATATAATAAAGGGTTCTAAAATGAATATAACAGTCAAAAATGGTATTTTTTCAAAGATTGATAGTTTAGAAATTGATGGAGATTCTTCATTTGACTTCAATGGTATTAACTTGTATATTCCTCAAGGCATTATATTTATTGATGTTAAAATTATCAATAGTGTTGTTAAAAGTTTTACATTAAAAAATAAATTAGATAAGGATTTGGAAGGTATTAATGTGGGAAAAATAAGCGATACAAGGATTAAGCAAGGAAATGAAAACTATGTTAATGTTAAAATAACTGAGAATGGTTATGAATTAAGTGGGAAAGGTTCTAATATAGGCGAGTTATATGAGTTAAAAGAAGATCAAGTTTTATTTGCTGATAGTTCTGGAAAAATTTCAATCCCTGCAGTTAGCGAGAATACTATAACTTTGAGAACTAGTGATAGAGAAGTAATAATAAATAAATTAGAAACAGATATAAAGGGTGTTAAGGAGATTAAGCCCTTTGCTAGAGGAAATGTGGAAATTGTTGCGCCTGGGAAAAGTATAAAAGATATTGAAGGAGCAGCTGTTCAATTTGGGGCCGATAAAGATAATAAATTAAATCTGGTCTTAAAAGATTTTAGTTCTGCGAATATTCTCGGTTATGGAAAAATTGAAAATGGAAAACCATATCCCGAAAGAGTTAGTTTGGATGTTGGGACTACTGTTTTTGTTAATAGGATTATCTTTTATAACGGAAATAGAAAAATAGAGCAAGTTTATGAAGGAAGTGGTTGGAAAGAAATGAATACTGGTAAAGTTACGAAAACTAGACTAAGTAGTATTCCAGATGAAAACAATGTTAAAGAGGTTTTAGGTTTATTAGGAGAAAATATAGGTAATGGGGCTTTTTTAAGGTATAAAAGGGCTTAAAACCAACTATATGCTTTATAAATAACCTTTTCTAGGTTTATTTTATGGTTTTAGATAAACTAGGGACTTCATTAAAAAGCATTTTAAAGAAAATAGCTAGAGCTGGCTTAGTTGATAAAAAATTGATAGAAGAATTAGTAAAAGAAATCCAGAAAGCTTTGCTATATGCCGATGTTAATGTTAAATTGGTTTTTGAATTAACTAGTAAAATTAAAGAAAGAGCTTTAAATGAAAAACCACCCACTGGAATAACACAAAGAGAATATTTAATAAACATTGTTTACGAAGAGTTAGTTAAATTCCTGGGTGAAGAAAAACAAAGTTTGAATTTAAAATCTAAATCTAGCAAAATAATGTTTGTTGGTTTATATGGCAGTGGTAAAACTACAACAATTTCAAAGATTGGTAAATTTTATCAAAACAGGGGGAAAAAAGTTTGTTTTTTAGCTTTGGATGTTCATAGACCTGCTGCTATAGACCAGTTAGAACAGTTAGGAAGTAAATTAAAAATAAAAGTGTTTTCTGATAGGAAAGAAAAAGATCCTGTTAGAGTTTATAAAAAATTTAAAGAGGAATTAAATGAGTTTGATATTATCCTTATAGATACTGCTGGGAGAGATGCTTTAAGTAGAGAACTAATCAAAGAAATTGAAGGGTTAAATAAAGAAATTAAGCCAGACGAAAGATTATTGGTAGTGAGTGCTGATATTGGACAAGCCGCTGAAAAACAAGCTAAACAATTTCATGATTCTGTAAATATTACTGGGGTAATAGCAACTAAAATGGATGGTACTGCCAAAGCAGGAGGAGCGTTAGTTGCATGTGCTGTTTCTGGTGCTCCAATCAAATTTATTGGTGTAGGTGAAAAGGTTGATGATTTAGAAGAATTTAATCCTAAGGGTTTTGTTGGAAGATTACTAGGCATGGGTGATTTAGAGGCTTTATTGGAAAAAGCTAAAATTGCTATTGATGAAGAAAAAGCCGAAGATTTAGGGAAAAAATTTTTGAAAGGAGAATTTAATTTTTTAGATTTATATGAACAAATGCAAGCTATGAAAAAATTAGGTCCATTAAACAAAATTATGGATATGATTCCTGGGATGGGAAATTTAAACATTCCTAAAGAAATGTTAGAAGTGCAGGAAGAAAAATTAGAGAAGTGGAAATATATAATGCAATCTATGACCAAGGAAGAACTTGAAAATCCAGATATTATAACTAGTAATAGAATTGAAAGAATAGCAAAAGGTAGTGGAACAACAACACATGAGGTTAGAGAATTACTTAAGCAATATAGGCAGGCAAAGAAATTAATGAAATTGATGAAAGGAAAAGACCCAAATAAACTAATGAAAAAATTTAAAGGAAAATTTCCAGGATTTTAGGATTATATAACATTTTTATTAATTAAAAAAATGAGAGGAACCTAAGGAGTTAATCCTCCTTTAGGTGTTAAATTTCCTACACCAAAAAAATAACCTAAAACCCCATTGGTATTTATAAAACCGTATCTATCTCCCTCCTCAAGAAGTGTAATTAATGAACCTCGTGGGAGGGGAGAATTACTCTTTAAATTTTCAATAATTCTTACAATTTCATCATTTGCAGGTAGAACCTCCAGATGAAATCCTTCTAATCTCCTTTTTTTTGGTTTCCAACTATACTCTTCAAGGAAGTCTAAAGCTTCTGAACCCTCAAGAGTTGTATCATCTGATCTAAATACTTCTGTATGTGACATTTTATTTTCATCCCCCTTATATACTTTATATGATTTATATACTTTAAATAAGTTTAAATATTTTGTGATAAAATAGAACACTATGGAATTAATACAAATAGGGGCAGAGGCTGTAATTTCCAGGGAAAATGATAAATTAATTAAATACAGAATTCCAAAGGGTTATAGATTAAAGGAAATTGATGAAAAATTAAGGAAGTTTAGAACGAGAAGAGAAAGTAAAATATTAGAAAAATTAAGTTTTGTTCCTAAAGTTTTTAGTTCAGACGATAGAAATATGAAGATTACGATGGAGTTTATTGAGGGGGATTTATTAAAAAACGTTTTGGATAATCTAGAAATAAAAGAAAGAGAAAAAATTTGTGAGAGAATTGGTGAACAAATTAGTGAAATGCATGATTTAGGGATAATACATGGCGATTTAACTACTTCAAATATGATAATAAGAGAACCTTTTTTAGAAAAAAATGTTGGCGGAAAAAGAGAGAAAGAGATTGTTTTTATTGATTTTGGTCTAGGCTTTTTTTCTGAAAGGTTAGAGGATAAAGCAACTGATCTAAGGTTATTTAGACAAGCTTTAGAAAGTAAACATTATAGGGTTTTTGGAGAAAGTTATAAAGCAGTTTTAAATGGATATAAAAAAGGTAAAAATAGTCAAGAAGTATTAAAATGGTTAGAAGAAAAGGTCGAGAAAAGAGGGAGATATAAAAGGAAAGTTTAAAAATATCTTACTCTGTTTATTCTAATATAGCCCTGTAGTCTAGAGGCCAATGACGCAGGCCTTTGGTTATTATCTAGGAGAAAGCCTGAGACCGAGGTTCGAATCCTCGCAGGGCTAAATTTTATCATTTATGATCTTAAAGGATTTGAATATAATAATTTTTATATACTTCCTAATTATTAATTTTAAAGGGGGTTTCTATAAAAATGGAAAAAGAAACGGAAATTGGAGAAGTTTTTTCATATTATAGCAATATAGGTGTTGTTGCTATAAAATTAAAGGACAAACTTAAAATAGGGGATAAAATAAGAATAAAGGGAAATACAACTAATTTTGAGCAAGAAGTGGATAGTATACAAATAGAGCATGAAAAAGTGGAAGAGGCTAAAAAAGGAGATCAAATAGGGATTAAAGTTATTGATAAGGCAAGAAAGCATGATAAGGTTTACAAAATAAAGTAAACTTTTAATTTAATTTTATTAAATTAATGCCTTTTGTGAATAGTAAGTTTTTTACCGTTATATATAAATCTACAAACATAAACTCCAGGACTAGTTACTAAAACTGTGGAGATTCCATAATCACCAAAAAGAGGAGAAAAACTATGTTCTGTTGGATCAATAACAATCATAGCTCCGCTATCAACTGATACAAATCCTTCTAATTTAACGTTCACATGACCAATTCTTTCCTTAACACCTTCTCCACTTTTAATTCTATCTATTAAATCTTGGTTGTATGAGCATCCATGTTGATCATTATATGAAAATTCCATATCGTTATCCACATAAAATGTATTCTTTTTTGAGGAGAATACAGTATGGCCACCATCGCCATAAAAAGATCTAAATGCTACAAAATTATCTCCCTGCATTAGATTTGGAATACCCCACGGTGGATGATTCAAGGAGATTAATCCCCTATTATTTATTCTATAGGGAAAATTCACTGTAAGAGGTAGATTTGAATAAGCGTTAGTAAAACCAGCTTCACAAACTGCAAGATATCCTGAAGTTGAAGCAACAATTCCATCTCGTACGGAAGTTATTCGTTTAGATTGTTTTCTGGATTGTGTATTTGAAAAGTTAAAACCTTTTTCTGATAATTCTTTTATTAATTTAAAATCTTTTTTGGTTACCATAAAAAATGTGCAACAATCCTCTCTTTTTAAATCTTGCTATTACTGGGTGGTAGTCCTGAGTCCTAATCAAAAAGGTTTATAAAGAGATATTTTTAGAACTTAATGAGGATAAGTCGGCATATTTTTCTTAGGAAGAATCTTAAGAAAGAAACTTTTTAAGGACTTACTTATACCAGAAGATTTATTCTGGTTGGTTTATTTTAAAATGGCTCGAATGCATAGTCGTAAGAAAGGAAAATCTGGTAGCAATAGACCTAGTGTGAGAACTAAAAAATCATGGAACATACATTCAGCTAAAGAAGCAGAACAGTTGATTATAAAATTTGCTAAATCAGGGAAGAGTGCTTCTGAAATTGGTTTAATATTAAGAGATAGCTATGGGATACCTGATGTTAGTTTAATTACTAATAAAAAAATAACAAAAATATTAGAGGAGAATAAATTAACTAAAAAAATCCCTGAAGATCTAATTGCTTTGATAAAAAAAGACATACGTTTAATGAAACATATGGAAATTAATAAAAAAGATATGACTGTGAAAAGAGGGTTACAATTAACTGAAAGTAAAATTAATAGATTGGCTAGATATTATAAAAGGATTAATACGCTTCCAGAAAGTTGGAGCTATGATAGAAGCAAAGCTAAATCGTTGGTAGAATAATTTTAAAATGGAGGTTTTTTTAAATAAAATCAAAGGAGGGGTTGATAAATTAAGAAAGTTAAATGGGTTAGTAAAAATAGTGACGCATATTGATGCTGATGGTTTAAGCTCGGGGGCAATAATAATCAAGGCTCTTCAGAGGGAAAACATAAACTTTTCTTTTTCTACTGTTAGACTATTGGATGATAGTATTTTTGAAGAACTAAGCAGAGAAAATTGTAGTATTTTCTTATTTTTAGATTTGGGGAGTGGTAGTTTAAAAAAAATAGACGAAAAATTAGGTGATAGAGAGGTTCTAATATTAGACCATCATAAAATAGAGGATTATAAGGCTAAGAATGTTTTCTTGGTAAACCCCAATTTATATGGGCTTGATGGTGGAGTAGAGATCTCGAGTTCTGGTGTTTGTTATTTATTTGCTAAATACTTAAATTCAGAAAATCAGGATATGGCACATGTTGCTTTATTAGGTGCTATAGGCGATTTACAAGAAAATAATGGATTTAAATCTGAATTTAATGAATATATATTACAAGATGCAATTAATGAAGGTAAAATTGATGTTAAGGTTGGGTTAAGAATGTTTGGTATGCAAACAAGGTCAATAAACAAAGTATTAGAGTATAGTATTGATCCTTATATACCTGGAGTTACCGGAAGTGAGGAAGCTGCTAAATTCTTTATTGATGAACTTGGTATAGATGCTAAGATTAATGGTAAGTATAAAAAATTATTTCAGCTTAATCAAGGAGATATGAAGAAATTAGTTACTGGCATAATACTAAGAAGATTGGGAAGTGAGGAAAATCCTGATGATGTTTTAGGATCAATTTATTTTCTTGTAGACGAAGAAGATGAAAGCCCTATGAAAGATGCCAAGGAATTTAGTACATTATTAAACTCTTGTGGCAGGATGAATAAACCCAGTTTAGGTGTAGGATGTTGTTTAAATGACCAAAAAAGTAAAAATGAAGCCCTTATTTTATTAAATAATTATAAAAGGGAAATAATTAATGCCTTAGATTGGTATTACAAAAATAAAGATAATTTTATTTGGGGCAAGGGTTATGTTATTATAAATGCTGAGAATAATATTAGAGATACTTTAATAGGGACGTTAGGTAGTATATTGTGTAGGAATAATATTTTTGATGAAGGGAGTATTATTATAACTATGGCGTATACTATCGATGGTGGTATAAAAATAAGTTTAAGAGTAGTTGGAAAAAGCGATGTAGATTTGAGGGAAATTATAGGGCAAATTATTCATCAATTAGGCGGTGTTTGTGGTGGCCATAAACAAGCAGCAGGGGCATTAATAGACCAGGAGAAGGAAGAAGAGTTTATTAGATCAGCAAGATTGGTGTTAAATAAAGTTTTATTGGAAGAAGGAGTTAAATAATAAGGATTATCTGCTTATCAACTTGCTCAAAAAAGTTTATAAAGAGAGATTTTAAAATTTTAATAAAAATGGTAGAAGAAGAAATTAAGAAAAAGAAAAAGGTGTGGGTTAGTATAGTAGGGCCTAATGAATTTAAAAATAATCAGTTGGGTGAAAGTTATGTTCCGGAATCTAAGATTCTAATAGGAAAAAAATTGAAGATAGATTTATCTAGTCTTATAGGTGATATGAGAAAGCAGAGTATTTCAATTGGGTTCATAGTTACTGAGGTGAGTGGAAATCAAGCAAAGGCAGATGCTATATCTTATAATCTTTCAACAGCCCATATCAGAAGAATGGTTAGAGCTGGGAAAGATAAATTAGAGTCCTCCTTTGTTGCTGACATTAAGAATAATAAAAAGATTAGGGTTAAAACTTTAATTTTGACTAAAGCCAAGACTAAAAATTCTGTTTTAACTGGTATAAGAAAGGAGATTAGCAATTACTTTATTGAATTAGGTAAGGTTAGTGATTTTAATGACATGCTTGGTGGGATGATCAATGGTGAATTGATTAAAGATTTAAGAGCAAATCTCAAAAAAATTTATCCATTAAGTGTTTTAGAGATTAAAAGCATCGAGTTATTGAAGTAATTTTTTAAGTATGGCTTGTTTCATTACTTCAATTGGTGGTTCTATATTCAACCATATCTTTAAAGCTTCTGCTCCTTGATGTACTAGCATACCAGCGCCATTAATTGTTTTGCAATTTATTTTTTCTGCTGCTTCTAATAATTTTGTTTTAATTGGATTATATACTAAGTCTAGAATTGTTAGACTTTTATGCAAAAGATTAACTGGGATTGGCGTTTCATTTATATTTGGATGCATACCTACCGATGTTGCATTAATTAAGATATCAATTTTTGGTAATATTTTTTTTAATGTTTCTGAATTAAAATCGACTAGATTAATATCGTAATCTGTTTTATTTTTAACATCTTTAATTAATTCAATTGCTCTTTCTTTAGTTCTGTTTGTTAAAGATATATTTGCCTTTTCATTAATCGTTTGGAATACAATTGCTCTAGAGACGCCTCCAGCACCTAAAACTAATACATTTTTATTTTTAATAATAATATTTTCTTCTTCTAAAGCTTTAATACAACCAATACCATCTGTGTTATAGCCTATCTTTTTATTAGTGATCTTTATTGTGTTTACTGCTCCAATAAATTTGGCTGTTTTATCAATTTCATCAAGGTATTTTATTACATTGATCTTATGTGGTATTGTGACATTTAAACCATTTAAATTTTTGATATTTTTCATAAAAAGAGCTAAGTTTTCTGGAGAAACATCGAATAATTCATAGGTGTAAGGTAAATTAAGCTCTTTAAAAACAGCGTTATGCATAATAGAGGACATGCTGTGACTGACTGGATGGCCTATTAAGCCAAATCTCTTTTCCATTTTAGTTGAAAAAGTTTTATTACTTTTAAGACTTTCTTTTTTATATTAAGAAATAAGGATCTAATTTATTTTTTAATATATCTCTTCTTTGTTGGATTGTTATTCTAATTGGACAGAACCTATATTTTTTCCATATGCTATACTTTGTTGCATGTTTTGGGTTATTAAAACCTATTAATTCAAACCATCTTAATAAATTTTTTCTACCTGAGATGTAAATTGAGTGTCTCATGTCCATCATGCCGTTTCTTTTGTCATAATGTTTCTCATTATATCCTACGTATAAATAAAATTGATTTGCTATAAGTACAGAGGAAAGATTTTTTATCATTTCTTTACTTTTTAGCATAATTGATATAACTGGGTATTTGTGTACCTTGTCCTTATACTTTTTCTTAAAAGTTAGGGATCCATCGGTATCGAATATCCCCCTGATAAAGTCTAGTTTTTCATTTTTATTTAACCAATTTGGAAAGTTAATTTTTTCTGTTTTACGTCCCGGGATAGCACCAGATTTGATTAAATATTCAATTAGTCTTTTTGAATATATACTTGCTATTAATTCATTTTTCCTTTGTTTATAAAATCTCATTTCCTCTTTGGTTAGCTTTTTTAAAAATTCTTTTACTTTTCTGTAGTAATCTATATCTTCAGTAAAGTGGCCTGAGAAGACTAGCTTATAATGGATTGATCTTCCATATCTTTTTGCATAATCAATATGACCGTCACCAGCTATTGCACTTAGAAGTTCTGCTAAATTATCCATAATAAATGTTAATCTTCTTTTGTTTAAATACCCTACGCATACTTGTCACGTAAAGTTTGCCTGGAATATGTATGTTGGAGAATATACTTTATATCTCATAGAAATGCTTTTAAATCCAGTTATAACGAGTTATATTATGGGCCCTCATAGCTCAGTGGTAGAGCAAATCTCCTTTATGAGAGCTTAACTGCCTTGTAACTTGACGAGTCAGCAGAGAACTATAGTTCGTTGTTTAGGTCGTCGGTTCAAATCCGGCTGAGGGCTTATTTTTTAATATCTATTTTATAGTTTAATAATAAATATAAATTAATTTTAGTATTTAGTTAAAATGGCTAAGATAATTTCAGGAAGAAGATTGGTTTGGGAGATTTGTAGTTATTTGTGTGATATTCATCAAAAGAAAACTGATAGGAGGGAGTTTAAGATAGATCCTCTTGATGAAAATTTACACTTGGGTTTTGATCGATGGTTTTATGCTGATTTGGTCCCTAATCTCGGTCAAGATGATCGTTATATTGATATTTCACCTCCCAATATTATTACTGGTTTCAATCAGGGGTTTAAAAGTGGCTTATCAGAATTGACAGATGGATTTTTAAGTTTAAGACCATCTGGAGGAATCCTTTATAAGATTGATGTACCACATATGGAAGAAGCCGAAAGGGTAGTTAAGTCTTTAACTGTGGAATTAACATCTAAATTGTATGATCAAATCTCTTCACGTTTTTTAGATTTTACTTGGTAATTTCTTTAGTATAAAAACTAGATTTTTTCCAAAAGATTTGGATTCCATAATCTTAAAATTGGTTTTTTTAATTAATTTTTTTAATTCAAAATAAGTAAACAAATGATAATATCTTTGATAGGCTTTGTTTTTTATTTTCCATGAGATAAGTGTATCTTTCGGTTTAAATAAAAATTTTAATTGAAGTTTGTTCCAAACCGTTAATAAAACTAAGCCATTTGGTTTTAAAACTCTGAATGTTTCTTGTAATGATTTCAATTGTTTTTCTTTTGTGTTTAAATGATGCAAAGAAGCCGTATGTAAACAATAATTGAAGAAATTATTTTTGTATGGTATTTTTATGATATCTGATTTTTTTAGATTGATTTTTACTTTGTTTTGGTTAGATAATATTTTAGCTTTTTTTAACATATTTTCTGAAAAGTCTAGGCCATAGCATTGAAAGTTTAATTTTGCAAAGGGGATTAAATTTCTTGCATTACCACAGCCAATATCCAAAATTTTTCTTTTGTTTTTGCAGTATTTATCTAGAAACCAAATTACTTCTTCTGTTGGTTTCTGTCTAAAGTTGTGCCACTGAAAAGCGATCTTATTCCAAGTTTGTTTTTGGTTCATTTGATTAATGGGCCCGGCAGGATTCGAACCTGCGACCTTTTCCACGTCAAGGAAATGTATGCTAGCTTTTTAGCTCATAGCCACTAGACTACAGGCCCCTAGGTTAAGCTCCTTATTTATATTTTTTAATTCTTTTCTTAGTAACTAACTTACTTAGTAACTTAATAAGAAAACTTTAAATATAAGAACCCCTTGCTGGTTTTTATAAAAAAGAGGAAAAGTGAAAAAATACTTGCTTCTGATAGAGGATGAGAAACTTTGGAATAAATTTAAAACTACAATTAGAAAAGATATAAACACTGAGATTATTGATTTAATCAAAAAAAAAATAGAGGGCAAACTATGAGTAACTTTCTTGGAAAGAAAACTTGGAAAGAAGAAACAATAGAAAAGAAAAGCCTAGGAAAAAGAGGTCAGGTCACTGTCTTTGTATTATTGGGACTTCTCATTATTTTAATAACAATGGGGATCTATTATACAATTACGAGACAAAGTGAAACTATAATACCTAAAGAAACCGAGGTTCCAAGTCAAGCTGAGACTGTTGATTTATACATAAAGCAATGTGTAAATAAAGTACTTGAACAAGGAGTAGATTTACTTGGAAGACAGGGGGGTTATATTGAATTACCTGCTGATCCTGTCGGTGTTGGTGAATTTAAAAATTATTTGCCTTTATCTTTGAATAATAAGATTGTTTACTGGTATTATAAGGCTGATAATAATGTGGACTTTATTCAAAAACCTAATATCAATGGTATGGAAACTGAGATTTTAAATTATGTGAATAATAATTTAATGAAGTGTTTAGGGGAGTTTAATGAATATCAGGGATTTAAAATTAGAAAAGGACAAATAAATACTTTAGCTGATATACAAAATTCAAAAGTGGTTATAAAAGTTGATTTTCCAGTAAGAATAACTAAAGGTGATTTTAATTTTGATTTTGATGTGTTTTATGGTGAATATGATGTTCCTCTGGGTGAATTATTTAATATTGCCGAAAAAATTTATAACAAAGAGCAGAATGATTACTTTTTAGAGAAGAAAACCTTAGATATGATGAGTGTATATAAAGAGATACCTTTTGTTGGAGAAACTGATAGTTGTGTTGCTCCGATATGGGTCAAGTATAATGTGATTCAAGATTTTAAAAGAATCTTAAGAGATAACACTTTAGTTTATAAAATTAAAGGAACTGACTACGTTTTAAGCAGAGAGAAAAATTCATATTATGAAATCGATGCAGATGTGAAAAATGTAAAGGATGTTCATACTAATTTTTTGTTTTCTGAATTATGGCCTTTTTCCTTGGAAGTTTATCCTGAAGAGGATGGATTGTTAAAAGGTCATAGTGTAACTGAAGCTTTAGGGGAAGCAAGGGGATTGGCTGAAGCTTTTGTTTGCTTGAGCACGTATGAATTTGTTTATAATGTCCAATATCCTGTTTTAGTTATATTAAACAAGAAGGGATATACATTTCAGTTTAGCAATATGGTGATTATAGATAGGAACGAGCCAAGAAAAAATACTGAAGACTTTTTTGTTGTTGATAAAGAATATGATCAAAGATTTTGTCAAAAACAAACTGATTTTAGTGTGGATGTTGTTGATGATAAATTTAATGTTTTAAATGATGCTGAAGTAAAGTATAATTGCATTAATCATTTATGTAATCTGGGGAGAAGTGAAAATGGTGGTTGGAATGGACAAGTTCCATTTTGTATCAACGGCGAATTTGTTGCTAATAAGGAAGGTTATCATGTTGGAAGGAGTCAAATAAGTACTAATCAACCTGGGAGCGCCATGGTTATTTTAGAAAAATTAAGAAAAATGAAAGTAGGTGTTAGAGTGATAAGGGCAGGTAGTGGAGATGTAAGGGAAGATGAGAAAGTATTTATCAATTTAGAAGAGAAAAATAAAAAATTTAATAGATTTATAATTTATCCCGAACAAGATGAAGTTGAATTAATACCTGGGGTTTATACTGCTAAAATATTTATGACTTCTCCTATAAGTGGTGGATTAAATATTCCTGAGAAGACATTTAATAATTGTGCTAAAGTTCCTACTGGCGCATTTGGTGCTTTGTTTGGCATAAATGAAGAAAAATGTGAAGATGTGACAATACCTAGTACTCAGATAGATAGAATAATGACCGGTACTAAAGAATTTACATTTTTAGTCACTGAGAATGATCTCAGTAAAAATAAGTTAATATTTTATGTTCCTTATTATGGGATTATAAAAGATGTTACTGATATTAGTAAATTAATGGAACAAGAGGGCAAAAGTCCAATTTTCGAATGAATAAAATAAAATTAATTGGAATATTTTGTATTTTTTTGATAGTTAGTTTGCCGATTGCTACTGCACAAGTTACAAATCCTTATACTTCTCCAAGTGGTGTTACTGGTAATTTGGATCCTAGGAATTATCCTAATGGTATCAATGATCCTAATTATATTCGAGATTATTATCAGAGATATGGGTCTTATCCTTCAGGTTATAATCCCCAAACGGGGGATTATTATTCTGGTTCTTCTCAAACTGGTTATGGACAACAAGGGCCACAATATATTCCTGCTTGGATGGGGAGAGATGGAAAATTAGCTTCTGGTTATTCTATAAATAGGAATACGGGGGATATTATAGGTACTGATGGTAGAGTTATTGCTACTAAGGAAGATGTTGAAAGAATAGGTGGATCAGTTGATGTAGGTGCTGGCGAAATTAATTTTAATTTTATCGGTCCTACAAGTAGTGAGCAATTAAGAACTGGTACAACTACAGGTAATTTAATATTAAATGTTAATAGATATGAACCAACAGTGTTGACTACGAATTTAGTTGAGGAACAAAATGTGCCAGTTTATTCTTTTTTGACAGGAAGTATTGCCACTTCTCCTGGTGTTGCTCCTAAAATAAGTTATATGGATGTTAACGTGATAGGTGGTGATGTTCAATATGTGGCTGGTAAGCCTAAATATAATCCTCCAATAGTATACTCTTTAGAGGATTTGGGTTATATTGAAACTTGGTTACAGAGAATTCCAAAAGAATCTCAAGTTCCTAATAAAATTGATTTAACTTTGCAAGCAAGAGTTCAATTTGAAGGAGATTCTACTGTTCCTATTTTTGGTGGGGAAGAAAGAAAAATTTTACAAGAAAATAGAAAAACAAATATCTTTGAAAGAGGTGGTTTTGCAGATCAAGATTTAAGAGTGTTTGGTGGGAGGGCTTATGTAAGAGCTAAATTTATTAGTGATTATAGGGCTAATTTTGATGTTTACACAGGAGATGGAGTTTATATTGGGGAGGTAAGTGCGAGTCCCGGGCAAGAAACTTATCCGGTTTCAATAGTTCCGGGAAGTAATTTTATAGGCGATCAGTTAAGGATACGGGTTGAGAGAATAATAGGCGGAAATCAAAATAGTGTTAAATTTAATGTTAATGGCAAGGATTATGTTTTTAATAAAGGACAAGAAATTAATGTAGAAAAAGAAGTTGCTGGTGAGGATAAAAGAATAAAACCAATTGGATGGGTTGTACAGGATATTTTCATTCCCGGGTCGACAAGCACTGGTATATTGTCAAACGTAGCAGGCGGACAACAACCAAATAATCAACCAATAAAAGGGAATAGTTTTTTGGTTTTGAAACAAGGGTTTTTAACAACTAGTTATTATGGATCTGGTACATATCTTGGTTCTGCCTTTGGCTATACTAACCCTTCTAGTTTAGATACTAGTGGTCCAGAGTTAATATTAGTTTATGACAGCCAAGGAAAAAGTTTGAGTCAACAACAATTAATTGATTGGTATAAGGGAATTATAAAGAATTATGATTCATTGAAAAGTAATGTTCAAATTTCAGATGATTTGAAGAATGATTTAGGATTTAGTGATACTAATTCTCAGAAATATGTTATGAATATAATACTGAATATGGGAAAAAAAGAAGAAATTGAAAAGAAAGTAACAGATCTAATTGAGTCTTTAAAAATTGATTTTAATGTTAATGAAATACCAAACTTTACTTTAGAAAAAGGTAGCGGAATTAAGGCTATGTTAAAAGTTGGCGGAAATAATGTACCTCATAGTGAAGGCCAGGAAATACAAGGAGCAAGTCAAGTTAGTTGTACTGATAAGGATAAGTCATACTATTGTAAAGTTTCAAGTATTAGAGAAGATAGTATTATTTTAACTTATTATGACCGTAATGCTCTTAGTGGTCTTTGTACTGATAGAAGAGATGAACAATTATACTTAAATACGCAAGCAATAGAGCAACAAAGATTTGATAGATATATCAATCCTGTTAGTGGTACTCAAAATATTCCTCCTGCTCCAAGTGGAATACTTTATTCTACAAGCACTAGTAAATGTGGTAGTTATGTTGAACTAGTTGATATTGTTTCTGGTAGAAGTGTAGAAGTAACAATATTAGCTGGACCCCCAAGAGGTTATGCTGAAAGTGTTTTTAATTTACACATTCCAATTGAGAAGAGAGCAATTGGAAATTTAAGTGTTGATAAACTGGATGAAGAAATTAATTCCACTAAGAAAATGATTGAGGATTTAACTAATACTATTGATAAATTAGAGAAGTTTGTAAGTGCATGGATGAAAATTTGTTTAGCGATAAGTGCTTGGTTTACTATTGAAGCATTTTTAGTTGGATTACCTAAATATAAAAAAGATACAACTAGTGCTCAAGCTAGTTATACTTCTGAGTTTAAAAATGATCCTAGTGGTGTTGAATACTATGATTCTTATCAAGCAGCTACAGCAAAAGAGGGCGAGCCAAAGTCAGGGAATAAGATTGTGGGTATTGAGGAAAAAGGATTCTATTTCAATGATGAAAAGAAAGGGAAGATTGTTTTGGAAGGTGAAAAAAGCCCTGGTGTTCTTTATGATAATAAAGGTAATCAATATGAATATGATTATTTCCAGAAAAAAATGGTTCCTGTTAAAGATATGACTGGAAGTGAAAAAGGACAAATTCAAGTGTTTACAGGTGGGGATGGTAAAAAAAGATTAATTATTACAACTGATAGTTTGGATGATACTAAAAACTTCTTGAAATATTATAGCGGAACAAGAACTCCTAATTTAGACCAATATAAGAAAAAATATGGCGATAAAGGATATTATTTTGTTTTCGAAGAAGGAGAAACTTTACAATTATGGCATAAGAGTGGAGATAATATAGATTTTAATAGCTTGCAGTTAGGAGGAAATGAGCTAAGAGATCAGGCAGTAACAGAATTTCCTAAGACAGGAGGAGATGCATTTAGTAGTATAGTTTACAGAGGTGTTGAACAAAATTTAGGGGTTGTAAGAGAAGCCCAGTTGAGAGGACAAAATAGGGTTAGGTTTGGAGGAAAAAATTT
>CAYSNL010000015.1:0-18900 GCA_964432435.1 Candidatus Woesearchaeota archaeon | reverse complement strand
TAGCAATAGGTTTAAAGGAACTTTAGAAGAATTAGCTAGGATAATTCCTATTCAAAAAGATATATCGGATAATATAAAAAATTTAGCTGAATTGTATAGCGGGTTTATTCAAAGAACAAGGACAGAAACTACAAGACAATATAATGATATGAAAGGAGTTTTTGATAGTTTTAATATTCCTTATTTAATTGTTCCTGGAAACTGGGATACAAAAAATTTAGTGGACGTTTTCGGCTCTAGATGTTTACATTATCAAGGCAGAGAAAATATTGGAGAAATAGAGGTTGTTGGTTTTGGTGGATCTCCTGAAAGAATGTCTGGATTATTACCTATGGATACTGAATTTCCTTTTTCAAGTGAAATGGCATATCTTGCTTTAAGCAAATTTAATGAAGCTGATATTGCATTAACTCATTCTCCTCCTCTTGGTCTCGCTGATAAATCGGCTGCCAATGGAAAAAATATGGGAGATCTAGGGATACTTACTTATTATTTCAGGAATAGACCAACGGCAATTTTATGCGGCTACACACATAATCCCTCTGTTGGGAGAGACATGGAAGTGAGTAAATCATATGTTATTTGTGCTGGTAATTTGGGTAGATCAAGATTTCATACTGATGGTGAAATTGCTGGCAACCATGGATTTTTTAATACTGTAGAATTAGATGATGAAACTTTTTTCAAGTCATCCACTTTTTATCAAATGCAAGATATAGAAAAAGGTATCTCAAGTTTAAGAAAAATTGGACAAGTAAAAGTCGAACTGGACTAAAAATGGCACAAAGAAAATTTTCATTTAAACAGATGTTAGCAACTGCTCTAGTTACTGCTACATTAAGTCATTATTGGGCTTACCCTATTGCAGATATTATTAGGAAATTTAAGTATAGAGATGAACAAATACCAAGGATAGAACTAAAATATTTAACTCCTGAATCTCATCCTCCTTTTACTATAAATGATTATTACTCTCCTAATTTTACTAAAACCAACAAAAGAAAAATTGATACGATTGTTTTGCATACTACTGAGGGCAGTGGTATAGGTGCATTAGCAGGACTAACCAATCCTAATAATCTAAATGGTAGAGTTAGTGCACATTATCTTGTTGTAGAAAATGGAGGAATAATAAGATTAGTACAAGAAAAAGATGTTGCCTGGCATTGCAAAAAGGGTTTTAATAATAGATCAATTGGAATTGAATTTGCTGGTTATCATGACAAACAACTTACTAGTGCACAGATAACAAATGGTGCAAAATTAATAAGGAACCTTTTGAATAAATATAAATTAGGGAAAAGAGCAATAAAACCATATAGTGAATTGGATCCTACGAGAAAAAAAGACCCTAGTAGAAGAAATCTGGAACAAATTCTTTCTAGAATAAATTAAAATGACAGAAGTAATAAGGAAATTATTTTATAATGGAGAGTTTATTGGAAAAGTCGTAAAATCTAAAACAGATAGTGGAACAAGGATTGAATCGGCTTTAAGTGAGTGGGAAGTTATAGATGCTATTAATGATATGGATCCTCAAGAAAAAATTGGAATTTATGATTTGTATCCTGATCTTATAAGAGTTATATCACATTATAGAATAAATCCAAATGAGTACATAACTGATGAAGATATTGTTATATATGTAGTTGATAAAGGTTATAGAAGTATTGCAGAATTGTCTATAAAAGAAAGGAGAGTATGGGAAATGGTTAAAAAAAGAGAATTGGAGGATAGATTTTTTCCAAGATTGCAGTCAGCTTAAACTTCTAGAGTGAGTTTTTAAAAGTTCTATATTTTTTTTGGTAAGTAATTCTTTGGGATAAAAAATTAATTTAGAGATTAATTATTATATAAGAAAAGTAAAATGCATTATTTTATGAAAAAATTAATAATAAAAACATTTTTATACTAGTTTTACTTTATTTTTTAGTATTAAGAGGTGAAATTTTGATGCAAAAATCTTCTTCCAGAATCACAAAACAAGATATCATTGACCAATTAATTAAAAATAATGTAGAATTATTGAAAAAAAATGCAGATTTAATAATTTCTATTAATAATTTAACAAAAAAAGTTGATGAATTGGTAGAAATTTTCAAAAAAGCTGCACAAAATATAGAAAAGGGTGAAATACGAGAGCCTTTAGCGAGGAAATTAACTGATTTATTAGAACAAAATAAAAGAATTGCAAGAGGATTGTTACTTTTAGAGAAATTTGTTCGTGATAAAGAAACTTTTACTGGGGTTGGGAAGAAGAAAGAATTTGAGGGTGATTTATTTTAATGAAAGAGCCCGAATTTATTTTTGATGAGAGCTGGCTTAAACAAGAAAAAGAATTAAAAGAAGTTCTTGATGAAACTAAAGATCCAGAATTAGAAAAAAATACTTATATTCTTGAAACTTTTGCGAGAGGTGCTGCTTATAGTTTTGTTGATAAGAATAAAATTATGTTAAGAAACAGATTATTTCCTTTGGCTACCAAACAACAAACTGAAGAAATACCAGCTGAACTTGGTGGAGAAGAAATAAAAGAACCTAAGTATTATAATGAAGCTGTAAATATCCAGACAGGAGTTGATGTTTATCCTGTACCGACACCTAGTTATGAAGGTAATATTCAACCTGTTTTAGAGTTTAAAGAAGTTCCTATTTATACGAAACAGATTATAAAAAGAAAAAAGAAACCCTCACCATTAAAGAGACCGAGCGAAAATTTAGAACAAGAAAATATTATTACGAAAAATTTGATAACTGATAAGATAACTAACGTTGTTTTATCAACTGCTACTGTTTCTGATAAATATACTGTAAATGAACCTGAATTAGATAGTGTTGATATTAACGTATTAATGAAAATTAAGAAAAAAAATATTAAAGATATGGAAAAAGGATGGAATCTAATCCAAAAATATGGTAAAAAATATGGAATAAAAGAAGGACATGATACTTTAATAAAATATTATTTGGTTAATGATTTTTTTGGTTTGGGAAGAATAGAACCTTTATTGCATGATGGAGATATAAAGATTATTAATTGCAAATGTGAAGGCAAAAACATTGAAGTTGAAATTAATGGAAAGATGTTAGAATCAAATATATTCTTCCTTAACAAAGAGGAATTATTCAATTTTGCATATGGTGTAGCTGATAGAGCAGGAGTAAAACTAGATAAAAAGAATAAAACAGCTACTGCAAGTTTAAGAGGATTTGATTTTATATTAAATATTGGTGAAGATCTTCAAACACCATCATTCAAAGCCGTTAGAAGATGAAAAGAATAATCTTATTGCTTATATTGGTAATTATAATTGGTGGTTGTTTTGATGTAAAGAAAATTGTGGATGATAATGATGGGAATTTTACAAAATGTCCTTCAAATAATGAAGGAGATTTTTGCATTCAGGTTTATGATCCTGTTTGTGGAGAAGATGGAAAAACTCACAGCAATAGTTGTGTTGCCTGTCAAAGTGTAATGAAATATAAGAAAGGGGAATGCAAATAAAAAGATTTATATAATCAAGAGAATTGAGGTTTAATATGGAAAAAAAGGTGACATTATTTTTGATTATTATTTTATCTTTTGTGTTATTTCTTAGTGTAACTGATACTATCACTGGTGGAATTACTTCTGGTAGAAGATGGTCAACTTTGGCAAATAGTAATTTAGAAAGTACGAAGATAGAAATAAACCCACAAATTATTAAGGCTGGTGGTGTTATTACTGTTGATATTTATCCAAGTAAAGATGGTGTTTTTACCGGTTTAGCAGTATATGGCAGTAATGGTGCTAGAAAATATGGTGGTAATTGTGATAATCAACAAAGTGCTGATTTTTGTTCAGAGACGTATCAATGTATAGATAAAGTGGCTGAAAGGTGTAAAACTGGTTCTAAATGTTACGGTGCAAAAAGAGTTAATATTAGAACAAGCGAAAACTGGAATCCTGGTGTGTATACTGTCAAGGTTTGTGATGCTAAAGCTGGTAGGTGCTCAAATTGTCTATATCCCTCAACAGCTAGTTTTATTGTTCAATAGTTTAATTTTCTGAATTTTTTCTATAACCAAGGTAATCTTCTGGATTAATTATTAATCCTTTTTCAGCTGCCCTATAAGCTACTTTTCCAGCTACAAGAAGACTAAGATTTGTTGGGTCTGTTATACCAGATCTAACTACTTTTTTAAAAGAGTTTAGTATATACCTTTCTAGCCATTTACTTCTTGTCCCAAATCAACAATTAATCTTGCTATCATACTGTAAAATATATATTGTAGCATATACAAACTTATTGATATATCCAATTAATATTAATAGAATCTGTTCTTTCATATGGGTAAATTTCCGGTGTTTTGGTTCTATTGCCTGATTGATATTCTAAAATCCCTTGATATGCTATCATAACAGAATTGTCACCAGAGTAATTTATAGGTACAGAATAAAATTTAGCATTTCTTTCTTTACACATTATATTTAACATTTCAGATAATCTCTTATTTGCCGCTACTCCACCAATAATAACTGCCTCTTTTTTACCTGTATGTGCTAATGCTCTTTCAGTGACCTCTGTTAACATTGAAAACAAAGTTTCTTGCATTGAAAAACATAAATCTTCTTTTTTAGCTCCTTTCTTGAATTTTGAAATTGCAGAGGTAACTATGCCTGAGAATGATAAATCCATTCCTTTGACTATATAAGGTAATTCAATAAAAGAACCTTTTTTTGATAATTGTTCTATCTTAGGACCTGCTGGAAAACCAAGACCGATTTCACGACCAAACTTATCTAGGGCATTACCCAAGCCGGTATCTAAAGTTTCACCAAAAACTCTAAATTTTCTACCTTCTAACCCTATTATTTGAGTATTTGCACCCGAAACAAAAATATAAATTGGATCTTTTACTTTTGTGAATAAATGTGCAGATGATAAATGGGAAACACAATGATTTACTCCAATTAATGGAATTTTGAGATCCTTTGAATACTCTTTTGCTGCTTTTAATCCTACTTTTAAACAAGGAGGCAGTCCTGGTCCTCTTGAATATGCTAATAGATCAAATTCTTTTATTTTTGATTCTTCAATTGCCTGTTTTATCATCTTATGATAAAGCTGTTCGTGATGTTTAGCTGCTTCTGAAGGTATAATACCGTGCGTTTTACTTTGATACATATCTCTTATATCTGATAAAATATTTCCTTTAGAAGAGACTACAGAAGAAGCAAATGTGTGTGCTGTTGATTCTATAGACAAGCATATCATTCTGGTTAGTTAGAAAATATAATTTAAATTTTTTTCTATAACCCTTAAATGGTATATTATTTTAGAAATAGGCAAAAGCTATATAAACTAACTTATTAATTTATATTATATGAAAGAGGTTGAAAAACTAAGGTTTAGAATAATAATTATTTTATTATTGTTCATTCTTGGTTTTGGTATATTAGACTATTTAAACAATTACTTAAGTGGTAAAGTTGTTATTCCTATTTGCGGAAATAATATTTGTGAAAGTGCTGAAAGTGTAGACTATTGTCCAAAAGATTGCCCTATTTATGTTGATATGAATAGCATTGGAGGAAGATGTTCTGACTATAATATTGGAACTATTACACAACCAATATGCACTGTTTCAGAAGGCGTAAAAAGATTAAGATCTGAGCAGACACTTTATATAAGAGACGGAACATATTATATAAATCCAACATTACCTTGGGATAAAGCTGTTCTTGGTCCTGAAAAAAGTGGAACATTGAGTTATAGAACAAAAATACTGCGTTATCCTGGTGAAGATGTTAATTTAACAAATGCCGTTAAGATTACGGGTTGGACTCCGGTGATCAAAAATGGCAGAACACTCCTCTATCATAAAACTGATAAGAAATATTTAATCAAAGCAGCTTATTTAAATAACAGAATAATATCTCCTGCTAAGTATAAAGATTTTCAGGATGATTTCTCTTGTTTTTCCGATGATATTTTAAATGAAGAGAACACTTGGTGTATTTATTATCCAACTGGAATAATATATTTGTATCTTGGTGAAGGAAAGAGCTATAGTAATATTGATATTAAATTTTCACTATCCCAATCCAGATTTTTAGTGTTAAATGGTTCTTATTTTCAGATTTCTGGATTAAATTTTATAAATGTGGACTATCCGATATGGATGGAACCTGTACAGGCTGAAGAGAAGAAAGGCAATTCTATAGTCTCAAATAACAATTTTGTTAATAATGTTCAATCTATTTCAATTTGGCGCGGTCAAGATAATTCTATTATTGAAAAAAATATCTTTAAATTTGTAGGATCTAGTGTTTGGGGCCATCCAATATATCACCAGGCAAGCCATACTACAATAAGAAACAATTATTTTATAGATTTTACTGGATATGGAATCCATAGCTACTGTAGTTATCACGATGCATTTTGTCCTATGGAGGATATTTCTATATATGATAATCAGTTCATTAAATATAATAATAAAATACCTTTTAGTTGGGGTGTAGTAGTAAAGGGAAAAAATTATCGTATTTACAATAATGAATTTACTAATTTATACAGAGCTTATACGATGCTTGACTATGTAGGCGATTCTGTATTTGAAAATAATGTTATTAAAAATAATGATGTTGGCATGCTTATACAGAACCTGGATGGCGTTTCTGGAAATAAGTTTATAAACAATTATGTTGATGCTAATTCAATTTATTTATATCTTAAAGACCCTAACTTTGATTTAAGCTTTAATCAGTATAAAAAATCACCAACTTATTTTCTATATAATTATGCTCTTAATGTACTTGATACTAACCAGATTTACGACATTAAAAAATTAGGTTATGAGTTTGGCTCATTTATAATACAATGTTCTGATGGAATAGATAATGATGGAGATGGGAAGATAGACTACGGAAGTGATAATGGTTGTAGAGATATTATGGATAATGATGAAAAAACACAATGCCAGGATGGGATAGATAATGACGGGAATGGTAGGATAGATTATCCGGATGATCGGGGATGTAGCAGTATTTATGATGATGATGAAAGATTTAGATTATAGGACAATTAAATCTTCATATCTCTTTTGAACATTTTTAAATAACTAGAATCTTTTTCTTTCTTTTCTTTTGGCTCAGAAATTAAGTCTAATCTTGCTGTCTTAAATTCATTTATTATTTTCATATGTACTATAGCCTTTGTATTTGTTTTTAATGACCTGGCCCTGGTACATAAATGAGTAATAAAGTTTATTATTTTCTCTTCTGTATCCTCTTCGTTTTCTATTTTAATTGGAGAATACATCTCTAGCGCTTCTAATGGATCTGAAGGCGGAGCATCGAGAACTATCCTATCTTTTGATTTTACAGCTAAGAAAATATGATTAGCTATGTTTAAAGGATGTTTTAAAGGAAACTCTTTAATTATCTGCTCTTCCTTGCTTTCTTTAATAAAATTAACTTTGAATTTTGCTGAAAGCTGTTTTGGATCAAAATTTTCCACAATTATATTCTTAAATGTAATTTTACTCATGGTATTTTTTTAGCTAAAGAATCTAGATTTTTTAAAACTTTCTCTTTATTGAAAGAACGAAGTTTTTTAACTAAATTTTTATCTTTTAACTCATCAATGGTTAAAGGTATTGCTACTCCTGATATTTTGTTATACTCTTTTATATATAAAGAAAAAGGAGCTCTGGTTATTTTACCAGATGGAGATTGTGATGGGTCGATATTAATATAATCTAATCTCTTTTCATGACCTGCTATCACTTTAATATTCCTTAATTGCTTATTTATTTTTTTGGCCCACTTATTTGTAAATGATTCTTCATGATTATGTAATTCTGCGCGGATATATTTTTCATAGTAAGAATGTGATATTTTTTTATTTAATAATAAACAAACATGAAATGAATTTCCAGTCCACATCGGGAAGATTTTATATTTTAGCTTAAAAGAATTATCTTTTTTGATTGTTTCTATTAACTTCAAGGCTACTACTTGTGCTTTTTCTGCTGGAATGTTTGTTCTATCTATATCAAAATTAATCCTATCTAATGATTTATTTGGATGTTCATGATTAATTGCATAATGTAATTCTATCAGTTTTCTTGGAACAAAATACTCCCAGATTTTTATCTGTGTTTTATTTAATTTAGACCTAACTTCCTTTAAATGGTTGTTTTTTCTTAATTCTAAAAATTTTTTATTGATATTTTTTATTAATTCATCAATGTATAATGGTTGGTCATGAGATCCCCTTTTTAATAATTCAACATCCTTTAAGTAGATTTTAGTTGCTATTTCTCTACCTTTTAGGAATTTTTTTAGTTTTGGAAAAACCTCTTGATAATATAATAAAACATCTTCTGTCATATGGTAAAATATAGAACTAATTATTATATAAATGTAATTGAAGTGGTTTTATGCAACTCTTTTTTCTATTTGTTTGGCGAGTTCTATCCATTTGTCCGGCCAAGCAAGAATAGACTTTGCTCTTTTATTAATTCCTCTTCCTTTAGCATGACATAATTCAATAGCAGTTTGCCTTGCCATCAAATAAGTACCTAACCATTTTAATGATATTGGAGGAACTTGATCTACTAACCTAACTAAGGGTTTGAGTTCTTCCGTTGGTTTAGTTGTTCTTTCTTCTGAAGCAAGTGTAGGACCACGATTGTTATGTAATGTTGTTGGTCCTAATAATTCTTCTAAGGTGTATACCAAGGCTTCACTCTCTACTAACGTTCCTTGACTAGGATAATAAAAATAATGGGGCATTAATCCTTTGCTTTGGCCAATATATACTAAGTATTGTATGTGGGTTTTTCCAGTTATTTTGCTTCCTCTTTGTGAAATTAAATCGTATATAAACCAAGTTGGGCTTCTGCTTATTTGCCTTACCATATTTTTTTATTTGAAAAAATAAACTTATAAGTATTACCGTATTTAATTATAACTTTCCGAAAATATTTTATACTAATTAAAAGAAGTTATTTTTATGGAAGAGGTAAGAATCTGCGTTATTTGCGGAAAAAATCTTGGCAAGAATGTATGCGTTAATTGTAGCGCTTTGGTTTGTGATTATTGTTATAGCAGAAAGAGAGGATTATGCGTAAGTTGCATTAAGGGGAAAATGATTAAAAGTGGCAATGAAAATAGGTTCAATAGCTGAAGTTGCATGTCCTAATGCAGTAATAGTAGATTCAATAGCGGAACTATTAAGTGATATGCCTGAATTGAAAATTGATGTAAGAAGACCAAACGATCAATTAGTAGAAAAATATTGGGAGCAAGGTTATCAGTTTGTGATAATGTTAGATCCTAGAGTGTATTGTATGGTCAAGGAAGTAGAACCAAATATTTTTCGTGTTTTAAAGTTTAATGGAAATAACGATTTTGAAGCTTATGCAGAAGATAACAGAAAAATTTAATGAAAGAGATTATAAAAAGGATCTTTTTTTCTTTTGAGTTCTATTATTGCATTACCTAATCTACCATCTGTAGGCAACCACCTATATTCATATTGATAACTTGGTTCCCGAGTAATACTTGCCCATAGCAGCCTTATTGCTTTAGAAATTTGATTTAATCTTGGTTCTGTATAATGTGGATGAACTGAGTGGAAGATAAACCTCTTATTTATTTCATCATATTTTGAATCTTTTAATATCCTTAAAAAAACTGTTTGCTGTTGTTGCACTTATATTATAATTATTCATTATATATTTTACTAATCCTGTGTAGTTGCTAATATCGAGTGGTATATTGAGTTTTATTATATCCATTTTATTTTTTAGTTATGATTTCTATTATGCTAAAAGTTGGTCTTGCAAAATAGATTTAATAAGTCTCAATTTCTATATCTTTTATCCTACTAAAATGCATGTCTTTTGTTAATATTTTCTCTTCATAGATTTTAGCTATCCCGGCAATCATACAATCTTCTGGATCTATTTGTTGCCCTTCTTTTATAAGAGTTCCATCTATTTCGCCTGCTTCTTCAGCACTATTTTTATCTAAGTTTAAAATGAGTTGAGAGTCTAGAATAGATAATATCTTCTTTTTTTCCTGTATTGGTTTTTTGCTTTGGGTAATACCACTATATAATTCAAAAATTGTTGGTGTCGTGACAAATAAAGGCCCGCTAATCTTTTTTATTTTCTCTACTATTTTTGTATCATTATTCATCAAATCTATAATAACCGTTGTATCAAGAATCATTTATATTTTTGGCTATTTTTTGTAAACGTTTTCTGGAAGCCACTCTCCTACTTTTTATAACTTCTTTTAATTCTTCAGCCTCTTTATTAGTTAAAAGCCCTGCTAGTTCTAATAAGCTATGTTTAGGAAATAACTTAAGTATAATATCACTAAAACTTTCATTTTCGTTCTTTTTAGTGGCCAATCTTTCATATGCTTCTTCTGTTATTGAAATTGTTTTTGTTGCCATGTGTGTATGTATGTGTATTTAGTATATAAAACTTTCGTTTATTTTTTAGTTATTATCTCTATTATATCTTTATGTTTTAATTTGTAATCTTTACCTAAAACTCTTTTTGTTCTAACATCTATTGCTCTTATAAAATTTTTTCCAATATCTGAATGTATTTTATATGCAAAATCTAAGGCTGTTGAATTTTCAGGCATTAAAAAACAATCTGGTAGAACACGCCCTTCAGAATCTTCTAGTTTATTTACACCACCTGGAAAAACAGCTATATATTTAAGTAAATCAAATACTGCTTTACCTAAAATATCTTGAACCCCTGTAGAATTGTATTCTTTTAAAATATTATTTTTAATGAATTCCAGTGCTTTTTTTTGTTGATCTGAAAGTTTTTCTTGATTTATAACTTCAAAAGTACTTTCTCCAGGAATATATTTAATCAAATTATGTTTAGCTGCTTCTTTTAAAGCTAATTCAGATTCTGCTGAACAAGGAACTATTATATAATCAGGGAATTTTTTTTTTAATTTGTCTAGATTGTATTGAGAACCCGGAATATCAATTTTATTTGCAGCTATAATCATCGGTTTTGTTTTTTTTCTTAATTCTGAAGCCAAATTAAATAGATCTTCTTCTGACCATTCTAATGGATGGTGAATAAGTTTCAGTTTTTTAATTGAGCCTTCTACAATCTCTTCTGTGACTTTTAAACCAGAAAGTTGTTTCGCTAATGCTCTCTTTATATTCTGATTATCCTGACCTATTAAGGATCTTGAAAACCTTTCCCACCCTTTTTTTAAAACACCTAAGAACCAGTAATCTAGTTCTTTTTCTAGAAATTTAATATCATTAATTGGATTATATGTTAATGATTTTACTGGTTCTCCCTTCTCGTTTGTTGAACCGGAAATATCAACTATGTGAATTAACAAATCTGCTTGATTTAAGTCATTGAGAAAAGCAAGACCTAATCCTTTACCTTCATGGGCACCAGGAACTAAACCGGCAACATCTAATACTTGAACTGGAACAAATCTATATTTGCCTAAAATAAACCCTTCTCTAGGGTTTGAATTTTTATTAAATTCTGGCGCAACATCTTCTACTTTAACGTAACCAATACCTGTGTTTGGTTTTATTGTAACAAATGGTCTATTACTTATTTCAACTTCTGCCAAAGTTAATGCTTTAAAAAAAGTTGATTTACCTACATTACTTTTCCCTATTATTCCAATTAGCATCTTTGGTAAGCCCCTTAGGTAAAATTTATATACTTATAAACTATATAAAGCTTATGGATAAGATTTCTATTGCAAAATTTCCATTACAAACTACAGTGTTACTTAAAAAAAAGTTTTTGCATGAGATTATCGAGAAAATTAAAAGAGGAAAAATTACTTACCCTAATTTATATTTTAATTTTGATAATAAATTAAAACTAAGATTTAGCTCATTTAAAGATAACTTAGAACCAAATTATAAAAACTATAGAAGACTAGATATAATACTCTATATTTGTAAAGTATTTAATATTCCAATTACCCAATTAGAAAAAAATGTTATCTCTTATAGAACAAAAAAGAGTAGAGTTATTATAAATAATGTAAAGCTTCCTGTTGAGGTTTCCCCTGTGTTTAAAATGTTAATAGGCCACCTTATGGGAGATGGGAACTATATAAGATTTAAAAATAAGGAAACCATTTATAGTTCATACAGACAGTATAATCCAATTTTAAGACAATCTTTTTTAGATAAAGTAGAGTATGCTTTTGGTGATCTCAATTTTCCAAAAGACTATTTTAAAAAATCAACAAAAATTTATTTGCCGGAGGTGATTTCATTAGTCCTATTAAATTATACAAATTACACCACAGATTGTTTTTTATCTCATAACGCTAGAATTCCAACTTCTTTTTTAGATTGTGCAGATAAAGAAACGCTTATAGCCATATTAACCTCTTTTATAATCGATGAGGGAAATATAGATTCTGGACAGATCCTCATTCGATTGATAAATAAGGGGCTTATTACTGATTTAGCTAAAATATGCCAAATTCTAGGGTATAGGTATAACATAGGAAAAAGAAGCCCCGGTGGTATGTATAATCTTTATATTCTAAATGACGGCCTTAAATTATATTGGAATGACTATAATAATTTAAAGATAAAATATCCATTTTTAACTATGGATTATAAAGAAGAAGCGATTAATAAATTTATACAAAGAAAGAAAAAATTCTGGAAAAGCAGTGGTATGAATAGCACAAAAAACGCGATTATTGATCTTTTATATAATGAATCGCTAAGTACTAAAGAAATTGGATATATACTAAATATTTCCAGACAAGGCATTAAATATCACTTAGATAGTTTAATGGAGAGGGATATAGTTAAACGTATAAGGGCCAGGAGGGGCTTCAAATTTGAATTAATTAAGTACATAAAATTTAAAGAAAGTAGGAAAGGAAGAAGTAAACAATGTGGATACTCAAACAACAAAATTATTAATACTCTGAAAAATAAAGTCCTAAGTACAGAGGATATATCTAAATTAATTCGGATGGATACTAATACGACTAGAAACTTTCTTTATGGTCTGGAAAAGGAAAATAAAATAAAACGCGCGGGTAAAACCAAGGTTGATTTAAAACACTATAAATTACTGTGGTCCTTAAGATAAATAAATTAGTGTTTAGAATCAATAATTTGGTTTATTTGGGCAATCGAAGCATTTTTATAGTATAAAAAATATTGAAAAATAATAGAATAAGAGGTATATTTAATGGAAAAGAGGAATAATTTACAATTCTTTAAAAAAATAAAAAAGGTGATGTTTAATGAATAAAAAATTGATTTTGGTTGGTCTTATTATTTCTATATTATTTGTTTATTTTGTTTTTGCGCAGACAACAACTAATGATCTTGTTTCAGTACAAGATGGTGCTTTGAGTGCTGGAAAATTAGTTGTTAAAGATGCTGGATCTCATATTAATATATATGAATCTTTAGATGGGATAGCTGATCCAGCAGATCCAAATGATCGTTGGTTAATTCAATCACAGAAAGGAGATTTATATTTTCAATGGAATGATGACAGCACAGGTAACTGGGTTTATCCTTTGACTTTGAAAACTGATGGTACTTTGAATTCTATATATTTGGATACTAAAAAATTAGTTGTTAAAGATGCTGGATCTCATATTAATATATATGAATCTTTAGATGGGATAGCTGATCCTGCAGACGTAAATGATAACTGGTTGATTCAATCACAGTGGGGTGATTTGTATTTTCAATGGCATGATGCTAGCACTAATAAATGGGTTTATCCTTTGACTTTGAAAACTGATGGTAATGTTGGAATTGGAACTGCTGATCCTCGTGGTGCACTACATGTGGCTAAATCTACTGACACAAGTTTGAATTATGGTATTAAGGTAGAAAAAGGAGATAGCACAGGATCATACCAATATAGTGTTGCTGGTTTTTGGGGAGGAAACTCTAGTGAATATAAAACTTTTGGAGCTCTTGGAGCAGTAGTTGGTGGAACTAAAGCTGGTGTTTATGGGAAAGGAACTGATGCAACCGGTACTCCTGTAGGTTATGCAGGTTATTTTTTAGGAGATGTTTATACTACTGGTGGTACTGTAATAAAGGGTCTTAGTGGATCTGGCAATGCTTATGTTTGTGTTGACTCAGTAGGAATATTAATGAGAAGTACAACACCATGTGCATAATCTCTTATTTGGTAAAAGGGGTGTAAGTTTTGACAAAAAAAACTTTTTTAACAATTTTTGTATTTATTATTCTAGTTTTATTTATATTTTTTAGTTTTGTTACGGGTTTTACAATAAAAGATATCAGGCTCTTTTTTACTGGTGGTGTGGTGAGTAATACTTGCAGTCCAAATTCATTTACAACAATAGAGGTGGGAGATTCCAATACTGTTTCATTGGGCAATTCAGCTTATGCTATAAAAAATCTTAACTCCGATACTGTTGCTCTTTTTAAAAATGATGGTGGTTTGTATCTAAAGTCTTTGTGTAATCCGAGTTTAAATTGTATTCCTAACGCTGGTTCTTTTGTTATTAAAAATAATTTAGGAGATGTTGTTTCTTATATCAATACTAGCGGTGATCTTTGCATTGAAAATGCTGATTGCACTGACCAATCTGGTAATTGTGATTTGACAGGCCCCGGGTTTTTATTAAAAGAGGTTACTGGAAAAAATATAGCATATTTAGATTCGACTGGCGATTTATGTCTAACTGGAAATTTATATCAGGGGATTAGTTTTGCTAAGCAGTATTTATTAAAATGGTTAGAACAAGTTACTCATAATAATAAGGTTGTAAGAATTGAGTCTATAGGAACAGATAAGTCCATTGTTGTTTCCGTTAATGGTGTTTCATCAAATAGTATAGCTCTTGGCTCATCTACACCTGTTGATAATTTAGATATAAAAAATATTGATACTATGTGTATAAGGTGTGGAGACGGAATTTGTAGTTCTCAATTTGGGGAAAATTCAAATAATTGTCCTGAAGACTGTCGACTATTTAGACCGCCTGGCCTCTGTGGAAATGGCGTAAAGGATGGTAACGAAGAATGTGATACAAATGATTTTGGTGGAGGTAGCTGTTCTACTAGAGGTTTTAGTTCTGGAAACTTAGTTTGTACAAATACTTGTACAATAGATGCTAGTGGTTGTTCTGGTTCTGGTGGTGGAGTGGACGGTGGTGATTCTGGTAATGGTGGTGGAAGTTCTGAAACAAAACGATACTCAAAAATTACTGCTGGGATATTGACAGATTATTATCCTATAACTAATTCAGAAGTAACAAGAATATCATTTAAGTTAAAAGAAACCCAAAAAGACGTGACAATAAAAGTTAGAAAAACTTCTCCTTCAAGTTCAATACCAACCCCAGATGGCATCGTTTACCAATACTTTGAAATTAATTTTAATTTAGACAATGATAAATTCGCTTCATCTAAAGTAGAATTTGAAGTTGATAATAGCTGGATTAGTAGAAACAGTTTTACCAGTGATAATATTAGATTAATCAAATATGATGGAGCATGGGTTGATTTAATTACGACTAAAGTTAGTCAAACCTCTACTAAGTCTGTTTATGAAACTTCAGATGCAAAAGGATTTTCAGTATTTGCAATTGTTGGCAGAACTACTTCGACTCAGCCAATAAATAAATGTGGTAATGGGGTTATGAATGCCGGTGAGGATTGTAGGAGTTGTCCTGCTGATGTTAGATGTAAATCTGATGAGTATTGTAATATAGGGGTTTGTACCAAGAAACCGGCAGAACCTGCAAACATATGTGGTAATAATATCATAGATGCTGGTGAGGATTGTAGGAGTTGTCCTGCTGATGTTAAATGTGGAAGTGATGAATATTGCAACAATGGAATTTGTGCAAAAGTTCAACCACCTGTTAAAAAGTTTGATATTAAAGATTACATTATTGTATTAATAACCGGGATATTAATCGTTATTGGGCTAATAATAGCAATAATAATATATCTAAGAGCAAACAAAAAAACAGGCGAGTATACATTAAAAACTACTGGTAATAAAAAGGTAGAAGAACTAAAAAGGTTAGTTGAAGACTTGAGAGCACAAGGTTATTCTAAAGATCAAATAAGAATCAGCGCTTTAAGGGCTAACTGGCCTAAAGATATGATTGATGGGGTTTTAAAAAATATTAAATAAAAAGGTTTAAATAGATTCTAAGAGCTTTTCTTAAAAAGAAAACCTCGAAAAGAAAGTGGTTTTCTTATTGAGCGGGTAGCTCAGCTTGGTTTAGAGCACTGTTCATAAGGATTGCATCCTTATCAACCTGCAAACTGAATGAGTGCAAGTCTTATATGGCCCTCTTTGGTACAAAAATAAAAGCCAAAGATGTACTAAGCGAGCCAGAGGTCGGGAGAGTGTAAACCTCGAATTCAAATCTCTCCCCGCTCATTTATTCTATAAAAATAGGTTAAATTTTTTAGTAAGTTTTATAAAATCAAAATATTGATTTTATATTATGCTCCTGTGGTCTAGTCCGGTCTTAAGAACCTAGGTTCTTAAAAACTCCTAGTCTTAACGGAGAATGACACGGCCCTTTCGAAGAGCCTTTTCTTAAAAAGAAAAGCTTCGGGAAAAGAAACTAAGGAAAGGCCGTAATCCCGGGTTCAAAAATAAGGATTGCATCCTTATCAACCTGCAAACTTATGTGAGAGTCCCGGCGGGAGCATTTTTTCTTAATAACAAATTTTTTGATAATAATGTTTATAAAGAGATTTTCAATTGAAACAGAAACATTATGAGCCATAGGATAGATGAAAAAAAGAGGGTGAGAGAAAGTTTAAAAAATTCTATGAGAGACGGCATTGCCGCTTCTGTTATGTCTGGCATTGGTGATAATTATATAAATCCCTTTGCTATTGCATTAAAGGCAAGCAATGCACAGGTAGGTTTGCTTGGATCTTTACCAAATTTAGTCTCTTCATTATTCCAAATTAAATCTCCTTTATTAATTGAAAAGTTTGGTAAAAGAAAATCATTGGTCGGCTTATTTGTTTTTCTTAATTCATTAATATGGATACCAATAATTTTAACTCCTTTTTTATTTCCAAAAGATTTAGCGGTTTGGTTTCTGATATTTCTTGTAATAATTTATGCTGTTCTTAATGGCATGGGCGGCCCTGCTTGGGCAAGCATGATGTCTGATTTAGTAAGCGAAAAGACAAGGGGAAAATATTTTGGTTATAGAAACACTATTTTGGGTTTTGTTACATTAATTTCTATTTTAATTTCTGGCTTTATACTAGACATATTTTCTAAAAAATCTAGTGCATTTTATGGTTTTGTTTTTATATTTGTTTTAGCATTTATCTCAAGAGTTATTTCCTGGTTTTATCTAAGTAAAATGTATGAACCAAAATACAATAGATCTAGAATTATATTTAAGTTTAAAGATTTTTTAAAAAAGATTAACTCTCCATTTGGAAAGTTTGTTATTTTTTATTTTTTAATTACATTGGGAACTAACATTGCTGGTCCTTTCTTTTCAGTGTATATGTTAAGGGATTTAAAATTTACATATTTAACATATACCTTATTAACTGTCTTCGCTTCTTTGGGTAGTATTATTGGAATGAGTTTATGGGGAAGATATATTGATGAATATGGAAATATAAAAATATTAAAGTTAACAGGAATATCTGTTTCAATATTGCCTTTGTTATGGTTATTTTCTCAATCACCTATTTATTTGATGTTTGTACAGATACTGGGTGGTTTCTCATGGGCTGGTTTTGGTTTAGCTGGTTTTAATTATATTTTTTCAACTACTTTAGATAAAAGAGCTTATTATGTTGCTTATTTTAATGTGTTTGTTGGTATTGGAGCTTTTATTGGTGCTAGTTTAGGTGGAATTATGAGCACTGTTTTACTTAGTAATCTATTAATTTTATTTTTTATTTCGGGTGTTTCAAGGTTTTTAGCTTGTATTTTTATGTTTAATAAATTAAGAGAGATTAATGTTTATAAAAATATAAAAAATATGAACTTACTTCTAGAAATAACTGGCATTGGTCCGATGTTTGGGATTGTAAATAAAGTAATTGGATGGAAAAAATAATGTAGTGTAAGTAATCTTTTTATATTAAAATTTCTTTTTTGTTAAATAATGATATTTTCTAGTTAAAAAGGATAGTTAGATTTATAAATAAGAAATTGTTTTATATATAAATATGAAAAGAAGTTCAAGACGATGGAAAAAAAAGAATCAGATGAGATGGAAATGGCAGAGAAAAAGGATAAAAAGGGAAAAAAGAAAGAGAAAGAATAAGATTTAAAACCGATAAATATATAAATAGAATATTAGGTTTAAAAAAATTGTGATAAAAATGGTAAGAGAATAAAATTTTCAGTGATTATCTCTTACGTTTCTATGTTTTTATATTCATATAAAACATATTGAAATTTATCTGAACTGTGATGATAAGATTTCATGTGAATACTTGCTTAAAAAGTGAGTATGAGTTTGAGCAAAGCTTAGTAAGGTGAGATTATTTTTATTATTAAAAAAGTCTTGCTAGTAATTCCCGTTGATCCTGCGGGAGATTGCTGCTATTCGAATTCGACTTAGGCATGCAAGTCAAAGGGCTCTTCGGAGCACTGGCGTAAGGCTCAGTAACACGTCGATAATCTGCCTTATGGTCTGGGATAACCTTGGGAAACTGAGGCTAAACCCGGATAGAGGATGATAACTGGAATGTATTTTCCTTGAAAAGTAATGCCATAAGATGAGTCGGCGGCTGATTAGGTTGTTGGTAGGGTAAAGGAACTTTTCTTAAGAAGAAAACTTCTGAAGAGAATTATAAGCCTACCAAGCCAAAGATCAGTAGGGGGGATGAGAGTCCTAGCCCCGAGAAGGAC
>CAYSNL010000014.1:0-19246 GCA_964432435.1 Candidatus Woesearchaeota archaeon | reverse complement strand
AATCAACAAGTCCAGCAATTGATAATGGTACTATAATCTCTGGTTATCATTGTTCTAATGCCGAAAACTCTGGAAAGTCTGATTTGAATAATGCTGGATGTAGGAAGTGGTATGGTTCTAATCCGGACATAGGGGCTTACGAGTTTGTGCCAAATACGAGTTATTTTCCTTTATGGTTAAATAACAGCCTGAATACAAACGTAACTATTTCACCAAATGAAACTATTAATATTACATCTAAAGCTATTTATCCAACTGATGCTAACATTACTTTATTTGTAACTAGTTATTCTGGTGTAAATATTAGTTTTAACTATAGCAAGAGTTTCTTGCAGAATTTTACTATGTTTTGGACAGAAGGCAATTACTTGGCTAATGTCTCGTGGGAAGGAAATACCACTATGTTTGGAAATTCGACAGCATTTTATGTTACGGTAATAACTGCTACCACATCTTCTACTACAAGTACATCTTCAACATCAACAACTACTTCAAGTACAACAATACATAGTGAAGAACCAGAAACTTCTGTTAGCCTTGGTGGCGGATCAGGTAGTGGCAGTGGTGGAGGAACCAGGATAAGCGAAATTACACAAAAATCCAAAGAAACAGTTTATTCAATACCGAGATTATCATCAGGTGAATTAAATATTGAGATAGTGGATCCATATTCTAATATTATCTCTGTGTTATTAAACATAAATAGAGAAGTCTCTAACAGTCAAGTTAAGGTTAACAATATTAACATACCACCTAATGATATACCTTTATTAGATAATGCGCTAGACTATTATGAAATAACAAAAGTAAATATACCGGACAGTGCAATAACGGGAGCCACAATAAGGTTCAAGTATAAAAAAATAAAGGAACCGATTGGTTTGTTCTTATACTCAGATGATAAATGGAGCGAATTACCTTCAAAAGAAATAAAAAAAGATGATTACTACGTTTATTATGAAGCAAGTAGTAAAAAATTGGGCTATTTTGTAATTGCTAAAATTATGGTTAGTGAAAATATAAAAATGGGATCAGAGGGTGTTTTAAAAAGGGAGATAGAACTAGTCAAAAATAAATTTAGTGATTCGAGTTTGTATATAAAAAATAAACTTTCTTTTATTGTGGTGTTATTATTCTTATTTTTTATAGTGTCCTTTTTCTTAATCAGAAGCAACAATAAACCTTTGTTGTTTTATGCTTTATTGGGATTGTTCTGGTTTAGTTCTAGTTTATACCTTGGTTTAATACTGGAAAGAGATATTTTCTTGTATGGGTTTTTAGGATTGATATATTCTATTTTAGTTTTTGTTTTAATCTTATATATCATCTATAAGACAATAAAAAGATTAATCTAATTTTTACAAATGGTAGTAAAGAAAAACAATCTAAAAAAAAGACATTCTAACAAGTAGATGAAAACCCTATAACATTAAAAGATGGATGTTTTGAACTAGGCTATTAGAAAATTCTTTAAAAATTAGATTATTGTTCAGAAGAATTAATTTTTAGTGTTTGCATTTCTTCTTGTAGTTTAATAATTCTAAAAACTACTTTTTGGAATTGTTCTTCAAGCTTTAAATTTGATTCAGAAATTTCTTGTTGTTGTGATTCTAGTGATGAAATGGCATCATTTATTTTTTTATTAACTAATATATCTGAACCTACATTAAACAATACTTCTGTAACATCTTTTAAATTGGCTCTAGCAAAAATGCCTGGCCCTATTTGTGAAAAAATTTCTTTGCCTGGTTCTAAACCTTCTAAAGAGGATAGGCCATTTTTAATTTTTGATATTTCAATATTTTGTTGATTTAACAACTCTAATTGTTGTTGTAAAGTTTCAATATGTTGTTGAAGAAGCTGATACTCTAAATATTTTTGCTGCCATATGCTTTTATTATCTTTCATTTTTGCTTTGATTTATTATCTTGAACTTTTTTCGGTCTTTCTACTTTAATTTCTTTTTTGGTATTTTCTATTGTTTGAATTTTCTTTTTTTGATTTATTTTTTTCATAGGTTTTTCTTTTTCTGGTTTGGATTTGGTTTTTATAACTTCTATGCCTAACTCTTTTAATTCCTTGATTACCGTCTCTGTTGATGCATTCGGTTTAATTTTAATTTTCTTATCCAGGGTTTCAATGTGATTTATGTTACATTTTTTTCTTCTTACTTGGCCATCTAATAAAACATAAGTGTCATTGATTATATCAACTATAACACCTAATTTGCCACTTTCCCTTCCAGCTGTTTTAACAACTAGCCTACCAGTTTCTATTTTTTCATTTACTGTATTAAACTTTTTAATAATTTCATTTTTAGCACATGAAGGGCATAAAAAACCACCAAATAATCTTTCTGGTCTTCTTTGTGATTTAGGCAATTTCCTGATTTTCACGGGAAGATCTTTTGGCACACCACGAAGAATTTTTTTACAGTTTGCACAGTGTGCTTGATTTGGTTTCCTTTTGATGTAGTGTATAGTTACTCTTCCGCCCGGTAGTTTAACCTTTACTCTTCTTAAACTCCTAGTTCTGTGTGGTTGTAATGGCATTTTAATGCTTTGTTCAGTTCACTTTTAATACTTTTCGAATTATTATACTGAAGATTATTGAAAATAAAACATAACTCCAAAACCAGCTTAAACCAAAGATTATCTTTAAGTCTTCTCCATTTACAGTGAATGTTTCTCTTAGCCAACCAAAGACCAAGATTATTGGCAAGAATGTTATTAATATCGGTTTAAAGGAATGTCTAAACTGTTCCATCATCAAAGGTCCCAATTGTTTTTGTTTTTCTATCATCTTTCCTGGTTCGCTTTTTAACGATCTAGTCTCGTCTTGTATTTTTTTTATTTCTTCTCTTATTGATTTGAGTCTTTCTTGATTTGTAGCAAATTTATAAACTAAAGTTATGAAAAGTGTGATTACAAAAGTGATTATCATCAAGTTATAGGGCGCACCTAATTTTATCGCCCATCCAAAAATCATATTAAAAAAACTACTTAAAAAGGCCATCTTATTTCTCCATAACCCTCCTTAAAGCAGGATACATATCCATCATATGTTGTTGAGCAATATCTTCATATAACCTGTAAACTATCATCACAGTTAATAATAAACCTGTCCCTGATGTTAAGGCACCTAACAAATCGGCTGCTGCTGCTAAAAAACCTATTGAAATACCGCCCAGAAGAGTGAGTGGAGTTATATATCTTTTTAAAATCTGCTCTAAAACCCTTTGGTCTCTTCTAAAACCTGGAATCTGTAAACCTGACGCCATCATCTGTTTTGCTTGAGACGCAGCATCCATACCTGAAGTTTGTACCCAAAAATATGAAAATATTACTGAACCTATTACCATTATCATTAGGTATGCAAATGCGTGTGTTAAATCAATAAACCTAAATGAACCGGTTATGATGTTTTGTATTATGCTACTTGCTGACGTCCATGCAACTAAGCCCCCTTGTGGTGCATTGCCGGCGTATTGACCAAAGATAGAGGTAGATAAAAAAGTGATTATTTTATTACTACCATTTTCAGCCGCTGATTGTAATAACCTAGCTAATAATTGAATATTTGCTAAGAATGCTGCAATTAAAATAACCGGAATATTAGATGTGTATAAAAATTTTAACGGCCATCTAATACCGTGTCCTCTTACTCTACCAAAAGACAACGGAATTTCTACTTTCATAGCTTGGGCGTAAACTGAGAATAAGAAAACTAATATTGTTGCGAGTATACCTGAAAGAGCTATTAGTGATTGTGTAGGATGGCCGCTTGCTAATGAAGTAAATAATACCCAAACCTGGCCTACTGCTGCTTCTCCTTTACCTAGAGCCCAGGTCCCTAAAGAACTTAATGGGGAAAATGCTCTAACGAATAAACTGGAAGCAACTCCTGCAGCAATAAATAACGATACACCAGATCCAAAACCCCATTTATTTACTACCTCATCCATATACATTATTAATAGGCCACCTATAAATAATTGGAAGATTAGGATAAATTGGGCAAATCTAAATGTGGCAGGCGATAAATTTTGGGATGGTGCCAAACCACCCATGAGTACATAAATCATTGCTTCAAATATTATGAAAAAAAGGATTAACAATTTCTGGATTCCTTGAAATAATGATCTTCCTTCTGGTGTTGTTGTATCGATTTTTAACAAACCTGCGCCTACAAGGAGTTGTATTACTATTGATGCTGTTACTATAGGACCAATACCTAGAGAAGCTATTGTTCCAAATTTAGCTCCTAGGATAATTGATAGTTGCTCTAAGTAGGATAATGAATTGCTACTTAACCCATATAATGGTATTATACTCAACAAATAAAAAGCAACTAGTATTATTAGTGACCATTTTAACTTAGTGTTAAAGGGTAATCTTTTCTCTGTTGGTTTTTTAACTTCTGGTAAAAATTCTAAGACTGAACTAATTTTCATTGGACTATACTTACAGATCCTCCCAGGTCCTCAATTTTTTCTTTGGCTAGTTTAGAACAAGAAGTAACTTTTATATTATATTTTTTATTTATTTTACCCACGCCTAATAATTTATTAAATCCGAGTTCATTGAGATTTATGTCTGTTTTATTAAATTTAATCAAATCGCCTATATTAATGGTTTTTATTTTTACTATGACCTTTTGTGGTCTCTTAAATCCTGATTTTCCGAAGTAATTTTTTAGTTTAAACCTTTTTATTACTAGTGATTTAAGTTGGTCTGCCCTTTTTCCAGTACCAGCCATACCGCGACCACCACGGTTGCCTGCTCCTCTGTGTTTTTTCATTGCACCCCAACCATGTGTTTTTGAGCCACGTTGTCTTGAATTCTTCTTTCTTTTGTTGACTACCATTTAAACCATCCTTTTTACTAGATCATTTATTTTATCTTTTCTATAACCTAAAACTCCGCCTTTGGAAAATTGTTCTTTTACTCCACCACGTTCAAAACCGCCTCTAGGTGGGAGCAATCTGAAAAAGAGTTTTAATCCTGGTAAATCTCTTAATTCTTTTTTAAATTCGAATACTTGATCTATAAATTCATCTATGCTGATTTCTAATTTTTCTTTTACGTAATCTTCAGTTAAGTTAGTTTTTCTTGCTAATTTTCCTCTTCTTTTAATTAGTAATGAAAAAGCATCTTTGTCTATTTCACCCCAAGTAACATAATTATTCAGTTTTTTTAGCATACCAATTATATCATTGGTGTTAGAAACTATAACACAATTGTGTTTTTTGTAAAGCCTAAGCATATTAAGTGTATCTTTTACTCCTTTTTTTAAACCGGATTTACCATGTATTCTTATTATTGCAATTCTCTTCTTTTCCATTTTATCTGTCTACTTCTGATAATTTTTTTAAAGCGTTGAAACATGCTCTTACTAAATTTAATTTTGTTTTAGTGTTTCTAGATGTTCTTGAATATATGTCTTGTATACCAGCAAGCCTTAAAATTTTTGCACATTCTTTTTCGATCACTAATGAAGCACCTTTAGGGGCAGGCATAATTTTAATTTTTACTGAACCGCACTTTCCAGTTACTGCGAAAGGTATAGAATTTTTTCCTTTGGGGTCTCCTTCCCACGAACCACAACCCCTTTTTATTTTAATTAAGTTTAATTTTGCATTCCTTACCGATTTCTCTCTTGCAGGTACTGTTTCTTTTGATTTACCGAAACCAAGGCCTACAATACCATCTTTATTACCTATAACTGCAGTAGCGGAGAATTTTGGTTTATTTCCTTCTTGTGTCTTCTTTTGAGTTTGCCTCCAAGTACTTCTCTTCCCTCCACCAAACTTACCTTTACTTTGGCCTACAGAAACCAATTCTGTTTCTAAACCAGGTAATAAAATGTCTACTATTTCTGGCTCTAAAATTTTTAATCCCTTAGATAAAATTTCATCAATATCTCTTATTTCTCCGGATTTTATTTTTCTGCCTAATTCAGTTTTAGGAGTCCAGCCCTCCTTATCAAATTCTTTAGCTCTATAGATTCCTGTTTCTTCTGTAGCTCTATTGTTTCGTTTCATTTTTTGCTTAATACCTTTGCTTTGATATCATCAAAATGTTTCGGTAAGTCCTCTGGATTTACTTTATAACTCTTGAAGATAGTTTTATTTATTTTTGAATAATTGGCTATATGTTCGCCTCTAATCCTTGAGTCATTTGGTACCACAGTCTCATTTATATTGATTTTTAAACCTATGTCTTTTATACCTTTCAAAAAAGCAAAAATTATTGCACCTTTATTTGAAGTGTAAAAACCTATATCTGGAGTGACTTCTCTTATACCTTTTTCAAGAGCTTTTTTTCCCATAACGAGCCCAGTAAGATAAGCAGCGGGCGTATTATTCAAACCGGCTTTCCATCCATATTTTTCTAATTCTTTTGAAGTAGAGGAAACTATTGTTTTATCTCCATTTTTAGAATATTCAACGATTTGTGATATAATCTTGGTTAATGATTTACGTATAACTAGGCGAGGCTTATTTGATACTAATAATTTAAGCCTTCTTCTATAATCTGTTCTTCCTTCAATTTTTCTTTTTAATTGCATTTTTGGTTAATAATTTGTTTTCTCCTATGTAGATTTTTATTAAACGTATACTTCTAAAACGATTGCTCTTTATTTTATGATAAAGATCGCGATATGTTTGCTTAGTAATTAATTTTCTTTCCTTTAAGGATTTTATAAACTCCCTTTGTGACCTGGTTTTTAACATCCAAAATGCTTTTTTAGGTAAGCGCGCTGTTCTCCTACCCTTCCTAGTGCCTTGACCTTTTCTTCTTCCTTTGCCTTTTTGTATTTTTATCTTTCTTGATCTTGACTTTGAATGCCCCGTTTTTTGTTTTATTTTTATAGCCCCAGATGAGATTAAAGACCTTAAATCAGCTTTTGTAATTGCCTCTTTAATATCTGCCAATTTTTCTGGATCGATTTTAACTCTTTCCTTTCCGATTCCAATGGCCCTTGCAATTAGCTTTTTTTGGTGACTTACATTCATTTTTTCTGCTCCAAAATTTTTCTTTTTTCTTCTTTCTCGATCTTATCTTTTTCTTCTTGTGAGGTTTCTTTAGCTTTCTCTTCTTGTGATTTTTTCACAGCTTCTTCTTGTGATTTTTTCTTTTTTTCCTTTTTACTCTGCTTTATTTCTCTCTTAGCTTTCCTTTCCTCTTCAATTTTTTTAATATAACCATCAACGTCCTTCACATTTAAAACATTTAGATTGAGATCTTTAATCTTTTTTAATATGTTTATCCTTTTTCTTGTTCCTACAGCTCTTGATATTATTACGCCATGTTTACTTCCTAGTTTATTTAATCGTGAAACTTCTGAAATAATTACAGGGATTAAACCTGCTCTAGATAAACCACGAATTTCTTTAGGCGATGAATACCCTATAGAAGGAAGATTTCCTTTTCCTTTCTTTTTCCTCCTTAGTTTAGAATGCATACCTTTGGGAGCGCGCCATTTTTTATCCAGTTTTTTAAAAATTTGAGATTGCTGCCTAAAAAATTTTGGTTTTTTCTTTTTTATTAAATTTTTATCTATTTTCATTTTGTTAACCTAAATTTTGAATATGCCGTCCTGAAAAACTCTCCTATCCCTTTTAGTAATTTTAGTTGCTATTTCTATATTGGCGGCCGATTGGGTGGTGGCCTCTTTGTCTGGACCAGACAATAAGATAATATCCGAATCAATTTTTACAGTAACGTCTTTTAATATTACCGCCTTTCTAGGTATTTTTTCGCCTAGAAAATTAGAAATAACAACTTGGTTCTGGTCGTGAGTGACTTTCATAGGGAAGTGACCAGAACAAATTTTAAGCTTGCAAACGTAATTGTTTTCAACTCCTTTGATCATATTCTTTATGTGAGATGAGAAAGTATTTACTATTTTTTTAAATTTTCTTGTATTACACTTAGCTTTTATTAAAATTTTATTTTCAGATAATCCAATCTTTATATTTGGAAATGATAATTTTTTTATAATCTCCCCTTTTTGGCCTTTTATTTTTAATGTATTACCATCTAAACTGGCCGATATCCCTTCTGGGATTACAATTGTTTTATCTATTATTTTTTTCGTCATTTTTAATAACAATAAGCTATCAGTCTTCCGCCGATATTTTTTTCTTTTGCATCATAATGTGTTAAGATGTCTTTTGAGGTAGAAATTATTAATACCCCGAAATTTTTAGCAGGTAAAAATCTTTTTTCGAATTTTTCAAGATCACTTACTTTTACAGAATATCTTGGTTTTATAACTGAACATTTATTTATTTTGCCTGAGAGCGTTATATCTAATGCATTACCTTTAGGGCTAGTTACCTCTTTGAAATCTTTTATATAACCCTTCTTTTTTAGAATGTTTAAAACTGATTTTACAGTTTTTGAACTAGGCTCAGCTATGCAATTTAATTTACCAACCTTCTCTGCATTATTAATGTTTGATAATACGTCAGCTAACGGATCATTTAATGTCATTTTTTCTCCTAGCTATATTTTTTAAAGCCAATTGATGGTGCACATTCTCTAAAACAGGTTCTACACAAGTTAAGACCATATTTTTGGATATGCGCATGAGTTCTGCCGCACCTAATACATTTTTTTAGAGCCGCTCCAGTAGTTCTTTTTTTTGGGGCATTATGTTTTAGGAATTTCTTCCATTTAGTTTGTTTCATCTTCAATTGGGTATACTCCTTCCTATAATTGCTTGTTGTCATTCTTCTCCTATTCTTATTAAATATTTATTTTTGATAAACTCTTTTGCTTCGTCTTTAGTTATTCTACATTTTTTTTGTATTGATCTTTTCATAATCCTTCTATGTTTAATCCTAAATCCTGGTCTTGAAAGTGAAACTGCTGCTTCAAAGCCTATGATACCTATAGAAGGATCATACTCTGCACCAGGAACATCTAAATATTCTGGTATACCAAAGGATAAGTTGCCTTGATCATCAAATGAATGCGGGTTTAATTTATTGCCCTTGGCTTCAAATAATCTTTTTAAAAGTATTTCTGCTTTTTTACCTCGGATAGTTACCTTACAGCCTATTTGTAGTCCCGGTCTTATGCCCCACCCAGGAATTCTTTTTTTAGTCGTTGTTGACACTGGTTTTTCTTTTGTTATACTCTTTAATAGTTTCATAGCTTTGTCTAGATTTTCACCTGGACCACCGGTCCCCATATTTAAAGTTACTTTTTCTATTTTAACTTCTTTCATCTTATTCATTTAAACTCCTTGTCTATAACAAAAGTATAATCCTTTCTTGTAACTATTTTTTTATCATTAACTTTTAGAACAACCCTATCTTTGGTTAAACCTTGGAAATGTTGTATTTCATCTAAAATACCGATTGTGCCTTTATGTTTCCCTTCTATTAAATAAACCATAGCACCTTTTTCAAGTTTTAAATGTTTTTTAATTATTTTTTGTGATAGAATCACAGAGTCTCCTACCTTGTAGGCATCTTTGTCTACAATAATATTTTTACCATCATATAAATTCAGTTGTAGTTTTCCTTTTTTAAGGATTGTTTTTCCTATAATCTTACAAGTTTTCGAATTTGAGTCTTCTCTATTTATAGAAATAGCAAATAATTTTCCAGATTTATATAAAATTATGTAATGTTCGTTAATATCTGGTATAGAAATTATATCAAACAAACCAACAGGGAATCTATGCTCTTTCCTTACTATTCCGTCAACCAACAAATTACCTTTATTTAATATAGATTTAACTTCTTTTGTTGTAGTTGCATGATTAATAACATCTTTAAGAAGAGTGTTCAGGGTAATAGAACTAAATAAACTATGAGGGCCTGGTAATGGCCTAGCTATATATTTCCTTTCCTTCCTAATCTTGATAGGTAAAGACTTAGGTACTCTTATTCTTTTCAGATGTGACATCTTTTGTCCTCATTAAAGATTTAATTCTTTTGTTATCATCAAGATTCAAATCAGTTATCATAATATTTGAAGGATGTATTGGATAAAAAACCTTGGAGCCATCTTTCTTAATAAGTTGAGCAGAATCTATATGAACTTTAGTATTTTTTAAGTTGACACTTACAATTCTTCCTTTTAACTTTTTAAATTGACCCCTGAGTATTGTTACTTTATCGTCTTTTTTAATAGGAAATGATCTTCGATTATATTTTTTTCTTAAATCTTTTGATAAAGTAGCTGACAGTAACTTTCTTTTAATATGTAACTTAGCATTCGCTAAATATTTTCTTTGTTTTTTAGGATTCTTACTTGATTTCCAATGTTTTGAAAATTCTTTTTTCATTTTATACAACTATGCCAGCGAGTTTTGCAATGCCTGGCCATCTCTCGGTAACCTCCTTTGCTATAGGCCCTTTAAAAATTGTTCCTTTCGGATTACCTTTGTCATCTTTTAATATTGCAACTGCATTATCGGCAAACTTAATTCTTGTTCCATCTGGGCGCCTATATTCCCTTCTTTGTCTTACTATCACTGCAGGAACTACTTGTTTCCTCATCTCTTTATCTCCTTTTATTACTGAAACAAATACTAAATCTGAAATACCCGCATTAGGCTTTCTTCTTTTTACTGTTTTTGAACCTTTAATGGAGACTATTCTAACTAGTTTAACTCCTGAATTATCACATGTACCTAAAACTGAACCGTGTGATAACCCTTTAGTTATTCTTCCTTTTATTGCTTTCATTTTCTAATTTTTCTATAATAACAAAATTTTTAGTTTTTGAAATTGGTCTGCACTCTATAATTTTGACTTTATCTCCTGGTTTAGCATTAATTGATTCTGGGTTATGTACCTGAATCCTTGTCCTTCTTTTCTCAAATCTTTCGTATTTAGGGAGAGGATAAAGCCTAGTAAACTCTACTTTTGCAGTTTTTGCAGAGTTTGTAGAAATTACCATCCCTGTAAACATTCTACCACGAAGACTAAGATTACCAAAAAAGGGATCATGAATATCCTCACTTTTCGTTAATGTAGGTTGTTTAACTTTAATACCAATATTTTTTGGTTTCATTTTTTAATCCTCTCTTCTGGTCTTCCAACTATTTTTTTTCCTTCGACTTCTATTATTTTTCTTTGAGTGTTTAATTTCATTTTTATTTGGTTTTTTATTATTTTCTTAACTCCTTTTTCTGTTTCTATTATCAGCATATTTTTTGTTTCATCTATTATTTTACCCTTGATTCCTTTTAAATTTGGATTCGATGAACTAATGATCTCAATTTCAGATCCGATTAGTTCATGCCTTGTAATCTCTTTTGGCATGGTCTTTTATTTTATTTCAATTGAATCCGGAGCAAAACCTAATCTTATGAGTTCACTTTTAACCTTCATTGCGTGGGCCCCTTGTAGCTCAATATTATTTTCTTTTACTGTACCGCCACAGGCAAGTTTTGACTTCAAATTTTTTGCTATGTCCTTAATGTCTACTTCTTTACTATTTATCCCTTCTACTACTGTAATCATTTTTCCGAATTTTCTTTTTTCTTCTTTAATTTTTATTCTTTGTTCGCCTTTGGCCAAGTTTTCCCAAACGCCCAGCTCTTTAGGTAGTCCTGTTAGTGGGTCTATTTCGCCCATTATTTTGTTTTATCCTCCTTGGAATTTGTTTTATCCAATTTTGATTTCATATTTTGAACAGTTAATAATTTTGCAATAGTCCTCCTTAGTAATTTTACTTTACCGGGGCTTTCTATTGTGGTACCAACTGCTCTTTGAGTATTAAGTTTCATTAGTTCTTTATTCAATTCCGATATTTTTTCGTTAATGGCACCAATGCTCAAATTCTTTAGTTCATTCTTTTTGATTATTGACATTTTTCTTTTTACCTTCTAGTTTTACCTTTTTCTCTTTTTTCGGTTTTTCTATTTTTTCTTCTTCTTTAGATTTTTCTACTGTTTCCTCTTTTGATTTTTCTACTTTTTCTTCTTGTGAGATCTCTTTAGCTTTCTCTTTAATCTGTTCAATATCCACTTTTTTAATCTTAATTCGATCAGGCAGTTCTGTTTCTGGCAACATTAAACTAACTTTTACGCCAACTACACCTGACTTTAAATTTGCTGAACCTTCTGCTTTGTTTACTTTAGTAATGGCAGTATCACCAGATTTTTTAAGATAACCTGCTGAAAATCTCCATGACCTTGCCCTAGCGCTTGGGACTTTGCCTGAGACTACTATTTCAGCACCCATTGCACCTGCATCCATCATAATTTGGAGTGTTTTGTATCCAACTGACTTAAATCCTTTTGAACCGAATCTCTCAAGTGTTGATACTATCCTATCACAAACATAATTTACATCTAAATATGGATTAACTACTTCGCCAATTTCTATCTGTGGATTCTCCATCTTAAACTTTTTTTTGAGCACTAAAGTTAATTTTTGAATTGTTTCTCCTTTTTTTCCAACTACTAATCCAGGTCTTGTTGTGTAAATCACTACTTTCTCTCCTAATGGCGTTCTTTTAACTTCTGTATGTGAATATCCTGTTCTGTTTAGTTTAGAAGCTATATATTCTTGGATCAAATGCTCCTTCAATTTTTGCTTTACGAATTGTCTTTCAATCATTTTTTATTCTCTTTTGTACTCTTTTCTTCTGCCACTATTTCAATATGGGTTCTTTTTGCTTTTATTCCTCTTTGTCTTCCATATCTATGAGGTATACTTGCTTTGTTCGCTATTGCCCTGCTTATTACTAAATCAGTTGGGTTTAACCCTTGATTTTGTGCATTGGCTTTTAAACTGTCTAATAAACTTATGAACTCTTTTGTTGCTTTTTTAGGATAAAACCCTGGTCCCATATTTCCCCTTCTGTGCCCTCTATCTTTATGGAATCTTCTTAAAGGGAGAGCTTCTTTTTCTTGGAGCACAAGTTCGAGATAATTTCTTACTTTATCAATAGGTTTATGTCTAATAAAATTACAAATCTCAATTGAATGTTTAGTTGAAATTGATAAATCTACTCCTCTGACCATGGCTGTAATCTCTTTGTTCATTTTATTTTTGCGATAAAGCTCCACTTGATTTTGTAGCCCCTATACCGGGAGCTGAGTGTTGTACTTTTTTCCTTGTAAGAGTAAATTCACCCAAGTAATGACCCAACATTTCATCAACTACAAAAACAGGAACCCAATCTTTTCCTGCATGTACAAGTAATTGTGAACCAATCATCTCTGGCAGTACAATCATATCTCTTAAATGTGTTTTAATTTGTTTTTTTGCTTGTTTGGATCCTTTTATTTTCGTTAGTAAACGTTTTTGTTGATCTGTCAAACCATGAAATAAAGATCTTCTTTGTCTTGAAGGAGCTAGTTTAGCAAACTCTTTTATATCCATCTTTTGCAATTCTTCCAATGTTTTCCCTTTGTAGGTAAATTGCTTAGCCATTATCTCTTCCTTCCTGACCTCTTAGGCCTTATAGATCCAACATTCCTTCCCGGTGGGGCAAATCTTGGTGCTGGTTTTATCTTTGAGTGATGTCTACCTCTACCAGAACCGTATGGATGATCTACAGCATTCATTGCAACCGCGGATGTTATTGGGTAAAGTTTTCCACGCGCTCTCATTAGATAATGTCTCTTACCTGCTTTTACGAAAGGCTTATCTTTTCTTCCGCCACCACAAATTATTCCGATAGTGGCCCTACATTCAGAAAAGACTTTTTTTTGTTTTTTTGATGGTAATTCAATTAAAGTTGTGTTTCCTAAACTTGAGATAATCTTAGCTGAATTTCCAGAGGTTCTGCATAATTTCCCACCGTCGCCTGGCAATATTTCAATATTATAAACAGGCGTTCCTTCTGGTATGTTTTTTAGCGGAAGAGTACTACCTACTTTCACTTGAGCTTTAACTCCAGATTCAACGTCTTCATTTATCCTTACATTTTCTGGAGCAAAGATATATGCTTGCTCACTATTCTCATATTTGATCAACGCTAATGGTGCAGAGTGCCCTGAGCAGTGGATTAAATCAATAATTTTTCCTTTTATAACTGATTTTTTTTCTAAATCATCATATTTCCTATGTTTAACATCGGCAACCCATCTATGTGAATGTGCTCTATATGTCGTAGTACCACGACCACGCCTTTGTTGTATTATATTTTTACCCATTTTACATTATTCCTAGCTTAGTTGCAATGTCTATTGCAGGACTATCTGTTGGTAATTTTATATAAGCCTTTTTTAAACCTTTTTGGATTGAAGTATTTACTTTTAAAACCTTTATTTTAAACATGTCTTCAAAGGCTTTTTTTATTTCCTGCTTGGTTGCTCTTCTATCTGCAATAAATACTATTTTATTTTCTGATTCCATTAATTTAACTGATTTTTCAGTTGATAATGGGTATTTTAATATTTGGTTCATTTTTTACCTTTGTTAATAAACAAGTTGTTTTTTTCCAATTCTTTTATTGAATCTTCTGTATATATTGTTAATCTTCCTGGGATTGCACCCGGGGCTAGGGAAATTATATTTAATTCATTTACTTTTACAACATCCAAACCAGGTAAATTCACTGCAGACTTAATCAATGGACAATCCTTAGATACCACAATTAATGGACCTGATTTAATCCTATATTTCCTACCACGTGATTTTCCCCTACCGGATCTGATAATTTTTTTTTGCGTTCTTTTTAATTCTTCATCTAATCCCAAGGAGGATAATATTTTTTTAACATCTTTTGTTTTATCTTTAGATTCAAATTTTGAATCTATTATAACAGAAGGATTATTTGTTTTATAACCGTGTGATTTTATTAAATTTAAATCAAATGTTGCTGCTAGAGCAGATCTGATTGCTTTTCTTCTTTCATTAATATTTATTTTTTTTGTCCAGATCTTTTCTGATTTTGCAGGATGAGCTCTTCTACCACCAACTGCAAACGGAACTGTGGCACCTACCCAATAAAATTGAGTTCCTCTTTTTGTTAAAACTTTTCTAGGCGTTCTTGAAATTCCCTTACCATATGTACCTTTGTATTTTCTTCTTCTTTTTGAAACATAAGATGAAGCCCTTTTTCCCGCCCATTCATATGCACCATAAGGGGTTCTATTTGAGAGTTTTAATGCAATAAACGCTCTTTTGATTAAATCAGGCCTTATTATTTCTTCAAATTGAATAGGTAGTTTTATTTGATTTACTTTTTTTCCTTCTAAATTGTATAAGTCTGCTTTCATTGTTTACTGTCCAAATTTATTGATTTTATTTCAAGCGGGTGCTGCGGTTTATTTACTCTTGCTGCGGGTGTTAAAATTATTGTTCTTTTTACAGATCCTGGAATTGAACCTTTAAGTAATATATAATGGTTTTTTATTAAACCATAATGCAAGAACCCAGATTTGGGATTTATTTTTTTAGGATCTGTATCAATCAATAAATTTTGCTTATTATATTCTGTTCTTTGATGATAACCCATCTGGCCTGCATGTGGAACTGAGAATAATACCTTGTTTGGTGTCCAAGAACCTAATGTAGCAATACCTCTTTTTGTTTTTTCTGCTTTATGTTGTCTTATTGTAACACCAAACCTTTTAATAGCCCCTTGATATCCTTTGCCTTTAGTAACTGAATGAACATCTACTATTTTTATATCTTTAAAAACCTCATCTAATCTAATTTCTTTATCTAACAAAGATTTTGCAAAATCGAGTTTTTGTTTATTATCCGAACCAGAAAGGCCAATCTCTAAGATTTCTGGCTTTTTTTTGCCTATCCCGGTAAGTCTTGGTTGAGTGTAAACTGCTAATCTTATTTCATCAAAAAGTTGAGGTTCTTTTTTTGGTTTGTTTGAAATTTTAGTCCTTCTTTTCAATTCCTTATCTAGTTTATTTGAGAAAACTTCAGAAATAAGTTTTAGACCGTCAAGGGAATTTTTGTAAAAACGCAAAGAAAGAGGTTTTAACGGCGGACATTCAATAATAGTGACCGGAACTGAGATTAGTTGGTTTTTGTATATTGTATTTGGTGAAGTATCCTTGGCTATTATATGGGTCATGCCTGCTTTATAACCTATAAAAGCTAAAAGTTTAGTTCCATCTAATTTGGGCCAAGTTCTTATTCTTGCATAAGAGCGTTTTGCTCTTTTTCTTGGCCAAACTTGTAAACTTCCTCTCCTTGGTCTATGAATATTTGGCATTTTTTATTCTCTTAGCTATATATCTAGAATCAGCGGCTAATTTTAGGCTTCCATTTTTACAAACCATCTTTTATCAGTAGGGTAAAGAAAGAAATAAAAATTTGGGTTTATAAAGTTTTTTATTTCATTTTTTTAGTAATATCTATGTTTTTACCACATTTTTCACATTGAAATCTCGCTGCTTCTATTGTCTTCTTTTTTTGTTCTTCTTCATCAAAAACTTGTATTTTTTTTCTTATGAAAGGAACTTGTTTTTCACCCTGGAAGTCGCAATATGGGCATATATATTGGGTATTAATTGTTAAAGTATCTTCATATTCCTCTTCTGGCATTGTAAAATTGCATTCTTTGCAGACATATTCTTTTGTTCTAATTTGTGGTTTACCTGTTTTTGGATCTACTGGTTTACCCATCATGCCTTTTTTACAATTTGGGCAAATTTCCTTGAAAACCCAGGCTTTTACTTTACCGTTGCCTATTGTTCTATTGGTAAAATAAACACATTCGTTTATACTAGTTGGTTGTTTTAGTGTCATTTTTTGTATTATTTATTGGATTCCAGTCTTGTTTGAAAGTATAACCTACTAAAGATATAACATTTTTTGTTACTTTATATGCCCATTTTGAGAATAGAGAAGTAAACTCTTTTTGATCTCGTTTTTCTTTTAAATTTAGATTATAAGAGGTGATTATGATATAGCCAACTAAGATTATTGTTATAAAAATTAATAATTTTAGTTTTGCCATTTAATTCTTTAGAGAAGTTAATATTTATAAATAATTGTGTTTTTAAATTAATTTATAGCCCCATAGTCTAGGAGCTTTCTTTTAGAAAAAGAAACCTCAGAAAGAAAAACGAGAAAAAGGGAAGCTGGACAACGGCCAAGGACGCAAATTTTAAAGCGGAACCCTCTGGAGGTTGAGACTGAGGTTCAAATCCTCATGGGGCTAATTTTTATAAATAGCTAAGTTTCTTTTATTTCATGCTCCTGTGGTCTAGCCCGGTCTTAAGAACCAAGGTTCTTAAAAACTCCTGGTCTTAACGGAGAATGACGCGAGCTTCTCGAGCTTGAAATCCTGAGTTCAAAAGAGCTTTCTTGAAAAGAAACCTAGGAAAGAAAGTTTATGAAAATCTCAGCAGGAGCATATTTTATTTTTTCTTTCTGTGATTTAATTTTTTAATGCTCTGAACATTAACATGGGTTTTTGCAAGACCCCAAGCAGTTAATGAAGAGATAATCAAACCGATTGCTGTACTTATTATAATAATGTTATCTTTAATTCTGTCGCCTAATGTTTTTGCTGGCTGGGCTACGTTTAATTTTAATCTTATATCCTCTATGTTTGACGTTATCAGATTGTAGTTTAGATCAAAATCTTCTTGAGAATAACGAACGTATTCTAATTGCACCTTTTGTATTAGGTTTTTAGTATCTTCAATATCGCCTTCAATACTGGTTACAGCATAGCCATCTGCTTTTTTATTGAACATCTCTTCTTCATATTTTCTTAAGTCTTCGCGTGCTTTTGTTATTTTTTGTGAAGCGTCTGTGGCATTTAGCGTTTGTTTTTCTTCTGTTTGTTTTTTTTCTTCTGATTTTATTGAAACCGTTTTAATTTCTTGTTTTAGTGTATTGGAAGCTGAAAATATTTTTACAATTATATCAGCTTTATCTTGTGCTGAAACTTCTAACAAAACATTTAAGAAATTTGATTCTTTTGGTTTTAAAGATTCTAAAGTAGAATATTCTTTCGTTTTTATTCCTTCACCCGAAATTGTTGCATGTAGATCTAATAATTCTTCTGAGCCATCATTTTCAATTTGAATAATTAAATTGTTGTTTCCTGGGTATAACAAATTTGGTGCTACAGACAATATTCTAACGGATGTTTTCTCAACTAAGATGAAGAGTTTATCCTCATTGTTTGTTGTTGATTGTGAATCTGTAGATAAAAATTTAATTTCTTTTATCAGATCGGTGTTATAACCTGAAATGGAATAGGATGTTATATTTTCGATTGCTGATGGAGGTAAAGGGAACATACACTCTAAATCACATTCTTTAACCTGTGGTATTATTTCTGACGATGTAGAGTTTTCTACTTTTACAGAATAATCAACTGGTGTTGCTTTTACAGCACTTATGAACAATAATGCGAGTAAAAAATAAATTAAGACATTTCTCATGTCACTTAAGCGGTATAAAAAGGCTTTTAAATCTTTTTATTTACTTTGAATTTTTATTCCAAAAATAAATTCTGGACCTACATTATCTGCAACTGGATCTGTATGAATTTTTTCCCATCTGTATCCTACTGCACCAAAAAGGGAGGAATTTCTTGGTAAAAATTTTATTTTTCCAGGGATTGTTTCTAAACTAGCTCGTATAAAATAGCCAACACCGAAACCATTACTGTCAAATTGGTCAATTTTGAAAGGACCAACTATAGCATCAACGTTTACATCTAAATATTTAAAATCAATACCTGTTGAAAGTTTTGGCAAAAGTTTATCTGACTTAATTTTAGGGTAATAATTTAAGTCTAAACCTAATCCAAAAAGCTCGTCAGCAATCTTAACATGAACTGGTGGAAGAAAACTGTGAGAGAGATGACTCTCAATTGCATCTTTTCCGTAACTAAGTCTTAAGCCTAAAGAGGTTCTTTTTGCCCATTCTTCATCTATGGTTCTTGAGAAAAAATATTCATTTTCTATTTCTAGGAATAAGTTTTCTATTGAGTTTCTGTCTGAGAAACTTTTAATTTTACCTTTATAACCAAGAGAGTTTACAACTTTATTCCAGTATTCAAGTGTTCTTCTTTCTGGAGTTAACCGGTAATGTGGTATATTAAGCTGTATTGAAAAAATATCTGGTATTAAAAGTTCATCTAATGTTTCTGGTTTTTTCTTTTTTGAATCTAAAAAGAGATAATATTTGTGATGGCTGAAATCTAAACCATAATCTTTAACCGGTTCTTCGAGAGAAGATAAAACAAAACTTCCGAGTTCTCTTTTTTGTTCTTGATTAGTTTGTTTTTCTTGATCTTTTAGAAATATTTGTTTTCGAGCTTGAGCTTTTTGG
>CAYSNL010000013.1:0-19271 GCA_964432435.1 Candidatus Woesearchaeota archaeon | reverse complement strand
AATATCCGAAAGTTATAAAAACAAAAGATAGTTAGTATACAATATGAGCCTGGAAAGATTTATGAAAGTTTATTCCAATCTTCCTTTAAATTTAAGAAAGGAAATTATATTAGTAATAAACAAGGAGCCAATAAGCTGGGAAGTTGCTCACAATGAAATAATTAACAACACTAGTCTGGGCAAAGGGATATTAAGAAAACTAGCGGAGTTAAATCTAATATGAAAGAACAAAAAGAAGAAATAAAAGAAATAGTAATAGCCAGGCTAATGAGTATGCCAGAAAACCATAAAGTTTCAATTGGTAGCAGTGGAGAATTTGATAAATACGAACTTATAGAACATGTAAAAAAAGAAGATAAAATTGGTGAAAAAATTATTGAGATACAACTTCATTTCTTAAGAAAACTAAAAGAGGGTATCTTCATAAATGAATAGAAATTTTTTAATTACAAGACCAAATTACGATAATACTACTTTCTATTTATTTAAGTGGTCTGAAAAATGCTTACAAATAGCAGATGAGAAAGGAATTGAATATAATGATCTAAATTCAGAAAAGGCAAATAGAAAGAATATTGAAAAGGTATTAAAAACTAAAAACCCTGGTTTAGTTTTATTCAACGGTCATGGGAATAATGACAAAATTTATGGCAATAAGCAAGAAATATTAATAGAAGCAGACACCAATGAAGTATTACTTAATGGCAAGATAGTTCATTCTATATCTTGTAGTTCTGCCAAAGAGCTAGGCCCTAAATGTATTAAATCTGGAACAATCTCTTTTATTGGTTATGAAGATGATTTTGTTTTTGTATTTGATAAGAATAAAACCTTCACACCTTTAAAAGATGATGTTGCCTCAAATTTCCTCGAACCGCCAAATGAATTAGCAATATCCATTTTAAAAGGGAATAGTGTAGATGAATCCTATAAAAGATCACAAGATATGTTTAAAAAAAAGATTAGCAAACTACTAACCACTGAAGCTCCAATAGGCTCAGAGAATGTAATCTTGTGGCTAGTCTGGGATATGAGTAAACAAGTTTGTTTAGGAGATAAAGGGGCTAGATTCTAGGTTAGTAGATAGATAAACAAAAAAGGTTAAGCTCATTATTTTTTGTATTAGTATATTAACTCTCATTTTATACTCCTGTTTCACAAATAATAATTAAGGAAGTTTTAAATAAAATATTGATTTTAATAATGTTAAAATGAAAAGTCTACAATATAAATTAATATACGGAAAACCAAGCCTAGGTAAATTAAAAATAATAAATTTAATATTATCAGCAGCAGCCACTTTTTTTACATCAAATATAGAACCACCAACAAACCCGGTTTCTGAAAAAGAAGTAGTAATAGAACAAAAAATACCAACACCACAGCCAAAAACCAAAATAGAGGTTAAATTAGAAAATTTAGTAAATAATCCAATAAATCCACCTAAACCAACACCGCAAAATAAATTACCAATCTCAACAACTAAACCAACTATACCTCAACCAACATTAATACAACCACAAACCAAAACATTAGAAGAAACTGTTTCAAGGTATTTCTCAATAAAACAAGGAAATCAATGGACTTATATTATTAAAATCCCAGAAAATGGTAAAATAGGCATTTTCACAAGATTTGACTTATCAAAATTATCAATAGAAACAAGGGATTTTTTAGCTCCCACAGAAGGAAATTACACTTTGGCTTTAGAAGCTAAAAATGCTACAGATTCTGGTTGGGAAATTGGAGTGTTAAAAGATGATTTAGGTCTTTATAAGAATGTAGACAGAGTTTTATGGAAGAAAGATAACAACAAAGTATTAGAAATAAGAGAGTATAACAAGAACATTCAAAAAGAATTATCAGAAAGGACTAATAAACAACTGCAAAACGAAACAGTAACTTCAACCTCTTTGTTATATGTTCAACCACTAACAAGAGATATAACTACTCCTTTTGGAGATTTTCTACACTTCCTTGATTTTAGTTCATTAATATCTATCCCTGTATTATATACTGAAAACGGCGAAACGCTAGTAGTTACAGATGAAATTAGAAAGGTCAATATAAAAAACAAATCTTACAACTGTCAGTTTTTTTTACAAATCCCTTATGAAGAAAAAGAAGCAGCAGATTCTCTACTGAGCCCAACATCAAGACCATCAAATTGGTGGAAAACATCATTATATTTTGATCAATCAGGGCTAGTCAGAAAGGTCCAGGAAGATAGCAAAGGCAACATATTAAATGAAATGGATTTAGTCAAATATAAATCTCACAATTGATTAAGCCTCTTTAATAGCTTCATTGATGTCTTCATTAGACCATCCTTTCTTCAATAAAGAATTTCTTATTGTTTCATCACTAAATCCTTTCAGTCTGTAATCTCTAACAAAATTAATAACAGAATCTAACTTATTAAACCCTATATTCATTGTTTCTCCAACACCAAGTTCTTTGTCTCGTTCAATGCCCAATTCCTCATTGCTTTTTATAAGTTCATATCCTGGTTCTTTTGGTTTTTTCTTCATTGTTCTAATTATAAAAAATATAACAACACTAATCATTGCTAACACCAAAACACCAACACCAATATATATCCATAAAAAGTTTGGTTTTCCAACACTAGGCATACTATTTGTATCTACCCCACCACTGCCAGGACCAACATTAGTATATACACTTCCTCCAGCGCCCGGTAAAGTAGTACTGCTTGTTCCATCTGTATTTTGAGAAACAATTGCAGTCCAACTAGCACTTGTAGTTTGAATACCATCACTAACATCAACCTTAATAGTATAAGATCCAGAACCCACCCTGCTAAAAGCAAAACTTTGAGTAGGATTATTTTGATTTATTCCATCAACCATCCAAGTATAAGTTAAACTATTACTTCCGGTAGCATCTACTAAGAATAATTCGCTTCCACCAGCGTTGACATTAACAATTGAGGAAACAGGAGACTTGCTTGTAATTTGCAATCCTCCTCTAGGTAATGTAGTAGCGCTAGTTCCTCCAGAAGTTCCACTAGCAGTAACATTTAATTTAATATTGCCAGTCTCAACACTTAAACCTTTAGGATCAGTTGCTTTGAATTTAACAGTTTCAACTCCTACAAAATCAAAATCAGGAGTTAATTTGGCTTCATTTTCCTCATCGTCAATTTCCACATCTATTTTATTATTCCCAGTAGCCGTATAAGTTAAAACATCACCATCAGGATCATAAAAAAATTCATCAAAATTAATTGTTTTATCATTATTTTTCTTCAAACTAATTTGTATAGGATACTCGTCTTTTAATACAGGTCTGTCGTTGGTCGGGCTTATATTAACTGTGAAATTATTGCTTGAATTTAAGAATATATCATTGTAAAAACCATAAATACTAACATTAGTTACGCCAAACCAATCTTTTTTAAAACTAAGATTTATCTTTTTTTGTTCATTAACAGTCATATTAACTATATCGCTTGGATAAATCACATAATTAATAGGAACATTACTAATAAAATAATCATCTAAGTCAAAAGCATTTACACTTGCATTATCTTCAACATTGTTAATATTAGGTATATTTATAACAAAAATTAAACTAGGAGTTATAATTTCACTACCATAATAGTATACTGTTGCCACTTTCTGTTTATACACGGCAATTGAAACATTTTTTGTCAAGTAAGAATCGCCTTGTTTAATAGTCTCAAATTCTCTGTATAAATAGTAATCATTGATGTTACTATCCCACTTGCTACTATCAGTTACACTTTGTTTAAAAAATGAGTTTACTTCTGTAATGGCTCCAGCTAGTCCTGTTATTTCAGAACCTCTGTTTTTAACACCAAATAAATTTGTATAAAATATATCTCTAAGTTGATAAGTATTATTTATTATCCAGTTGCCATTTGGGTCATTAATGCTAATTATACCTGCCAAATATTCTGGTTTCCTAGTAGAGTTATGATTAATAAAAAAAATCAGATGACTTCCCACTAGTTTACTATCATTATACAAATCAAAATCAATACAGTTTCCAGTCGGAGGGCTTCCGCTTTTAAAACCTTTTATCACATTGCTACTAACATAATTAACCTTGAATACGCTTTCCCACAATGACTTATAATAAGCATCATTGCATTGCCCAGTAGTCGGAATTACGTTAACAACTCTCCCAGAAATATTACCCAGCTCATAAACAATTAGTAAAGATATTATAATTATAGCTATAAAGTTAATATTAATTACCCACCTCGTTTTCATAATAAAAACTATATAATCGTATATTTATTAATTTTTACTTTCCAAATCTTCTATCTCTTTTTTTATACTCTTCTATTTACAAAATAAGGCTTGGCCCCCTCATATATCCATCCCGTGATCAAACTTCTAGGAACCCCGGTTATTTTTGATATCTTACTATCACAGAAACCGGTCTCGTATCTTAATTTCATAACTTGTCTATATTGTTTTACTCTCTCAAGGTGTTTATTTAATAGACCTTCATAAGACTTAATTTTTAGTTTATTTTTCAACAAATTTATAGAATTGTCAAAAATAATTTTTTTATTATTGCAATATAGTGGCGGGAGTTCTTCATGCAACTTTAACATATTTAAACTACTATTTTTTACATTAAAACCATAACTCTCTTCTTTATTCTGTCTTATTTTAGAAGTTTCTATTCCAAATAATCCTAAAGCAAATTTAAATTCTTTTAAAAACTCAATATGCTCCTCTACAAAATTTTTCTTTTTCATAAAGAAACCAACAAAACCATAACTTGTACCAACTCTTATTTTTGGAGTTGTTAATTCTGCCCATAACAAGGCCCTACAAAATTCGCTTAATGTAGATTTATCTTTTTTTACCCATCCTGGAAAATGAAAATCAGTCTTTGTTTTATTGCCCTTAGGAACTCCGAGTGCATAAAATACTCTTGAAATTGGTCCATTTACAAACCATAAGTCATTAGTAGTGCCGCTAATTTTTCGTCCTTCAATAAATGAGGATTTATTCTTTATATAGATTTTACCTTCTTCTTTAAGATATTTAAGAAATTCTTTATTGATTGCTTTTAGATCCGAAATATCTCCACTAAAACCAAATTTTTCTAATTTTTTATCTAAATGACCATCACCAAATAAAAATCCACATGTTCTAGCTAGCCACTTCATTTTTTCTTTATTCTTAAAGTCTAAAGGCAAAAGTTTCTTTTTCCTTAAAATATCTGTTGTATGGAGCGATCTTGGTATAGGTTTATTATTAAACTTATTTTTAGCATATATCCAATTATTTATTCTATTCTCTCCTATATTTAATAAATTAGATAACTTTCTTAATCCGATACGTGGTTTTACTCTATTTTTTATCCATTCTTCTGCAGTGGATTTACTAATATTTAGCACTTTAGCAATTTCCTTGTAAGTCCTTCCTTTTTTGCGTAAATTTCTACCACAATGAAGTTTGTATTCAATTTCTTCTTCAAATTTATTCTTTGCTTCTAAAACTAATCTATATTCTTTTACTCGCTTCTGTTCTTTTTCTGGAAAAGTTTTGAGAATATCGTCCTCTTTTAAGATTTCTTCCATGTTTTTAGACCAGCCATCATAAATTTTTCTACTTGTCGTGAAATAATAAATCCCTCCTCCACACAAAATTCTTTGTATCCTTTTAGAATATTCTTATCTATAGACAAAGTTAATTTAGTTTTCATACGTATATATATGTATAAAGTAGTATATAAAAGTTTCTATAATTCCTATTTACCAAAACGTCGCTGTCTCTTTTTATATTCATTTATACAACTTATAAAATGCTCTTTACTAAACTCTGGCCATAACACGTCAGTAAGAAATATTAACTCAGAATAACTTGCTTGCCATAATAAAAACCCACTTAATCTGGATTCGCCAGTTCTTATAATAAGATCAGGATCTGAATCTAAATATAGGTGTTCTCTAAACATTTTCTCATCTACTTCGCCAGATTTTAATTCGCCTTTCTCAATTTTTTCCACTATTTTTCTAGCAGCATCTAAAATTTCGGCTCTTCCGCCATAAGCCATTGCAAAATTAATAATAAAATCATTATGATCTTTAGTTCTTTCCATTAGAAATTTCATTTTCTCCTGTAAATTCTCAGGAAACATCCATAATCTTCCAATAAATCTTATCTTGATTTTATTTTCATATATTCTTTTATCATCTTTAATTTTTTCAAACTCTCTATTAAATAAGTTCATTAGATAATCAAATTCTTCTTTTGGTCTATCAAAATTTTCAATAGAAAAAGTAAACAAGGTTAATTCTTTAATATCAAGTTCTTTGCACCAATCAAATAACTTCTCTATTTTTTTAGCTCCCCATTCATGACCCATAAACGGTTTAAGCATTAATTTTTTACTAAAGCGCCTGTTTCCATCTAATATTATACCTACATGCCCGGGGTTTTTCATATAAAAATAAAGCAACTATAATTTTAAAAACCTTTCTAATCATTATAATAATAAAATGGTAGAAGGATCAAGAAGGATAGGGTGTAATCATTCTATTAAAGCCATGTTTCCCGGAAGAACACAGGCAAGCCCTTATAGAACTTACAAATTACCAGAAGCAAATCATACAGCTTCTTATGAACATAGAGGAGATTTAAAACTTTTTCAGTTCAGAGACGGCTTCTCATATACTTTGGGTATTACAAGTTATGTAAGCGATTTTATCGATCAGTACAATGATTTAAGGAAGAAACTAAACTTACCAGAAATACAACTTAACGCAAAAGATGTAGAAGTTATTGATTTTACCACCCCACAAAGAAGGAAGTTAAATTATTTATTAGAGTTGGATCTTGGTTCAAGCCTAGAGGCAATAACTGACAATCCACTTATGATCTTTTTTGATGCGATAGAAATTGTACGGAAGAGTGACGAATGGAAACAATGGAGGAAAGAAATTAAAGCTATTGAGGAATGAACTCTATTTTATTATCAAAAAAAGAAATAAAAAAAACCATAAAACAAATACAAAAACAATTCGGAATTAAAAAATTAGATTTAGATTATTTATTTTTTAAAAATAATGATAACAAATTTTTTATAATTTCAAAAAAACTTTCTGACATAGACCAATTAAAGTTTAGAATAAATAATTTAGGTTTATACATTGCAAAAATAGAACCGTTTGGAATCAGATTGACAGTTGAAGGCTCACAATTAATAGGGTCAAAAGCAACTAAAAATGTTTTAGAAACAGATAACTATAAAGAATGGATGGAGGGTAACGATTTAATCATCGATAAAAAGTTCAAAGGTTTTGTAATAATAAAAAATAATAAAGACTATTTTGGTTCTGGTTTTTATAAAAATAATAAAATCCTAAATTTCATACCAAAATCAAGGAGGATAAGATCTATTTAATAACGTTCTTTTTTCTTAAAAACACGTTACTACCATTCTTTAAATCAACAAATTTATTAGCGAAGATAGTTACAATGCTTCCTAAAAAGATGCTATACAAAATAAACAGATATATGAGGGGGGTTATTTTATTAAACCCATCTATATTATATCCAAACAAAATAAAAGTTACAACAACAACAGTTATTCCTTTTGGTATATTAAGACTCATAAATAGCTTTTCTTTAAAACTGATTGGATTATTCAAAAAGGAAGTTCTAACTGCAAGGTATCTAATCAATACATAGGTTAAAAATATTAACAGAGATTTCATTAAAAGATCATTGTCGTTAGGTAGTTTGATAAGCAAACCAATTAATATAAATGCAATAATTTTCAAAAATCCTGTAAACAAAGTAGTAAACTTACCTAGGGATAATTTATCTTTAAGATTCAGTCTACCATAAACTATGCCTAGAGTTGTTACAGCCAATACCCCATTTCCGTTTATTCCTTCAGCAAGAACATAAGTCACTAAAGCCGTTGCTATGATAATTAAAGGCCCTATACTTATGTAAAATTTTTTGTAGCTTAATCTAAAAATAATCAAACCCAAAACAAGCCCAGTTCCAACACCAGTCATTACCTGTTGTAAGAGATGAATTATATAGTTATTTCTTATCGCCCCTTGATAAACTTCAAGTATCATTAATGGTACAATAACAGTTAAAGGCGTATTTATAATAGATTCAAACCCAAGAACTTCTAGTAATTTGTTTTTAGTGCCGTTTATTAAGCTTAATATAATATCAGGATCTGTAGCACCCATTAATGTAGCAAATAACAAACTAACAAGAAAATCTTTCCAACCAAACTTTCCATAAAAAAATAATAAGTGCACAACAGAAGTTAAAAAAATTACACAAAAACCAATAAACAAGACACTTAATTTCGTAGCAATGGGTGATATTCTAGCAATCTCTCCTAACTTAAATTTAGAACTGCTCTCAAATATGATCATTATTAAGGTAAATATACTAAATCCTATTAAAATTGGGACAGGTATGACTCTACCTATATCAATAGAAGTAAAATTACCAATAAAAACACCTAGTAACAAAATTAATAATATCTCAGGAACTTTTATTTTTTTAGCTATAATGGTCAGGATTATTCCAACAGCAAGCAAACCCGCAAACCAGTAAAGTCCAATCAAAGGATCAGATATGTGTATCACCTCTCTTTATTTAATCCTATTCTTCTTTTATTTAAAACTTACCTTCTCTTTATTGCTAAATGAATCCATTTATACGCAACATAAGCTACGCACCCAATAAATCCAAAAATTAAATCAAGCATAGTATCCAAATGTGGGTCTAATACCTTCTGGTATTTTTCTCTGTTAACAAGATCATATAAATAAACTCCTTGTAATTCAGACTTAAAAAAATAATCTGATATAAATTCACCTATCTCAAAAACTGCCAAAATACTCATTACGACACAAACAGTTAGTAAAAACTTCCATTTCAGAGTTATATCTAATTTATCTATGATAAAAAAGATAATTGCACTTAATAATACCGGGCTGAAAAGATGTAATAGTTTATCATATAAAACCCACCTATCATAAAGCGCAAATGGTTCACCAGGACCTAATATTGATCCAGCAACAATTATTAAAAAAAGATAGATATAATATTTTAAAGGAAACTCAAATCTATAAATATGATCAATATAATGAAATAAAAACAAAACTCCAACAGTAATAAACAAGAATACTAAGGAAGAGTATGTTCTAATAAAATATAATAACAAAAGACCTAATCCTGCTAGTCCAATTATTACTCTCCTCTTATTTTTTAATTCCATTACTAATAACAAGAAATTACTTAAATATAAATCTTATCTTAAACCACCAGAATTAAATTAACCCTTTTATCTCTTCTAAACTTTTGCATTTACTAAATTCACTTCTTAATTTTCTAGCACCTTCAAAGTCTTTAATAAAATATAAACCAATCCTTTTAACTTTGGAAAGGTTATAAATATTAAATTTTTTACATAAATCAATATATTCAAAAAAAACATTTATCCTTTCTTCAAAACTATTTTCAATTTCCTCATTATCCTCTAAATAATCTTTTATTCTTTTAAAAATCAAAGGATCACCTAACGCGCCTCTCGCGATCATTACCCCATCACAAATACTTAACATTCCCTTAGCACTTTTACCATCAAATACATCACCATTGCCTATAACAGGGATTGAAACTTCTTTCTTCACTTTTCTAATCCAATCCCAATCAGCTTTAACTTTATATCTTTCTTCAGCTGTTCTTGCATGTATTGTTATTGCACTAACCCCGGTCTTTTCTATTTCTTTAGCAATTTTTACTACATTAATTTTTTTTCTTCCAAGCCTTATTTTGGCTGTTACGGGTTTATTCAGGTTATTAACAAGAACTTCTAAAATTTCTTTAATCTTTTCAGGAAAATCCAATAACCAAGCACCCAGTTTATTATTTACGATTTTAGGTACAGGACAACCACAATTCAAATCTACTATATCATATTTTTTTAATTTATCAATTATTTTTTCAAAAATTTTAGCATTATTTCCACATAATTGTACTCCAACGGGTCTTTCTTCTTCAGAAATATTCATCAATTCTAGTGTTTTTTTATTATCCATAAAAATTGCTTTGCTATTCAACATTTCTGTAAAACATAATTCAGCACCATACTTTTTACAAATCATTCTATAGGGCAAATCAGTTACATCTGCCATGGGAGCAAGAATTAAGCCATTTTTTAATTTAATATTGCCTATTTTCATTTAGTTAGGTAAATTAATAGATTTTATAAAAATAACTATAGAATAATCATAAAGATCTTCGGATCGTACTAATATTATTATTCATTGCTCCCGTTTATGCTTTTCCAAGCTTCATAATAAAGACTATATCTTTTCTGATTAACCTTAATATAATCTTTTATCCTTTGAATAGCATCAAAAGGATGTATTATGGAATAAAACAAAAAATTTTGATACCATCAGGACATATTACTCTTCTCAGTTCACCTATTGAAATTCTAATCTCAATATCGCTTTCATCTTCATCAAAAATAGGGGCCTCTATTGAAGTTTGAGGATCAGATAATTTTTCACCGATATCATCTTTAATTTCAGTAATCATATAAAAAACATATACTTTTTGATATATAAACATGCCTTTTATTTTTATTATGCTTTTGTTACTGTCAGTAGTCAATTAATCTTATAAACACTTTTTCATTAACCATTTTTATGAATCTTCAAAGAAGGATAGGGGGAGCTTTAGGAGCATCAATAATCTTATTAGGTACAACTGCCACAAGTACTACAGTCCCTGGTTGTTATACTATAAGACAAGTCCCAATTAAACAGGAATCAGAATATCCATTAAGACATTCTTGTTCTGAAAATGTAGTGTGTGTTGATTTATATGATGACAAAGCAGAATGTAAAGCTGTTTTTAATCAACCACTTATAGAAAAAGGTTATTTACCTGTTTTTTTATTGATTAGGAATAAAACCCAGAATAAAACTTATCATCTTCCACGCGATAATGTTAAGTTTACAGATTCACAAGCCCGAGCATGGAAGCAGGCCACTAGTTTAGAAATGTCAAAACATTTTCATAGAATCCCTGGCCTGGAAGGGGCAGTAATAGGCGTTAGTTTTGGAGCCGTTGCAGGTGTTGGAGCAGTGATTTCAGCAGATAGATCTAACAAAGATATGGACGGAGATTATAGCACAAAACAATTAGCTGAGGATACAGCAGTTTATCCTTCTTGTGTTGCATCTGGTTTTGTTTATTTTTCGAACCCAAACTCAAAAGGTCGTAGTTTTACTGATAAAGATCTGGCAATATTAGTTAATGATGCAAGATTAAATATTCCATTAGTAGATACTACTGAAAATAAAACAGATGGTATTGAAATTTTGCTTAAACCAGATTAATATCCAATTCTTTTAACCACAAAATTAAAAAATACAAAAAACCCGATATTAAAAGATGCTCGAACAAATATTAGAATCAAAAAGATTATCGAGAAGAGATTTTGGTAATTTGGTTATACTTTCTGTTTTAGGTAAAGCTCTTGGTTGTACCACAGAAAGTAATCAAGGCAATACTTACGTTCCATATTATCAACCGAGTGTTTTTACTAGTCCGACTCCAATACCAACTCCAAGACCAATACAAGGCATAGTATCAGGTAGCTTTGATGATTGTTTAAGAATTATATCTGAACAGAGGATAAGACAGATAGGGAAACAAGGAGGATATCTTAATCCAGGTTCTACTAGTTATATAGTGTATAATGGTGAAAAAATATCATATCTCTGCTATAATATCCATGGTCAAGAAAATTGTAGGAATAGAATTCTTACAATATCGGATATGGAACAAGATCTTTCTAATGCTATTAAAGGGGACTTACAAAATCAGTGCTCAGCAGGTAATTTAGATGTAGAAGTAAATATTGAATTAGATGAAACTTTTGTTAGGGCATCAAGTAACTCATTAAACGCATCAAAATCATTTCCATTCCCCCTAGGCAGACTTTTTGAAGTTGTTCATGATATCAAGAATAATGAAGCAGTAACAGGTTCTTTTGATACATTATCTTATGCCCTAGAGCAAACTCAAATTACAAATTTACCTTATATGATACAAAAACTTCAGCCTTATCCAGATAAATTATACATTTGTAAAATTAAAGATGTTCCTAGTCCAAATAACGAGTTTATATTCCAATTTGCTATTGAAGGAGAACCTAGATAATTATCCGAGGGTAAAAATGCTTGAAAAAATAACAAGAAGAGAATTTTTAATTGCAGCAGGAATCAGCATAGCTGGTTGTGTAACAGAAAATACAGAAGAGGATAATAATTCCTATCATCCTCCTTCAAATCCGACTAGAACACCGACTCAACCACAAATCCAACCTACTATCTATCCTACTCCAAGACCAACTGAAATACCATATACAACAGGTTCAAATTGGGGTTCGCCACAAAGAATTATTTCTAATGCAAGATGGCCAACATTAGACAGTTCAGTATCTAGAGTTTCTTATATCAAAACCAACCAAGCTACAGGAAGGGATATGTTACATCTGGCTCCTATAGACCCTAGTATTGATATTGATGAGGTTAACAGATCAGATCCAACGATCCTAGCAGTATTTAATGATCCTAATTTCGATGCAGCATACCCTTTTTTTGAATATAATAACTATGGTATTTTTTTTATTGTATCACAACCCGGAGAGGGTAGAGGTGATATCTATCGTAGAAATACTTATAATGGAGAAACAGAATTTATATATAGTCCAGTAGAAGGAGGATTATTTCCATCTAGATTTGGTGAATTTGAACAGAGAATGCTTTATGCACAGAGAGATCATGATGTTTTTCTTCTTGAAAATAGTATAGCAAGTTTGGTTTCACAATATGGTTCGGGTAAATATCTTGGAGATTTCCCTAAAGCATCACCAAAAGGAGCATTAGTAGTTAGTTCAGCACGTGACATAATTATAAAAGATATTAGTTTCTCTGGTGCTCTGAGTGGAAAAGATTATATAGTTATCAATGGTGACTATGATTATCCTTGCTGGTCTCCAGATGGACAAAGAATTGCTGCAGGTGGAATATCAGATAATGGAATTTGGGTAATGAACAGAGATGGTTCAAACAAGCAAAAAATTACTTTTGGTCATGATTATGCTCCTTCATGGCAAAAGGATATCATTGCATTTATGAGAAATGAAAGTGATGGTAGTAGGAACATTTATGCTGTCCAAGAAAAATAATTTATTTCTTCCAAAAATAAATAACTAACAAAATCACTCCAACAGTATTAAAACTATCTGCTAAATTAAAACTAGGCCAAAATCCTAAATCTATAAAATCCCTTACATATCCAAAAACCAATCTATCAATTAAATTACCAATTGTTCCAGAAAACAATAAAATCAATCCATAACGACTAAATCCTTTAATCTTATCTTTGTAATACAAAATAAAACCAATAACAAAAAAACTAACAATAATAAATAACCATTTCCACCCTTGTAGAATACCAAAAGCAGCACCAAAATTTCTACTAGTTCCAAAATAATACTTACTGATTTGATCTAATAAGATTAGCCCTAAACTAATTAAAGTAAATCTATTCATAAAAACATTTATAAAGAAATTTATATATAAATATATGTAAAATGGGTGATGAAAAAAAACAAGGATTCTTGGTAAGATTAATAGGTTCTTCAGAAAAAGAAGAGGAAAAAAAGCCAACAGAACCGCAAGATATTCTCGATAAAGGTAAAATTACATATTTTAAGGCAAATGAACGTGGTAAACCAGAACAGATACAATATAATTTAATCATAGAAAGTATGCAGGCAGGCGTAGAGAGTAATTATTATTGGATTTTAAGGTTTATGACAAGTAAAAATCCTTCTTTTGGTCTAGGTATGGAAGTAAAGAAGATTAGAGACATTTTTACAGCTAGTGAAGCTTCTTCATTTTGGGGTAGTGTTGAACAAAGAAAAGGGTTACAGCAAGATAAAGCAGCCCAGTATTTAGCAACAATAGGTAAATTAATTAAAGATATGTTCCAAATAATAAGAGAACTAAGAATAATAGACGAAAGATTAGCTTATTATGATGGTTATAACAAAAGGGGGAAAAATAACGAACCATTAGATGAACCTTCTTGTATTGCTTTGAAAGGGACATGGATAGATTTAGTGGAAGGTGGTACAAAAAATCCTGCGTCGGTTTATGGTTTGGCATCACAAGTTGGTTTTGCTACTTTACCAGATTTATTCTTTACAGTGCATCCATTAAAACCAGAAGACATAGACAAAGAAGTAAAAAAATTAAAATCAGCAGGGATTAATAGGAAAGTTCAAGAAGTTTTATCAAGAAAATTAAAACAGTTTTTAGAATGGAAAAAAACAACAGAAAGAGAGATTAGGCAAAGAAGGATTTTTGTTTTGAAATATCTAAGAATGCACTTTAATAATATAAAACTTTATACTTCCTGGATAAAACCGTATTTAAAAGCAATAAAAGCTCTACAGTCTGGCTATACATCAGAAACTCCAGATGTTTCATCATCTTTTGAAACAAATATGGTGGAATTGGAATTAATAGGTTATCTAAATGAGTACATAACTTTAAATGAGGAAGGATTTGAGGAATCTCACAAATTTAAAAAATATTTTCCTTGTGTTTTAGTTAAATTTAAACATGTTGCAATGCCAACGATGGCCTATCAGAAAGAATATCAACGAGGACCAATACATACTGGCCGTACAGAAATAACAATAGAACCCTATTTTTTAACAAGAGATCAAATAGAGGATTATAAAGTTTTAAAAGAAAGGAAGGATTTAGAAGAGATTGAAGACTTAATACCTTCTTTACAAGACTCATTATCTTCATTAGGAGAAGAGCTTGATAAGTATTTAATAGAAGCTGGCGAAGAATTAAAAAAAGAAAAAACAGAAAAAGAAAAACCACAAGAGGGTTTATTGTCACCATTTATTAATATATTTAGAGGAATTACAGATGTATTAACTTTTAAAAAAACCACAAAAGAAGGAAAAGAAGTATTATCTAAAAAAATTGAGCAACAGGAGAAAGATTTCGCTACTAGTATAGCAAGAGGACGTTCCTTTACATTATATGATATTTTCAAAAAAGCCCACGGTATGTTAGCACCTTAAATATGAAATTAGATAAACTAATCACATTATTAAGAGACTTAACACCACAACAAAAATTAGAGCTTCTTAATTCAGAATTAAAAAAAGAGAAAACAAAAAAAGGCAAAGAACAAATCTTATTAATAATAGAGACAGCAAAAATAGAACAGGAAGATATTGAAGATAAACTAAGAGAGTTAAGCCTAAAGAAGCAATCAAAAGAAGAACAACCCTTAGAGAATATTGTTCAGAAAGAAGCACCGCCAGAGGAGGAACAAAATTCACAAAAACAAGTTTCAATTCAAAGGCTTTATGGAATAGAAGAAAAAAAACCACAAAATATTTATGGAAGGGAAGAACTTAAGTTTAACCTAGAAGATAAGCAAAAAACAGAGTATAAACTGGCTTCAGAAGATAGATTCACTCGAGAAAGAGAACAAAGTTTTATATCTGAAGAAGAAAGATTAAAAAGAGAAAGAAAAAAATATGAAACAGGCACAGTTTAAAATTTAAGGAGGTTTGAATCAAAAGAAGTTTACAAGAACATTGATTCTTATTTATGGCTGAAAGTTATTGGAATACAGATTATTGGCATTCATTGGATAGAACTGGTGGAAAAGATAGAGAAGTGATTAATATCAATCCATCACAATTGGGTATTTCTCATGGAATAGGAGATCCTCTACAAGGATTAAGAGGTAATATATTTGCAGGAGCTTCTAGGGTAGAGCTAGGGTTTATGGGTGTAGGTAAAGGCTCTCGTCATTCACCAACAGGGTGGACTCCTGAATCAGTTTCAAGATCAGAAAGAGAAGATATAAGATTACTAGCAAAAGTAAATGAAGTTGAATTATCAACACATGCCTCTCCAAATGTTTCTTTATCAGGTTTAACAGATCAAGGTTTCAGAGAAGAACAGCAAGAAAAAGCGTTATTTGAAATTAAAAAAGCAATAGAGTTTGCAGCAGATACCGCAGGCGGTGGTCCTGTTGTTTTACATGCTCAGGAATTTCCTAGATCTATTGCAGAGCATTATAAAGAACAAAAGTTCTCCCAATTTCCAGGAGAGGAGACAAAAGCACCAGTTTACTTAGCCGATTCTTATGATGGAAGGATAATCGCCCTTAGAAGAGACACAAAAGTTGCTGTACCAAAAGGCGGCTGGGATAATCCCAAGAGAAAAGAAGACGGAACAGTGGATTGGGATGTAAAACCATTAAATGATTTATACGAAGAATCTATAAAGAGAGGAGAAAAAAGAAGTTTTGCTGATTTTTATAAAGAATATGAAAGAAAAGAGTTAGATCTTAATAAAGGAGAAGAAAAAAGATGGGGTCTGGAGTCTAATGAAGCTCAAAGAGTACATGAAACAATTAAAAAGGCTAGAGAACAATTAGAAGAACAAGCCAAGATAGCTCCACAACAAGCACAGTATGGTGCAATGCAGATATTAGAGCAGAATAGAAGACTTCCAAGTCCAGGCGATCCAGAGCATAAAGAGTTTATAAAAGATCCTATCAAATATCTTAAAGAGAAAGTAGAAGAAAGACTAAAGAACCAAGCAGACTCATTATCACAAATTTCTAAGTCTTATGGTAGTCGTCACGCAGAATCAGAAGAAAGACTATCAAGAATAAAACCAATTGAAGAGGTTGGAATGCAAAGATCAGCGGAGGCGCTGGCAAGAGCTGCTTTGTTTGGTTACAACGTTGAAAAAATACGTAACTTAAATAGACCGATAATGATTTCAGCAGAAAACTATGAACCCGAGGTATATGGCGGCCATCCTCAAGAAATGAAAAAACTAATCCAGGAAGCTAGAAAAGATATGGCAAAAGAGTTAACAAAAAAAGAAGGTTATAATCTATCAGAAAAAGAAGCAAAAGAAATAGCCCAAGAAAGGATAAAGATGACTTTTGATATAGGTCATCTGAACATGTGGAGAAAGTTCTTTCAAGGAACAGATGAGGAATTTAAAAAATGGGTTAATGAACAGGTTGAAGATCTAACTAAAAACAAGATATTAGGTCATGTTCATCTTACAGATAATTTTGGATATCATGATGAGCACCTAACTCCTGGCGAGGGAACCGCTCCAATAAAAGAATTACTAAGAAAATTAGAGGCAAAGGGATACAAAGGCAACATAATCGCAGAGCCAGGTGGTCAGCCAGAAGGTCAATTATTTAGATCACTAACTGGAGCGTGGAAATTATCAAATTATCCGGTCTACAAAGTAGATTCAGAACAAAGATCATGGACAGATATAGAGAATTCATATTTTGGAAGAACAGGAAGTCCTAGCTTTGTTGTTGGAGATTATGCTCCATCAAAAGACTGGACCTTATGGTCAGAAACCCCATTAGAATAAGAGGTGATTAAATGGAATTCAAAGTAGAAAAAAAAGAAAGCAAGAATTATGAAAAATATTTTTCCCAGGATATTCAAATTGCTAGAAAATTTGCAAAAATAATGTACAGAGAGTTCGGCACTTTTATCCGTAGTTTGGTTTTATTCGGTTCAACCATTACAAATCCAAAAAGTCCGTTAAAAGATATTGATATATTAATCATTTTAGATGATGTGCGTGTTAATTTCACAAAAGATTTAGTTCAAACATATAGAATCATAACTGAAAAGGCCATAGCTGAAGTAGATCCAAAAAGACTCCATATTCAATCAATGAAATTTACAAGCTTCTGGGAATATGTAAGAGCCGGTGATCCTGTGGCCATTAATATTTTAAGACACGGTATTGCATTAATAGATACGGGTTTCTTTGATCCTTTACAGATATTATTAGAACAAGGTAGGATAAGACCTAGTGAAGAATCAATTTACACTTATTTCGTAATGGCACCTGAATCATTACATAGGTCAAAACAACACATCTTAACTGCAGTAGTTGATTTATACTGGGCAGCAATAGACTCAGCTCATGCAGCACTGATGACTGCTGGCCAAATCCCACCAAGCCCTGATCATGTAGCTGATTTGCTGGAAACTACACTAGTAAAAAACAAACATATCCATAAAAGATACTCGGATACAATGAGAAAACTCTATAAAACATTTAAGCAAATAACAAGAAGGGAAATTGCATATATTTCTGGAAAAGAATATGATAAGCTAAAAGAAGAAACAGAACTATTTGTAGACGAAATGAAAAAATATATAGAAAAAAAATAAAAAATATTTTTTAATTAAGCTGCTGCCATATTGTAGTTAGGACCTATCTTAGTAATTATTTCTTTTGCTCCTTGTACACTATAAAATCCTCTTAAGTAGTTACTACCAGCTTCAACAGCTTTTTTAGTTCTATCAGAACCAGGCTTCATACTTGCTACTTTGCTATCTCCTGCTATCCCTATACTATGTAGATACATGGTTTGATAAGTATTAGCCACGTCCCTGAGCTTCTCAATTGCGTCATCAATATTTCCTGCACCATCAGCTTTAGCAGCTTCTTGTAATCTATCAACAAGTTGATCCTTATCAAATGCAGTAGCCACTCTTAAATCAAGTCCACTAACATTTTTAACAAGATCGTCAATAGCAGATTTAACACTAGGAGCTTTATATGCCTTTGCTAATTCACTAGCTTCATTTTGTTTTGCCATTTTACATTACCTCCTTCAAATTGTTATTTATATTTTTTACTATTTCGTAATCTAGTCTATTTTTACATCTAGGACAAGCTTTAGGCTCTTTAACCCTGCTTTCCCATGAATATAAACATTTCTTGCATTTCATTTTAAGTCCTCTTTTATTGCTCTTTCTCTACAAAACCTACACAACCCATCAGTTATCTCTCCGATATTTTTAAAATAGCCATTAGGAACATGAGCCGGTAAATTTGCTTTACCAACAATAATGGCTTCTTGTTCATCATTATACCCAGGATGCCAGCTACACCTCATTACCGTGTCTCCTTGTTTGTAGTTATCTAAATACAAACCAACTGCCCCAGTTCTTTCTAAAACATGCCAAAGTTCAATAGCATTAGTTTCATCAGCTTCACTTAACATTCCTGCAATTTTTTGAATTCCAACAGCAGGATCTTTTCTAAGTAAAATTTCTAATGAACTCAATATATCCTTAATCTCTGGTTCACC
>CAYSNL010000012.1:6944-20005 GCA_964432435.1 Candidatus Woesearchaeota archaeon | reverse complement strand
TGGTTTATTTCCTCTATTATTTAGTCTGTTCGGAATAAGCTTTAGTTTTCTTTCATTACCGTTTAAAGGAATGGAAATTCAAATATGAGTTATTTTAATCTTAATTCTTAATTTATACTATTTAAATAAAGAGAAAAAAGTTTGTTAGTCGCCTAAATTTATACCTAATTTTAAAACAAAAGATTTAAATACTAGTTAATACTAATAAGTTATTAATAAATAACTAAATATTATTAAAATGTCACAAATTGTAAAGCAAGAAAAGGAAGTACATTGGCCTACTTTGAATACAGTTATTATGGTTGAAGATACATTAAAAGATATGAATGAAAGTGTAATTTCTATAGCAGAACTAAAAAGAAGACTACCAAGACAAGTTAATCATAATACGCTAATGGTAATTCTTGAGTATTTGGAGAGAAGCAATAAAATAGCTGTGACACTCAAAGGTATAACTTGGATAGAAAACAATAATCCAAATCTAAAAAGAGCAATTTTGCAGGGAATGGAATTATGAAAGATGTAAGGGTCATTCTTTCTCCAGAAGCAGAAGAAGTTTACAAAAAACTAAATGATGAAGCAGAATCAAATAAACAATCTAGGATGATATTGAAATCAATTAATCAAAAAATTGATTTAATTAAAGCAAATATTCATTATGGAAATCCAATTGCTAAAAACATGATTCCAGAAGAATACAAAAACAAATATTCTGTAACAAATCTATTTAGAGTTGAATTGCCTGTTTTTTGGAGAATGTTATATACTTTAACAAATAATGAAGAAATTGAAATAATTGCATTTGTTCTAGAGATTATTGATCATGATGATTATAATAAGAAATTTGGTTATGAAAAAAAGTAATAGTTTAATCCTTACCCGTCATTAATCGCGTTTTTTATTATCTCTAAATTGCAGCTTTTATGCTCTTTACACCAATCATAACACTTCTTAGCAGTTTCTTTATCTTTATAATATAATTTACATATTTTACATTGATATTTTTTCATGTTTTTATTGGTTTTTTCCATTTTACATGCTCATACATGCCAGACCAATACATTCCTAAAGTAAAAGCAAATATTAATTCTTCTAAAAGTACCCCGAATATTAAAACTCTATCTAGTTTACCTAAATTTTGTTTCATAAATTTCACCTCCTTTCAATGTTTTGCGCAATGTTCACAGCAAAAAATTAATTTTTTTCCATTTACTATTTTTTCAAAACCATTTTTATAAATTTCACATTCGCAATTTGCACATTTATTAACTTTTGATTCAACTAAGGCAGTTATTATGTCATTAAATCTTGTTAATAAGTTGTTAGTAAACTCTTTACCTTTCTTAGTTATAAAATAGCTTTTCTTATCCCTGGAGCCGGTTTTCTTAACTTCAACTAATTTATTTCTCTGGAGTATTTTCAAAAAAGGATAAACATGGGCAGGACTTATTTCTTTTCCGAATAAATGCTCCAATTCTTTTATAAGCTCATACCCGTATTTTGGTCCTTTGTTTATCAAAACAACGGTATAAAACTTTATTAAATTGCCAACCTTTATATTTTCCATAATTATTAATTTTAATATAGCGCAAAGTTTATATAGTTTTTGATATATCAGAATTTGATATAATAAAGGAAATGGGAATGTTTAGCAAAAAGTGTGAATATTGTAGGGAAAAAATAGGGAAAGGTAATGAATATTTTGAAGAAGTGAAAATTCCTGGCTATATTGGTGTTTTTAAAAGACCATTTTGTAGTAAGGAACACGTAACAAAGTATATTAATAAAGTAAATAATAAGCCGATTAAGAAAGGCTGTTGTGGGTAATGCATCCATCATGGTGGAGGTCTTAAAATGAAAAATAATATTGGCAAATCAGACAGGGTAATTAGATTTTTAATCGGTCTTCTGTTAATTTATTTGGCTTCTACAATAAATAATAAGATAATCATATCAATTTTCTTTGTTTTAGCCGCAATCTCAATAATAGAAAGTTTTATTGGATTTTGTTGGATATATGACTTTTTTAATATAAACACTTCCAGGAGATGATGAGATATGTTTTGGAATAAACTTGTTGATCCTGTATGCAAAATGAAATTAAAAAAAGAAACGCAATTTAAAAGTGAATTTCAAAATAAGACGTATTATTTTTGCTCTTTAAATTGCAAACAAAAATTTGATAAAAACCCACAAGAATATGGAAAATAAAAAAATGAACGAAATACACAATAAAAAACCAGTTTTCGAGTATTCAAAAATTAATGAATATATTTACATAGGAACAAACTTATGTTGTACTGAACATTTTAAAAAAGATTTATTAAAAAAAGGAATAAAAGCAGATATAAGTTTAGAAGAGAAAAGACTGGATCATCCAATCGGAGTAGATTATTATTTATGGTTACCAACTAAAGATCAGACGCCTCCAAATTTTAAGCAACTTTTAATTGGCGCTAAATTCATTAAAAATTTAGTTAAAAACAAAATAAAAGTTTATATACATTGTGAATTTGGGCATGGAAGAAGCCCAACTTTAGCAGCAGCTTATTTTATTTCAGAAGGAAAAGGAGTAAAAGAAGCCATTAAAATAATAAAAAATAAACGATCCAGCATTCATCTAAGCAAATCTCAAATTAAAGCGTTGGAGAGTTTTAAAAAAAGGATTAAATGGTAAAGAAAGAAACATTAAGAATTACTGGGATGCATTGTGCTAGCTGTGCTTTGCTTATTGAGAAAGGCCTAAAGAAAAAACCAGGAGTGATTAATGCTAATGTAAATTATGGAACTGAAAAAGCAACAATAGATTATGAGGAAGAGAAAACAAATCCTAAAGATTTCATTAAAAGCATAAGAGATGTTGGCTATGATGTCATTGAAGAATCTTCTAGCACAAATGAAAGGATAGTCACTTTAAAAGTAATGGGAATGGATAATACCCATTGTATAAATACTGTTAGGGATGCTTTACAGCCCTTAAAAAAAAGAGGAGTTTTAGATGGCGAATTAACAGCAAACGAGAAAGCTGTTATAAAATATGATCCTAGCCAAATAAGCTTAGAAGAAATTAAGGAAACTATTAAAAGTGTTGGTTATGAATCTTTAGAGGAAACTAGTTTAGACAGAGAAAGAGAATTTAGAACAGAGGAATTAAGAAAATTAAGAAAATTATTCTTAATAGGATTAATATTTTCAATACCTGTTGTTATTTTATCATTTCCTGAATTTTTTAAAATTGATTTTGGTTTAAGGAATTTTGTATTATTAATACTAGCAACACCTGTTCAATTTTATGTTGGTGCAAGATTCTATAAAAGCGCTTTTGGCGCGTTAAAAGCAAGAAGCGCGAATATGGACTCTTTAATTGTTATTGGAACTAGCGCTGCTTACTTTTATAGTCTAATTGCAACTTTTTTACCTGGAAATTTTGGAGAGGCAACTTACTTTGATACTGCTGCTGTTATTATCACTTTTATAATGTTAGGTAAATGGTTAGAGGCTAAAGCTAAAGGCAGAACCTCTGAAGCAATACAGAAATTAATAGGGCTACAGGCAAAAACAGCTACTGTGATAAGAAATAAAAAAGAAATAGAAATTCCGATAGAGGAAGTAAGAGTTGGTGATATTGTATTGATAAAGCCTGGAGAAAAAATACCAGTTGATGGTATTGTTGTTAAAGGCAATAGCAGTATTGATGAAAGTATGATTACTGGAGAGAGCATACCTGTTGAAAAGAAAATAGGAGATGTAGTTATAGGAGCAACAATAAATAAAAATGGCTCTTTAAGGTTTAAAGCCACAAAGGTTGGGAAAGATACCACTTTGGCTCAAATAATAAAAATGGTTGAAGATGCTCAAGGAAGCAAGGCTCCAATACAAAGACTCGCTGATAAAGTTTCAGGTATATTTGTTCCTTTGGTAATTGTAATATCATTATTAACATTTCTAACTTGGTTTTTTATAGGACCTGAACCAAGGTTTACTTTTGCACTAGTTAATTTCGTTGCTGTTTTAATAATTGCTTGTCCTTGTGCTTTAGGATTAGCTACTCCTACTGCAATTATGGTTGGAACTGGAAAAGGCGCTGAAAGGGGAATATTAATCAGAGGAGGAGAAGCTTTAGAAACAGCTCATAAATTAACAACTATTGTTTTTGATAAGACCGGCACTCTGACTAAAGGAAAACCAGAGGTTACAGATATAGTTGAATTTGGAAAAGAGAAAAATACACTGAAATATGCTGCAATAGTTGAAAAGAGTTCTGAGCATCCATTGGGCGAGGCTATAGTTAACGAGGCTAAGAAAATGAAAATAAAACTTGGAAATGCTACTAAATTTAAAGCAATCCCTGGTAAAGGAGTTCAAGCTAAACTCCAAAATAAGAATATACTATTGGGTAATAGAAAATTAATGGTTGAGAATAAAATAAAGATAGATAAAGTTGAGAATAAAATAAAGAAATTAGAAGAGCAAGGGAAAACTGTTATGATTTTAAGTGTTAATAAAAAATTAAGTGGTTTAATTGCTGTTGCTGATACTTTAAAAGATAATTCTAAAGAAGCTGTTGAAATTTTACATAACATGGGGAAGGCTGTTGTTATGATAACTGGTGATAATGAAAGGACTGCTAAAGCTATTGCTAGTGAAGTTGGTATTGTGAATGTTTTGGCTGAAGTGTTACCTGGAGAGAAAGCTGAAAACGTTAAAAAATTACAGGGAAATGGCCATGTAGTTGCTTTTGTTGGCGATGGAATTAATGATGCGCCTGCCTTGGCACAAGCTGATGTTGGGATTGCCTTAGGCAGTGGAACTGATGTAGCTGCTGAAACTGGGGATATTGTTTTAATTAAAGATGATTTAAGAGATGTTGTAACTGCGATTGATTTAAGCAGTTATACTATTAAAAAGATAAAACAGAATTTATTTTGGGCATTTTTCTATAATGTATTAGGAATACCTATAGCTGCTGGTGTTTTATATCCATTTACTGGTTTTTTATTAAATCCTATGATTGCTGCAGCGGCAATGGCTTTTAGTTCTGTTTCTGTAGTAAGTAATTCTTTATTAATGAAGAGATATAAAGGAATTAGCTAATAAACTTGGTTAGTCTTGAATTTATTCAATTAAACATAATTAAGACTATATGGTAACTAATAAGTTCATATGAACTAAAATAGAACCAATCGGTAATAAAAAAGCTTATAAACCTAGAAAATATTATTTTAAACTATGAAAACAACAAAAAAAATCAACGATTACTTTCCTAGTGAAATATATAAAAGAGTTCTTTACTATTTTTTTGCATTCCCTGAACAAGCAATAGGTTTAAATGACTTATCAAATGCAATTTCTGTATCTAAAACTGCAACTAAGGAAATTGTTTTACAATTAGAAAAAGAAGGTTTTCTTAAAAAAGAAATAATAGGCAGGGCTTGGAGAATTTTATCAAATCAGGATCATCATTACCTTATTAGTAGAAAAGTTCCTATACATCTTCAAATTATCTATGAATCTGGGATTATTGATATTATCAGACAACAAATACCTTCTGCTAGGGCAATTATTCTTTTTGGAAGCTATAGGTGGGGTAGCGATAATGAAAAAAGCGATATTGACATTGCAGTTGAGATTATTGGTGATAAAGAACCAAAGATTATAAGTTTTAAAACTTTAGAATATCTTGGGTATAGAAAAAATGTTCCTGTAAATCTTTATATTTTTTCACGAAACAAAATAGATCTTAATTTATTTAATAATATCGCAAATGGGATTGTTATATATGGCTTTTTGGAGGTTAGACCATGAGAAAAAAACATTTTGATTCAAAAAATGCACTAAGCATATTAGAAGCATCTGAAAAACAAATGAAATATACCTTAAGTTTAGAAGCTTCAGACGAATCTGCTTTTAATATAATAAGAAACATTTATGAATGTTTTCGTATGGTTGGGGATGCAATTCTTGTAGCCAAAGGAAGAAGTTCAGAAGATCACGTGGAACAAATTAAGGCGGTAGAGCAATTAAAGGTTTCTACAGAAAGGCCTTTAAATTTAATTGATAATCTAAGGAGGATGAGACGCAATATCAATTATTATGGATATTCTCCCAAAAAAATAGAAGCAGATGATGTAATACTCTTTGCTAAACTGTGCTTTGCTCCTGTTTTAAAAGTTGCCAAAATTGAAATTGGAAAAAGTCCATAATTGTAGCAGCAAAGGCCTTAAGCTCAGTATCTGTGGTTGGAAATTCTTTATTAAATCAACCTCTTTTTATTTATATTCTAAGATAAACTATTATAATGTTTCTATAAATATAAAAACCAAGGTTACACCATTAGCATAAACAAACAGTATAAAAGTGTATAACAGTAAAAATAAATATTATGAAACACACATAAATTAATAAATAAAATAGAAGTTTATTTTTTTGTGGATATTCTATTTTATTATGGGCATTTATAAATAAAAGAATTAATTTTTAGTATAATCCATTTAGCTTTGTGTTAAATTTACTTTGTAGATCATAAGATTACATTTGTTTGCAGTTTCATTATACACAAGCGAGTATTGTGAGAACTGTTTTAGAAGGTAATCTCTCTTTCGATAACAGTCTTCTCCACTTGTAGGTTTGCAGTAGACAGGACACGTGTTAACTGTGATATAATCAATATTGGTAAGATTTTGATAGAGACGGGCTGCGGCGGGCCAGTAGGTGTATCGCACAAGTTTCATATCACTGTACGCTAAAAATTGTGAGTCATAACCAAATACCGTAACTCCTTGATGGTCTTGGAAGTAACGATAATACGCTTCGAGACGCGGATCAATATTATCTTTGAATTGTGGAGTAACAGCAACCGTAACAGAGGCTATAACAAAAAGTGTGAGTGTGAGCAACAAAAAGACTGTGTGGAAAGTACGTATTTTGATAATGTGTTTAAGAAGTGTCCAAATTGCAAATGCCGAAAGCAAACACAAGTATGGAAGAAATGCGATAGCGTAACGAAGTTCTTTATGTGGTTCATAGACAAAGTATGCTGTAATGATTGCCGCCGCTAGAACAATAAGATCAAGAGTTTTTGGACGTTCCTTAAAGAACAGGAAATAGAATACTATACCAATAACTGAAAAGAATAGGAATGGATTATTTTTTAGAAGTTCAATGAAATAATAGGAAATGCCTCTTCCCGGAAAAATAGTGTATCCAACTACTTTTTGTGCTTGAATAAGTGGAAGGAATGCGTTACCATAGAGAAAATAATTCAGAATAAAATAAGGTATAATAAGCAATGCCGCTCCAGTGAAAAGAAAAAGTATACGCTTTATGTATGCTTTAATATTCTCATATCTAAAAAATAGAAAAAATAAGTAGGCGTTTATTACCACAAAAGTAATAGCATGAGGAAAGCGAAAATTGAATGCAATTCCTACACTTAATCCACTAAAAAAGTATCGTTCTTTTAACGTTAAGAAAATAGCGAGAAGAGAAAAAAATAAAGAGATAATATCCGTAAGTTGCATTGCGGTAAATGTAAAGTACACAGGAGTAAAACTTAGCAAAGTTGCTGCGAGAAGTCCAGTTTCTTCATTAATATTTTTTCCCAAAAGATAAGTTATGTATATTGCACCAAGGCTAAACAGCAAGACTATAATTTTACCTGCGATAAGCGGATTAATATTAAACTTCCAAGCCAAACCAAGAAAAAAAGGCCAGAGGATTGGTCTGGCGAGTTCCCAATAGCCAATAGCACCACCACTAAACATATACTTGCCCATACCAATATATACACCAACATCACCCCACACCGACCAATAATGGATTGTATAATAGATCTGTGATAATAATACAGCAAGAAGCAAAACATAAAGCGGTGTTTTTTGTTTCATAGGTTCACCCAACAATATGCCTCTATTGTTTTTATATTTTTTCTTTATCATTTTAATTATCTTACTATCTAGTAATCCAGCTTTTATTTTTCATTGTAAAAAGGGCATAAATATTTAGCCAATAAAGCACAAATTCATAAAAGAAAATGTAGGGAATAGAGGCCAATGCCTTCTTTTTTGAAAGTAAAAATAGCAGTATGTTTCTTACTATAACAGTAACTATCCAAAAAGGAACAATCGTAAACCAAAAGACAACCGGAAAAAACACAAATGAGAACAATACACCCAACCTTATACCTAACGACAAAAAAGGTATTGTTAAACCAAAAATAAAGGTTTCAAAGAATAGTATCTTACTTCTTTTAAAGGAATATGTTAGAGTATATAGTGATTCTCTAAAAAAGCCACGTTTCCATCTTAACTGCTGTTTCAGAAACCCCTTATAAGTATCTGGAGTAAATGTATAGCAAATAGCTTCAGGTACAAACAACACCTTATGACCATCTCGCAATATAAGATTTGTTAAATGTCTATCTTCACTATGCGTGCAAACCTCTCCCAAAAATTTTTGTTCCCTAAATGACTTCAAATTATTGATTAAAACCTCTTTTTTATAGGCGCTTAAACAACCACTGCAACAAACCACATTACCTAAAGTTGATTGAGATGCTTTGTAAATGTTTAACCCTATCCAATAATACGCTCCTATCATTCTCGTTAATAGATTGGTTTTTTCATTTAATAAGTCAACATTACCAGTTGTCCCGCCAACTTGTTTTTTTTGTAAAGGGGCAATTAATCTTCCAATTGCACTTTTTTCTAAGATTGTATCACTATCTGTTGTTACAATAATATCATAATTTGAAATTCTTATTGCCTTATCTAAAACGTGCCTTTTACCCTTATTTTTTCTAAAACTGAAGGTTCTTATATTTTTGAACTCATTTTTTAATCGCTTTATTGTATTTTCTACACCATTATTAGAACCATCATCTCCGATTATTATTTCTTTGTCTACTTGGTTATCCTGAATAGATTTAACGCACTTAATAAGTAATTCTGGATCCTCATTGTAGCAAGGAATTATTACTGAAACCTTAGGATTGAACGTTTGCAATCTAGTTTTTTTCTTAAGATTATTGTAAAATATTAAAATATAGGGATACCAAATATAGAGTAGCATAAGGGTGGTATAAACACCAACATAAATTTCCCACATAGTTGAAACTTTTTTTATTCCAATTATTATTGAAACTACTAAGAAAATACCGCCTATCATAAGGGTAATGCAATAGAATAAATATAGTTTGAATTTTCTGTCTGAAATCAACTTGTCAACCCAGGAGGTACAATCAATGCCCAGTTTGGCGTATTTAATAGATCAAGCTTCATGAATTTATTTAATATTTCAGGATTTTGATTAATTATGTCCCTAACTTCCATTATATCTCTACTATCATCTAATTCTCCTTCATCTACTAATAAAAAGTATGAAACTTCTTCATTTTCACAACCTTCACAAATGGTTACATCCATATTATTAATTGAAAAATCAATATCTCCACTAGCCTCAACATCAACAAATCTTGTTGATTTATCAACTTCTATGGTAACTGTTTCTGATATTTTTTGTTGATTATCATTGCCTTTTGCTTCAGCCATTACCTTCAAGATATCAGGAGAATTATCTAGAATTTTAAAATCTTTAAATTCTAAGCTAATTCTTCTTCTATTACCCTGGAGAGTTAAACTGCCAATTCCTTGTTTATATTTTGTGTCTATTACTGTTAAACTTAAACGGTTTGCAGTTGGATTACTAATAGTAGAAAGACCAGAAACCGCTCTTATAGAATATTGGCTTGAAGGAATAATTTCTTCTTTTTTCTCCAAAGAAAAGTCGTGCTTAAATAAAAATTCTAAAATATCCATCCTAGATGCCTGTGTTAAAAAGTTTCCATCAATATCTGTTATATAGATATTGTTATCTAAAGGCAAAGCTTCTGCACTTGGTAAAACATTGCTAGTTCTAGCGCCTGTAATTACAATTGCAGTCCATATTGTTAAAACAGAAAAAATAATTATCCATTGCCACCATTTCGTTTTAATATTTTTTTTCATCCTCTTTTTTCACTACTTATTTTTTATATATAAATAGCTTAACATCTATAAAAACCTATGTCACCACCACCCACCTAGACAGATAACTTTTTTTAGAATTATTTGTAAATTGGGAGTAATAGTAAAGAAATGTTGGATAAATTACAAATTTTTCAAAGATATTGAACTTCTGCTTCGAAAGCATCTGCTGTTGGATATTCTTCTACTAATAGGATTAGAAGAAAAATTGATTATTTAAAAACTTTGCCCGTCTCTTTAAACAAAACCACATTTAAGTTATTTTAATCTTATAAGAAACCTTTAAATACCTTAAGATTTACCATGTAAATATGGAAACCTTTACTGCTATAATAGAGAAAGAAGAAGATATGTATGTTGCAAAATGTCCTGAAATTGGAACTGCTAGTCAGGGGTATACTATAGAGGAAGCTATATCTAATCTCAGGGAAGCTACAGAACTGTATTTAGAGGAATTTCCTATTAAAGAAAAAAAGCACCCTTTCTTAACTACTTTTGAGGTGGCTAAGGTTGTCGAAGCTTAAGAAGATTTCTGGTAAAGACTGTGTTAAGATTCTTTGTAACAAGTTTGGATTTAGATTTGTAAGACAAAGGGGCAGTCATATCATCCTTAAGAAAGAAACCGCAAATGGCGAAGTAGGCACTGTAGTACCAAACCACAAGGAAATAAAAATTGGAACTCTTAAGGGTGTGCTTGAGTTAGCAAAGGTTAAAGAAGAAGAGTTTGCAGAGTACCAATAATTATTTAAAAACTTTGCCAGTTTGTTCTGCCCAGAATAATAAGTCTAGCTCATCCATCGAGATATTTACTTTTTTTGAAAATTCTTTAAATTTAGATTCTATTTCTAAATATCTGTTTTTAGTTAATGTTCTTGGTATTTCTTCTATAACTCTGTATCTTTTTAAATTTTTTAAGATATGACGATCTAAAATAGCTAGATTTTCATAACCAATATTACGCAAGAAATGACTACTTTCCTTATAAGAAATTCCTTTAATATTATTTATTAACCATTCACGTAATTCTTCTTTAGATAATCTATTTTTAATTTTAAGAAATTCTTTAAATTTTGGCTTTGCTTGGATTAAATATTCTGTTTTATTATTGTGAAATCTTATTTTCTTTTTTAAAATTGATTTGGGATCATAATTTGTTTCTAAAAAATTATTCTTTTTTAGTTCTTGAATGCAATAATCCGCGTTTAATGCTTTTGATTGTGGAGTTAAAATACAGAAACATAACTCATAGAATAAATCTCTATTATTTTTAAATTCCTTTAATCTTATTTTTATTTCTTTTTTATATTTACTGTAATTTTTCATTTATTTCTTTAAAAATTTTATCTGGTTCTTTAGAACCATCTATCTTTATTAATTTATCCTTATAAATTTTTAATAGTGGTTTTGTCTTTCTATTATAGCTTTTCAATCTTTCCTTTATTTTTTCCATAGTATCGTCATGTCTTTTAACTAATTTCGAACCACAATAATCACAGATATTTTGTTTTTTTGGTTTTTGATTTAGGCCGTATATATAGTTGCATTCTGGGCAGATTACTCTTTCTTTTAATCTTTTAAAAATGAGTTTTTGTGTAACTTTTAAATAGATCATTTTATCTATGTTTGTTATTGAATTTAAGAATTCTGCCTGGGTTATATTCCTAGGATAGCCGTCTAGGATAAAACCTTTTTTACAATCTTTTTTTTGTAAACACTCTTTTATTACATTATTTATTATTTCATTTGGGATTAATAATCCTTTATTTGTAAACTCGTATGCTTTTAAGCCAAGCTCTGTTTTATTTTTATACTCTTTTCTTAAAATATCCCCTGTTGAAATATGCGGTATTTTAAAGTGATCAGATAGTAATTTGGATTGTGTTCCTTTTCCAGAGCATTGTGGGCCTATTATTATTAACTTCATAGAATTTTTAATGTATGCCTTGTTTATAAGGTTTATTTAATTGTCCGGAACAAATCAAGACCTTTGACAAGCAATAGTCTAGACTTAGTATTCAAGAAATAATGAATACCATTATCCCGAATTGAAAAATTGAGAGAACTTAGAATATTCAAACTTTTCTGATTTTTTTGTGAGTTAAAACTCTAAAGTTATTGGAGTGTAAAAGTCGATTTTTTGATATAAATCTTTGCTGTCTATAATTACTGTTTTCCCTTTTTCTGTTTGGAGTATGACAAGATACCGGTCAAACGGTCGTAAGAATTCTCTGTATCTTAATGGAGGGGGAAGTGCTCTCATTAATTCTTTATTTTGTCCTCCTGGAATATACCTTTTTGCAATGATTATTGATGATTCTGATTGTGTTTGATGGCTGTTATATGGTATAACATATTCGTCAGAAGGTTCTTCCGATAAAATATTTTCTTCTAAATCAGAATTAAAAGAAGTACTAAGTAAAGATAATAAAGTTATGGAAACTTTCGGTATCTTCTTAAAAAAACTTCTTTTTTTCATATTACCAATCAAATTAAATGCTATATAAACTTTCTTCTCTTATTTTTTGTTTTTTATCCAAATTTGATTACTTTAAAGGATATTACCTAGCTTCCTTGCTTCTATTTTTACTTTTATCATAACTTTTAATTAAGAAATGGTATTTTAAGTTTACATATGCATTGGGTTAATGCTAATTTTTTGTTAGAGATTTGAAGATATGTACATTTTTAAGCATCTTGCTCAACTATTATTTTACCCTTCATGTATGGATGTATGGAGCAAATGTAATCAAATGTTCCTTCTTGATCAAATTTAAAAGTAAATGTTTGATCTTTACTTAATGTTCTAGAGTCAAATAAGTTTTGAGATGTTGCTGTATGTGGTGCCGAATCTTTATTTATCCATGTAACTGTTGAACCCTTTTTTATAGTAACTGTATCTGGAATAAATTTAAAACCATCAACAGTTATAGTAATACTTTGTGCTGTACCGCTTGTTGGTTTGTTTTCCTGTATTATTTGTTGATTTTGATTATTTTGTTGTGGTGTTTGAGTACAACCACTTAATATAAGAACTGAAAT
>CAYSNL010000012.1:0-6844 GCA_964432435.1 Candidatus Woesearchaeota archaeon | reverse complement strand
TGCTATTAACAATAGCATTCTTTATAGACTTATCAACATGCTGGTGGTATAATAGTCTTAATTGGGGACCATTAAAAAAATTTAGAGATAAGATGATTATGTACCATAAATATACCAGGATAATTCTTATAATCCTTGTGATAATCCATATTGTTTTACATGTCTTATTTCAAGTTTTTGGTATTGCAATCTAGTAAATTTTTATAAGAATGTTATAAATTTATTTTAAATGGAACTCAATTATATCATTATCTTGTAAAACATGATTAAATTCTAGTGCTTGTCCGGGAAATTTAGTTGATTTGCCCCAGATGCGGGCGAATTTGAATTTTTTTATAATTTAGAAATATACACTGATTTATATAAAAATTTAAAATTCTTTTTCATATTTCTTAACTAACCAAAATTGGTTTTGTCTTCCAACTTTCTTATATTTTACTAACCCTCCATTTATCAATTTTAATAAGTGTACTTGTGCGGTATTCCAACTTATTTTAAGTTCTTTAGCTACTTCTTCAGTTGTTACAGGCCATTCTTGTTTTTCTAAAAATTCAATAATTTTCTTTTGGATTTCTTCCATTTTCACCTATGTTACTTAATTATGATATATCATAAGGACAATCATAAAATATATAAAGCTTTTGTTTTGATATTTTATTTGGTGAATGCAAATGAATAAACGATTATTATTGACCTTGTTTGTGATATTAAGTTCTTTTTATGTTTTAGGAGCTACTGAAGTTTATGATAATTTTAGTTCTGGAGGCTTAGATGTAAATAAATGGAATGAAATTCCTGGAAGTGATATAAATAATTTATTTGTTGATGAACATTATGTTGACACAATAAATGGAATTTATCATACTGCGCAATTAACTCCTGAAGACAGAGCAGTTATGTTAGAGATTAAAAATAGAACTTTTAGATCAGGAGATATAATAGAATACGATGTTAATTATATTGATGGTTCTGGTAATAGGATTAGTAGAATAAATGTAGATAATATATTAATATCTGTTTTTGGGTTTTGGAATAGTGTAGATGATGGTGGGGTTGGGAATGATTTTGGAAGATATCATGTTAAAATTACTTTTACAGAAGAAGGAGCTAATCCTGAAATTACTCTCCCTAATGGTAGCATAAAAACAACTAGAGGCAATCTTAGTTCTCCAAGCTTAGAGCATACTTTTGGTTTTCAAACAAGAACCGGTCATAATGGTATAGTTCATATGGATTATGATAATGTTGTCATAATTACCACTGAACCAGAACCAAATTTAGAGGAAAGAGTAGAAGAATTAGAAAATAGAGTTAATGAATTGGAAGAAAAAGCGGAAGAACATGAGTCATTATTGCAAAAAATAATTGATTTTATTAAACAGTTGCCAGAGGGATTAAGTAAAAAATGGATATAAAATGACTGAAGCATCATTCTTATTAACAAAGGGAGAAAAATATCAAAAGAAGCTACAAATTTTGGGAACAGAATCTGAAAGAGAGAAAGAACGTTATGAGTTCTTAAGACTGATTAAACAACAAATATAAATGAATGGTCATTTTAGTGTTTATTTCTTATGTAGTTCAACTACATCACCGTCTTCTAATATATGATTAAACCCACATCTTTGACCGCCAAACTTAACACCTTTACCCCATACTCTTGCCCAGGGCATTATAATTTTACCACTAAACTTGTCTTTTTCTTTAAATTTTTTTATAAAATCTTTATGTATATGCTCTGCTAAATTTTTAACAGATGAACCTTTTTTTAATGCAACAGGAGGATAGTCTGGTTTTTTCCCTGGCTGTTTTGTTTGAACCTTAATTAAGGGCAATCTTTTCCAGATTTCATCACCTATCTTTTCTTGATTATTATAAATCAAAATCGGCTTGTTTATTTCTGCTTGTTCAAGTTCACGATCTAATAAATTTTTTTCTTCTGGATTATTAAAGAATAAAACAATTAAATCAGATGTTCTAATTATGGCCAATAGAGAAGGACCTAAGTCTGTTTTATCTAAATTTTCTTTTATTGGTGGTATTTCTATCACTTGTAATTTGACACCATAATAATCATAAATACCTACTTGAGGTTTATAAAGACCAGTTATAGTTTTTGCTCCAGTTAATTGATTTAAAAAGTAAGATTTTCCAGTGTTCTCTGTGCCTACTAAACATATGGTTGCTGCACCTTCTTTTTTTATTGAAACTTGTGATGTTTTTTTAGCTGATTTTTTTTGTTTTTCTAATTTTTCTCTTAATTTTGCTATTTTATTTTTTATATCTGCTCTTAGAACTTGTGCACTTTTATGCGAAGGTGCAACGGAAAGCATTTTTCTTAAACCTTTTATTCTTTCTTCATCAGTCTGAGCCTTCTCATATTCTTTTACAGCATTTGTATATTCGTAATCTGCATTAACTGGCATTTTAGTAAGTTTTATATCTTAATTAAATATTATTAATAAAATATGAGAATTTATAAATTTATAGTTATAATTTTTATATTGGCTACTTTGTTTTTGTATGGATGTTCTAAATATGTTATAATAAACGGAAAAAAGATAAATGTTGAGATTGCCGACACCCTGGAAAAGAGAGCTAATGGCCTGATGTTTAGAGAAAGTTTAGATGAAAATTCTGGTATGTTATTTGTTTATGATAATCCTGAAATAAGGAATTTTTGGATGAAAAACACTTTGATTCCACTAGACATATTATTTATTGATGAAAATAAAACTATAAAGAAGATAATTTTAGCTGAACCTTGTAAAAAAGAACCATGCAAGATTTATAGTTCTGATTTACCTGTTAAATATGTTTTAGAAGTTAATGGTAATTATACTACTAAGATGGATATAAAAGAAGGTGGTATTGTATTAATTAAATTTTTAAATCTGTAAAATATCAATTTTTTTATGGTTTTTGGTAAAATATTATGTAAATTTGGGATTCATAGATGGAGTAAGGAAAAATTTTGGACTTCTGCAACTTCTAATGTAAGAGATTATCAAAAACATTGTTTAAGATGCGGAAAAGTCGAGAAAAGAACTGAGATAAAATAAAAAAAGCTAAAAAATAAGTTGTTTATTCCTTAGCCATATAATATATCATATACAAAGCAGACAAACCTACCAATATGTAAACTATCTTTTGTAATATTGGAATGCTTCCTAATATTGTTTCAACTAAGTCTAAATCAAACAAACCAACCAATCCCCAGTTTATACCACCTATTACTACTAATATTGTGGCAATCCAATCAAGTATACCTTTATCAGCCATTAAAGACACCTCCTTAATACATTTTATTGGTTTTAAAGTTTAATAAATATTTCTATTTATCCCATATAGATAAATTTAAAAAGATAGTTTTAAAAATAATTTAAAATGGAAGAAAGACCAAATTGGGTGAAGGATAAAACTTACGCTAAGGATTTTGAAATAATTGAATGTCCTAGTTTAGATCCCTATAAAGATTTTAAGACTGATTTGGGATGTTATATTCTGATTAAAGTTATGTTTGATACTAGCCAGATAAGTGTTGCTATTTGTAATTATAAACATGAAATATTAAAAGAATTTAGAGGAAAAAAAGCGCAAGATATTTGGAGTACTATTTTTGATTATGAAGAAAAAAATAATTTAAAATGGTTTAATAGAAAAGACCACATAGCTTATTTAGGCAAAGAATTAAAAAAAGCTGAAATAGCTTTGGCTTTAGGAACTACTTACTATCAAGAGTAGATTTCTTCAAAATATTTTTTTATAATGTTACGCAAATCTGACGGTGCAATCATATGCGAGATAAGAAGAGCATCTAATTCATCAAAATCTGGTCTATCTGGATCTTTTGCTGCATCAAAAAGAAGTTGTGTTAATTTTGATTCATCACCCGGTAAATACCAAAATATATGTACTTCTGAATATTTTTGATATTCTATTTGTCTGTATTCCATAAAAATCCGATATTAGTTAGTTCTTTAAATCTTTCTATTCATATCTCAAAGCATCTACTGGTTTTAATTTTGAAGCCTGATATGAGGGGATGGCTCCTGAAACAGAACCTATTAAAAAACCAAATAAAAAACAACCAATTATAAGATAAAGAGGAAAAACTACTCGTAAAAGAGTTGTATTTAAAACAGTAATGGCATAATATTCTATTATTTTTCCGATTAACATCCCAACGACAACTCCAAAGAAACTTCCTATAAGACCTAATAAACCTGCCTCTATGATAAAAATCTTTAAGATGTCTGGGTTTTTTGCTCCTATTGCTTTCATAACTCCGATTTCTTTTCTTCTTTCAAGAACCGAAGTATACATTGTATTTGCTATGTTTGTTGCTCCAACTAATAAAGAAATAGCTGCTATTCCTGCAAGAAAAGCTGTAACAATTCCTAGAATAGTATTAAAGCTTGATAAAAGCTCTTCTGGGGTTAAAATTACAAAATCTGTGTTATCTTTTGTTAAACCCCTAGAAGTTATTAATTTTTTTTCTATTGAGTTAGAGATTTGTTTAATATCCCGCCCTGGTTCTATTTGAGCAATAAGCGTATCAATTCTGTTTGGAATATTAAATAATGGTCTGAAATCTTCAAGCGGCATATATATTAAAGCATCATCCGATGGATTACCTATTGGCTTTAGTATCCCTTTTACCTTAAAAGGCTCATTATTAATAAGGATAATATCTCCTACTTTGATGGTTTTTCCTAAAAAATCTTCTTTGTACCTTGAACCAATCATAATATTTTTAGAATCTCCTCTTTTTAGTAATCTTCCCTCTGTTGCCTCATAGGCCCCAGTTTCAATATACAAGTCAGACGTATCTAGATCAATTCCAACTATCGGGATGAATTTTAGATTTTTGTCACGTTCTATTTTTGCGTTTGCTGCTGTCCAAAATGTTACTTTTTTTATTCCTTGAACTTTCTCAATAACATCAGCATCTTTTATTGTAAAAGAAACAACAGTAGATGTTCCTGGACCACCCGCTTGACCTTTCGGCATTATGAAAATTTTATCTGTACCTAATAACCTAAATTGTTCTTTTATTGCAACGTCTAAACCAAGGGATAAGCTAATTAAAACAAAAATTGTTGCTATTGAGATTATTATTCCAATTATTGTTAACCATGAACGAAGTTTTCTTTTCCTTAAATTTTTTATTGCTAATTTAAAATAATCTGTTATCATGTTCGTAAAGCGTCCACGGGTTTTAATTTCGAGGCTTGATATGATGGAATCAATCCTGCTATAATGCCTATTACGACTGCAAATAATATTGAGGCTACTAATAATGGGATTGAAGGTGAGATTTGAAATAGATCAACCTCTAAAGCAGAACTTGCCGAGTATGAAGCTAGATAAGCTAATGAAAGCCCTATTAAGGCACCACCGATACCACCAACTAACCCAATTAAGGCAGATTCTATGATAAAAATCTTTAAGATGTCTGGGTTTTTTGCTCCTATTGCTTTCATAACTCCGATTTCTTTTCTTCTTTCAAGAACCGAAGTAAACATCGAGTTTGCTATTCCTATGGCACCAATAATTAAAGAGATAGTGGCAATTCCTGTGACGATTAAGTTGATAATATTTAGTATTGTGTTAACTGCACCCAAGATCTGGACCGGTGTTTGAACTGAAAAATCTTCCTCACCAGGTTTTTCATTCCTATCTTTCCTCATCTTTGTTTTTATAGCTTCTGCAACCTGCTCTATTTGGTTTTTGTCCTGTAATTGAACTGCAATTATATCAATCTCATCTTTTATATTTAGAATTTCTTTCATATCATCTTCGTTCATTAAAATAACTTGATTTATTTGAAATGAACTTGATTTTTTTAAAATACCAAGAACTTCAAACTCTTTGTCTTGTATTTTTATTTTTTTGCCAACTTCTAAATTTTTCCCAAATACATCTGAAGAGGCCATATCACTACCAAGAACAATTTTTTTTCTGTCGGTTGCTTCTAGTCTTTTTCCTTTATCCAGCTTTAGATTAAAGGAATTATAAATCATTTCTGCACTTTTTGAATCGCTTGGAATGCTTGCAGTAAAAAAGAATTCTAACTTATTGTTATACTCAACTTTTACAATCCTTAACAATCTTGGGATAACCTGTTTTATTCCTGAAACACTTTTTATTATATTTAGATCATGTTCTGTAAGCTTTCTTACTGCTGTTGAACCTGGTGGGCCAAATCCTGTTTCAGCACTTGTTACAACAAGAACATCTGCTGATAAAGAAGAAAATTGACCCGTTACTGCTTGCCTTAAACCTTGACCTAAGGAGATTAAGGCTACTACTGCTGCAATTCCTATAAAAATTCCTAGAATGGTTAACCAACTTCTTAAACCTCTATGCCTTATATTACTAAAGGCAAGAAAAAAATAATCTTTCATTTTCTCCTGAACTTAATTAGAAATTTCCCCTTCAACAACCCCGGGAACATCACAAATTAGAGGCCCTTGGAAGAAGGCACTTTCATTAACTAATTCTACATAAACTCCTGGATGTTCTTTGTCATATTTTAGACCCCTTAATCTTTTGATTAATTCATTATAATCTGATGAGTGATCTATCAATTTTCCTCCTTTATAGGCAACCCACTCTCTACTGAAATCTCTTAAAAGCATCCCCATATCTCTTAAAAAAGCTTCTCTATCTTCATATAATTTTTCAGTTAAGTTCATTTTTTCCTCCTTATTTGTTTAATCTTCTTCTTTTTCTGATTCTTCTGTAAACAAACCAGATAAGAATGATGGCTATTACAGCGATTACATAATAAAATGTATAGCTTTGCTGTATTAAACCTAATTCCAATGCTTTTTCTCTT
>CAYSNL010000011.1:0-20625 GCA_964432435.1 Candidatus Woesearchaeota archaeon | reverse complement strand
GCAATTGATAATGGTACTATAATCTCTGGTTATCATTGTTCAACTTCTGGAGCCCATCCTGGAGAAAACTGTAGAGAATGGTATGGAAATGCACCTGATATTGGGGCTTATGAATACATGGGAGTTATAACAGAAACAACAACTACAACATCATCAAGTACAACTTCAAGCAGTTTGCCACAGGCTAATTTAACCTTATATCTAACTAATGCAACAGCAACAGTCTCATATAGAAATATAACAATAGAGACTAATCAAACATTAAACATAACATCGTCAGATTTAACACCGGTAGATGTTAACATTACTTTATTCATAGACAACTCTAATTACAACATTAGCAAATCATTCTTGCAGAACTTTACTAACTTCGGAACAGATAAATCATATCTGATCAATATCAGCTGGGAAGGAAATCTAACTTATTTCGGAAACTCAACTGCATTTTATGTAGATGTTAATCCTACAACTACAACAAGTTCAACTACCACAAGCACTACAACATCATCAACCACCCTAGGCCCTATAGGAGAAACAACTACTACTTCATCCACAACATCCTCCAGCTCTACACTAGCATTTATACCTACAAGTACCTCATCAAGTACTGGCGGATCTGGAGGAGGAAGAAAACTAACTCTTACAGAAGAACCTTGCATTGAAAATTGGACTTGTTTTAATTGGCTAGAATGCAGCTTATTAACAAAAGATGGAAAAGAAACTTATAAACAACAACGTGAATGCTATGATAGAAATAATTGTAACACTTATTTATTAAAGCCAATTACAGAAAGAGGATGCATACAAGAGGGGTCAATATCAACTCAACCACAAGAACCTGAAACAGGAACTGAAATTTCTTATATACAAGAAGAAATAACAAGACCTATGCCTAAACAGGAAACCTTAACTATAAAACTAAAAGAATTAAGCGAATCTAAAACAACTATATTTATCTCTATGTTTATAACCCTAGTTATCTCGTTTATTGTTTATTATAGTGCTACAAAATTAAAGAAACAATAGTAGAAAAAACCAACAAAATAAGAATAAATATTTTTATATATCTAAACTGATTTGTATTTTATGTAGATAAGAGGTGAAAATGCTTAAAACCAGTATAGAAAAATTAGACATTCAACTTAAAGGCGGTTTTAAAGAAAATTCACAAATCCTTATATCCTCATCGCCGGGGATGAGAGACTTAGAATTCACGTTATATATCGTTTATTCATTTTTAAAACAAAACAAAAAAGTAATCTTTTTAACAATAGACAGGAATCAAACTTTTATTAAAAAACTTTTTTATGAAAACGATTTAGAGATAAAAAGTTTTGAAAAAAGGAAAAAATTAATTTTTATTGACCTTTATAAAAAGATCATAGAAAAAGATAATTTAGATGATATAAACTCTTACATTCAATCCGTTATAATAAATGAAAATAACTCAATTTTAGTTATAAACTCACTATCGTCTATCTTAGACATATTTGGAACAGACAAAAAAGTTATCAATTTTGTTCAGAACTTAATAGCAAAAAACCTAACTTCTTTATCATTATTTATTAATTGGCCATATAAAGGAGTAATAATAAAAAAAATAAAAAGCTTATTCAATACAGAATTAAATCTATTACTAATTGAAAAACAAGTTATACCAAGAAATTATTTTAAAGTTTCTAAATTAGATAATAAACCACAAAAAAGTGATATTGTTTTATTCGACATACTCCAACCAGGCGGAATAAAAGAATACATACCTAAATTATTGGTCACAGGCCCTTATAACTCAGGAAAAACAACCTTTACTCATGCCATTTCTACAAAAGCTACTTCAGTAGACAGATTAGGCACAACCATAGCTTTAGATTATGGTCATTTAAACTACAAGGGATATGCAGCAGATGTTTTTGGCACACCTGGTCAAACAAGATTCGACCCTTTACTAAGAATACTCGGAAAAAAAGCAATAGGTTTATTCTTGGTTTTAGATTCAACAAAGCCAGAATCATTTCCAAGAGCAGAAGAAATGATAAGGATTTGCGATGCAACAGAAATCCCTTATGTGGTAATTGCAAATAAACAAGATCTAAAAAAGGCATTATCTTTAGATAAAATAAGAAAACTGCTAAATTTACCAAAAAAAATCAAGATAATACCAACAGTGGCAAATAAAAAGAAAGGACTTGATAAAGCATTAAAAGCTTTATTCAAAGAAATAGGTGATTAAGATTCAAACTAATAAAAAACTATTAATAGAAACCTTAAAAGAATTAAGAGATCAAATACAAGATATAGAGGGTTCATCAATAGTTATGAATAATGGTCTAGTTATAGCTTCAGATTTAATGCAAGATACAGATAGCCAAACATTTGCGGCCATGGCAGCAGAAATGACAAAATCTGCAAGAATAGTTACTTCAGAACTAAAAATAGGAAAGCTAAATGAAACTATAATTAGTTCTAGTAGTGGTAATATAGCATTCCTAGAAATAGGAAAAGAGGCTATATTAATTTGCTTATTAAAGAGAAAATCAAATTTAGGACTAACCTTGTTACATATGAAAAGAGCAATAACGAAACTATCAAGATTAATTTAGAGGTGTTAAAATGAAAAAATTATCCAAAAATGAAATGTTAATGAAAATAATAAAAGAATTAAGGAAAGTAGGTGATATAGAAGGCTCATCAATAGTTTCACGTGACGGTTTAATAATTGCTTCTGATCTATTAGCAGATGTAGACACAAAAACATTTGCAGCCATGTCTGCAGCAATGACAGGAGCAGCCGAAACAGCAACGTCTGAACTAAAAAAAGGAAATCCAGATCAAATAATTGTAGATTCAAAAATGGGCAGCATAATCGCAACAGGAGCAGGGAAAAAAGCAATTCTGGTCTGCTTAATAAGACCAAGAGCAAATCTTGGGTTAGTATTATTAAACATGAATAATTCAAGTAAAAGGATAGCTAAAATAATTAAATGAACCAAAATATCCTAGACAAAATACCAGAAAGATCAGCAATTTTAGTAATTGGTCCTCCACTATCAGACAAAAAAAATATACTTTACAAGCTAGTTTTATCAGCCTTAAAAAAAGATGAACCAGTTTTATTTATTACAACAGATAATTTTCCTTCAGATATTGAAAAAGATTTAGAAAAAAATAAAATTTTATTCAAAAAGTATGAAAAACAAGGATGCTTAAAGTTTTTAGATTGTTATAGTTCTCAAGCAAGTCCCTCCACATCAGACACCCCAATAGTAACACATATTTCTGGGCCATTAGCTTTAAATGAAATCTCAGTAGCATTATCTGAAATAGAATCCTATTTTTATAAAAAATCAAAAAAACAAAGGATTATTTTTCAATCATTATCCACTATGCTATTATACTCAAAACCAGAGGCAATAGAACGTTTTGTGCAAGTTATAATAGCAAAAACAAAGAATGCAAACGGTACTATTTTTTTCACTATAGAGGAAGGAATGCATGACCAAAAAACCATTATTGGTCTAGAACATTTAATGGATGGTATAATTGAAATTAATAAAGATAAGATAAAATTAAAGATTATCAAGTAATAAACTTTATAAAATCTTAAAATCATAAATTTAAATGATGATTAATACTAAAAAGAATGTGATAACCACATTTATCTTATGTGTTTTTATTACAACAGTTACAGCAAGTAGTTTTATAGATAATTCACAAACTAATTTTGATTCTGGAAGCTATTATAATACAAAATATAATGGAAGTTCAGTTATCTTAAATGAAACAAATACAGTAGGAAGCTACACCTCTAGAGTTTTAAACTATTCAGAAAATGTACAATGGAATAATATTTCATGGCAAATAAATAAGCCCATGTTAGAATATTTATTTACTGTTGATGGACAAGCGGATATCTGGCAATCTATAGACTTGGGAACAACTTGGGGTTTGGTTAAAGACGATTATACCGCAGGAGACTCAAATGGGGCTACAGACATAGCTAAAAATTCCTCTAAAAGTTTATTTATACTGTACAATCAAGACATTTGGAAATCAGATGATAAAGGAATTACATGGATAAAAGTAAATGATGATTATAATGGTGCAGAAGGACAAAATGGTTTTGTTCTAGCTATAAACAATAATAACAAATTTATTATTGTAGAGGGGGACCAAGACGTATGGCAATCTATTGATTCTGGAGTTAGTTGGACAAAGGTTAGCACAGATTTTAATGGAGGTAATGGAAACATCTTTGGAATAACGGTAAATAGTTCTAATAGTATTTTTGTTGTTGATGGTGCCGCAGATGTTTGGAGTTCCTCAAATTCAGGTTCTACATGGGCATTAGTCAAAGATGATTATAACGGAGCAACTGGAAATGATGCAACAGACATGGCTATAAATAGTTCAGATACTTTACTTATTCTGCATAATCAAGACGTATGGCAATCTATTGATTCTGGAGTTAGTTGGACGAAAGTTAATGATGACTTTAATGGAGCAGGAGATTCAAATGATGGAAAGGTTATTTATGTAGGAGAAAATGATTATATTTATATAATAGACGGAAGCGAAGATGTTTATAGATCAACAAATTCTGGGACAACATTTTCTATTTTAGTTTCAAATTTCAATGTAGATAATGGAGCTATCTTTGGACTATCCTCCCTAAAGTATCTAACAAACCTAACATTACAAGTACGCAATTGTACCCTCTCAGACTGCTCAGATGGCAAATTCATAGGACCTGACGGAACATCAACCACTTTTTTCACAAACTTAACTAACCAAATTAGTCTAATAGGCAACTATTTCCAGTACAGAATAAATTTCTCAACACAAGATTCAACCATCACGCCACAAGTTTTTAACGTTACTATCAACTATAGTTTACTACCAGATACAACACCACCAACATGGAACATAGTACCAGAAGACCAAACAATTAATTATGGACAACCTTTATTATACACAGTCGTAGCAACAGACAACCGTGGTATAGACACATATAAAGTAAACGATACTACAAGGTTCTCAATGAATAAATCAGGCACAATAACAAACAAAACAACTTTATCAGTAGGAATTCATAATATCAACATAAGCGTTAATGACACTTCAAATAATGTTTTATCTAAAGCAATATCAATTATTGTACAAGCCTTTGAATCAAACCAACCAATAGTAAATTTAGTCGACCCTTTAAACGGTTCAATATGGACCAGTTCACAAAATGTAGTATTCAAATATAATGTAACAGATGAAAGCTTAATCACAAATTGCACATTCATTATTAATGATATAACACAACAGATTAATAGAACAATAACAAAGAGTATTACCCAACAGTTTAATCAATCTCTCTCAAATGCAGTTTATAATTGGTCAATAAGTTGTAAAGATTCCTTTTCTAATTTAGCAAACTCAGAAACATATCAAGTAACAGTAAGCTACACTCCACCAAGCTCACCAAGCGGCGGCAGTGGTGGAGGAGGTGGAGGTGGTACAAAGATAACCCAACCAACACCACAAACACAAGAAATAAAACAAAGTCCACCACCAAGATTTATCCAACCAACCACAGAACAAAATAGTAAAGTACAGACACCAGAAACAAAAAGTGAACTACAACAAGATCAGAACAACATAGAGCAAAAAATATCAATACTAAATAAATTAAAAAAAGTATTTTCAATTACAGGTAATTTTATAGAATCAATACCAAATTCTTCAGGAGGCAGTTCAATATTGGTCATAGCATTTCTCTTCTTATTAGCTGCTTTAGGAATCTATGAAGAAAAAATAAAAATTAGCAAACCTATTGATAAAAGGAACAAAAAAGGTTTATTTTCGGGTTTATTCCACAAAAAAGAACAAAAAACACTTAAAGAAGATTATGAAAACTTAGAAAGAGAAGGATTTAAGGTAAAAAAATCAACTAAATCAGCAGAGTTATTAGAAACCCTTCAAGAATTAAAAAAAGCAGGCAATATAGAAGGCTCAGCTGTAATTTCAAGAGACGGCCTAATTATAGCTTCAGATATACCAAAGAAAACAGGAGCAGAAAAATTTTCTGCAACATCTGCACTAATGATAAAATCAGCTGAATCAGCGCTTGAAAAGTTAAAGAGAGGAAAGTTAGATCATATCATAATTAATGCAAAATCAAAAAAAATAATCGCAATAAGAGCAGGAAACAAGGGAATCTTAGTTAGTTTAACTACTATACACGGAAACACAGGGTTAATTCTACTAGAAATTAAAAGAATAGCAAATAAAATAGAAAAAATATTAGAATAAAACTATTTTTTCTTTAGTGTTATTTCTATAGTAGAAACTCTTATTTTTTTGCCTTCTTTGTTTTCAAATTCTTCACTATCTAATTTTACGTCTTTTAGTGCAACCTGTCCCTCTAAGAATCTCTTACTAACCACTTCAGATACATCTACGCATCTTGTAATGAATTTACCCCTACCCTTTACAACTACCTCGTCTGCTCCTTGTGTAGTAAACTGCATAACAACACCAGTTACATAATTCATAAAGGGTTTAGACCCAATAAAAACAACGTGGTCATCTGCGTTTTTTTCTTTTTCTGTCATTTTTCAATCCTCCTTGATTACTCTTTAGTCTGTTTAGTCAATCTAGTGATATAACCAGCAATTACATTTCTAAGCTTCTTGCTAGGTACATCTAAATATTCGTCAACTATCTTCTTATTACTATCAAAATCCTCCTTAAATTTACCAGGATTCTCCTTTGTTACTTTAATTGATGCTCTTTTAACCAATGTAGTCTTAATTCTACCCATAGTGTATTAAATTAGAAACAATTCATTTTTAAAACTTTCTTTTTTTAAACCCTATCTGCCCACAAAAACACTTTATCTCCTTCCCTTACTTTGTTATTTACCTCTAAACCAACCAATTGACCACCTTTAACAATATTCACCTTTTTACCATTTATTTCCATACTTTTAACCTTTTGTTCTAAAATACCGGTAGTATTGCCTATAACAAAGATAGTATCGTCCACTTTTAATTCATTAGAAAAGATTTTTAATATTGCAACTTTCTTCTTAGGTAGGTAATTTTCAACTCTTCCTATTTCCTTCTTTACTTTATTAGACTTACTTCCATGCACATCATTCCAATCATTAATAGGTTTATTTAAGAAAAAACCACTACTTAAACCGCGATTATAAACTTCTCTTAACCCAATCATTAATTCATCTTTTAATTTTTTAAATTTAGTATCAAAATCATTTTTATCTTTGTTTGAAAAATAAAAATCAACAGACTTCCTATACGCTTCGGTTACCTTTTTTACATATTCAGGACCTTTATTTCTACCCTCAATCTTAAAACAAGTAATTTTAGCCTCAATCAATTTTTCTATAAAAGGTAAAGCACATAAATCTTCAGCACTTAAAATATAATTATTACCTAATTTTAATTTATTCCCGGCATCATCTATAACAGTATATTCCCTTCTGCAGTTTTGTATACATACACCTCTATTAGCACTACTCCCATCAGTAAACTGACTTAAAAAACATCTCCCAGAAATAGCCATACACATAGCTCCATGAACAAAAACCTCAACTTCAATATCGGTGTTTTTTATTATCTCGTTAATCTGATCTAAACTACATTCTCTAGCTAAAACAACCCTATCAATCCCTAGTATTTTATAAAAATTAACAGCTTCACTATTACTAACACTAGCTTGCGTGCTTAAATGTACGTCTAATCCTAATTTTTTAGCTTTGGTTATAACAGAAACATCCCAACAAATAACAGCATCAACTCCAACTTCTTTACATCTTTCTAGTATCTTTTCATTATTCTTTAAATCCCATTCATAAACTATAGAATTAACAGTAACATATACTTTAACTTTATTTTTATGGCAAAACTTTACCACTTTATCTAGTTCATCTAAAGAAAAATTCTCAGCCTTATTCCTCATGCTGGGTCCGCTAATACCTAAATAAACAGCATCTGCTCCACCAGCAACAGCCGCTCTTAAACAAGCCCAATCACCCGCAGGTGACATAATTTCGGGTTTTATCATTTTGTTTATTAGTAAAGATATATTTAAGAAATTTACTACTGTTTTTAATAATGTACTCTATACTCGTTTACACAAAGTATATCAAAAAGAATATACTTTCTAAATTCTATTCGAGAAGCCACTTCCAAATAGGTATAATTTTAATTTTTTTACCTTCTATTGTTCTTTCTTCCTCTTGTTCTTCTGTTAAAAGAATTCCTTCAGTTAATTTATATTCTTTCATAACTTCCAATAATCCATTAACTTCCCTCTTTTCATTTTCATCATTTAATTTTTTTGTAACTTGTATTGCTAAAGAAACCTTATTTTTTCTAACTATTAAAAAATCACATTCATAGTTTTTTCTAGAATAATAAATTTGCTTATTTCTTCTTCTCAACTCAATAAAAACTAAATTTTCTAATAGTTTCCCTAAATCATCTGAAAACTTAAAACTAACTGTGTTTAATAACCCGTTATCAATACAGTAAATTTTTTTAATTGAGCCAAGCTGTTTTGCTAAAGAATATTCATATTTTAAATTTTGAAAAAATAGGTAGGCGTCTTCAAAATAAGACAAATATTCTATAACTGTATTTTTACTTATTTTAAATCCAATTAAATTTAATTTATTTGCAAGTTTGCTATAGGACATTTCTTTTGAAACTGATTCAAATAGCAAGTTAGCAAGTGCTTTTAATTTGTTTACATCTTCTATTTTATATCTTTCAATTACATCTTTGAATATCATCGAGTCATAATAACTTTGTAGAACGTTTTCTTTTTGCAAATTTTGCGAAATTATTGCAGGATACCCGCCATTTAAAATAAATGAAGAAAATAATTTTTTAATTTCGATCCTATCCTTGCTATAAGAGACGGTCTTTACGTCATACTTTATGTTTTTCCAGTTAAGTATTTCTTTAAAACTAAGCGGAAAAATTTCATAGTTTAGGACCCTTCCTCTCAATTTAGTTGATATTTCTTTGCTTAATAATTTTGAGCTTGAGCCAGTTAAAACTATTTGAATATCTTTTCTCACATCATTAATTGTTCTTACCCAAGAATCCCAATTTTTAGTTATTTGTATTTCATCCAAAAACAAATATATTTTTTGTTTTTTATTTATCTGCGATAATTCAAAAAATGCTTCTAATAATTTGTCTAAATCTTTTGATTCTGCTCCTAAAAGTTTGTTATCTTCAAAATTAATATAGAGAATATTATCTTTAGATATTTCTTTACTAATCAGTTGATTTATTAACTGAAAACAAAAATAGGTTTTTCCAGCTCTTCTAGGACCAGTAATTGTTATAATAAAATCTGTATTTATGTCTAAAGAGGTATTTCTTTCTAAAGCTTTAGGAATATCAAATTCCCTCCAAAATGTTATTATTTGTTTATAATCCATATTAGCTATTGAACAAATTTAGTATAATTTGTATTTTGGATAATACAAATTAATATATAAAGGTTTCTGTTTTAATATTAATAACTATAAAGTAATAACAATAGAAAGATTTATATAGTTATTAATTTTTATAATTTTATGGAATTTGATAAACATTTTAGAGAAAGAAAAGAAGAAAGGCCTTTAACTACTATATTAGTTGGAAAATTCGAAGCAAGAGATGAAATGGACAAAGCAGTAAGAAGATTAGAAAGGACTATGATAAAACCTATGCAAAGTAGTTTAATAAGAAAACCTGAAGAAGAGGCAAGAATTGCTAAAGAACAGTATGATAGAACTGTCGCTCAAGTTAATTTAGCAGAACAGCAATATTTAGAAAGATTGGAACAAGCGAAGAAAGCAGGTGCAGTAGATAATGATGATTATGTAAGAGCAAGGATGGATGTTTCAGGTCTATTTAGCCCATTTGAAAGAATGAGGGCTGAAGCAAGAGAAGCTTACAGAGACGTTGTTAAATTCGGTTAATTCTAACTTTAAAAAATCTAAATTGTGTTTAATTTTCTTACCCAAAAACATATCCTAGTGTTTACACAAAGTAGATATATTTTTTGATTAAATTGTTAATAATTTTTTATAGTACTAAATTTTTCACTTTTTCTCCAAATGAAGTTTATACCAAAAAGAATATAAAATCACCCATTTTGTTATATAAAAATGCTTAAACTGGGGAGTTATTTATTAATATTTTTACTTTTAATTAGCTTTACTAGTGCCTCATTTATTAGTTTAACCACACAGATTACTGTTAATAGTTCCTCACCAGAAAACATAAACGTAATATTAAACATAGCAAATAATGGGGATGAACCTGCAAATGCCATACAACCAAGTATCGAATTTAACGGCAATCCTTTCCCTGGTGAAACAATAGGGTCATTAGAACCAAAATCTTCTCATTCCTGGAACATTCCAATAAAAACAGAAACGACCACACCAGGTAGATATCCCTTAATCTTAAAAACAGTTTATTACGATATAAATAATTATGCCTTTTCATCTATTTCACCTTCTTATGTAACGATCCAAGAAGAAACTGCACCAGCCGTTTTTGGAAAGCTAAGTAACATAGAAATGATAGACAATGGAAAATTAAACATGGAAATAATTAACCTAGACGATAAACAGAAAAATGTTAAAGTGAAATTATACTTACCAAGAGAATTAACAACAGATAAAGAAACGCTAGAAATCACAATGCCTTCAAAATCTAAAAAAGAATTAGAATTTAATATAGAAAGATTTAGTGCATTACCAAAAAGTAATTATGCTGTAGCAGCAATATTAGAATATGAAGAAAATAATAAGCATTATACCAATATTTTAAGGGGGTCTATTAAATTAATTGAAGAATCACCATCAATAAGATCACCCGTAACGATAATGATAACAGCAATCATCATTATAATTTTTATTATTAGTATACTTTTTTTAGAAAAAAGAAGGAGGAAAAGGGGCATACATAATGAATCACCAAATTGAACTTACAAAAGATATATCAATTGTAATACCTGTTTTCAACGAAGAGAAAAGTATAAACGAGCTTTATTTAAGAATAAAAAAAACTTTAATTAACACAAGTTTTGAAATTATATTTGTAGATGATGGTTCAACAGATAATACACTAGATATTTTAAAAGAGTTGCATAAAAAAGATAAAAATATAAAAATAATTTCTTTTTTTAAAAATCTCGGCAAATCCTATGCATATTCAACGGGATTTGAAAAAGCTTCTGGAAAAGTTATTATCACTATGGACTCTGATCTACAGGACTTACCAGAGGAGATTCCTAAATTAGTTAATAAAATCAATCAAGGATACCATTTAGTTAACGGATGGAAAATAAACAAATACAAAAACAGGCCAATAAAAACACTAAATTCAAAAATTTACAATTTATTAACAAGATTATTAACAGGGATAAGATTAAATGATTTTAACAGTCCATTCAAAGCATATAAGTATTATGTAGCAAAAGATCTTAATTTATACGGTGGTTTATATAGATACATCCCTGTCCTGGCAAAATGGCAGGGTTACAATGGAATAACAGAAATTCCAGTAACAACAGCAAATAGGAAATATGGCAATTCTAAGTTTAAGGTAAGGAAAATACATTCGGGTTTTTTTGATTTGTTAACTGCAAAATTCCTAGGTACATATATGAAAACACCGCTACACTTCTTTGGTGCTATCGGTTTTATATTTTCATTAATGGGTTTTATTATTGGTTCTGTTCTATTTTATGACTGGCTTCTAGGTGCACAAATCGGCAATAGACCACTTTTATTTCTATCAGTTCTATTAATGGTATTAGGAATACAATTCATTTCTCTAGGCTTACTTGGGGAAATGATTACCAATCTTTACCAAAACAGTAATAGGAAAATTAGATTAAAAGAATACCTAGATTAATATGGATGAATTTGAAAAGATAAATAAAGAATATTTTGATAAAATAGCCAGAACAGAAAAAGGCGATTATCAAAAAGAAGCTCAAAGTAAAATCAGTAATTACATACAAGATAAAAACAGAAAAATTATTTTAGATTGTTTAAAAAATAAAGAAAATATCTTAGACCTTGGTTGTGGCAATGGTGAATTCACAAATCAATTAAGTAAAATAGCCACTGTAACAGGGATAGATATTTCAGAAGAAATGATTAAAATAGCCAAAACAAGCTTTCCGCATATCAATTTTTTATCAGCATCAATTTATGATTTACCTTTAAAAAATAAATCGTTTGATTCAACAATTTGTTTAAATACAATTCACCATATTGAAGATTTAGAAAAAGCAGTAAAAGAACTTTGCCGCGTAACAAAAAACCAGATTCTCATAGAGATAAAAAACAAAAATTCATTAAACTATATTAGAAGAAACTTATTAAAAAACAATAAATACCTGTGGAAAGCAACCACAATAAAAGAAACTAAAAATACCTTTAAAAAACACAGTTTCAAACTTTATAAAAAGCACAACATAATACCATTATTAAACCCGGGTTATATTCTTGATTTTAGGAGAATCTAATATGAAAAGCACGAGTATACTTAAAATTGTAATATCTCTAATTATCCTAATAGCTTTACTAAAATTCATTGATTTTAATTTCCTCATTGAAAGCATAAAACAAGCAAAAAAATTGTTTTTATTACCAATAATATTATTATTAATCCTATTCCTAGTAGTCCGTTCTTATATCTTTAAAAGAATAATTAACAAAATTTCTTTCAAAGAATCATTTTATTTAAGTCTGATAGCTATTGCATTAAATATTTTCTTACCCGCAAGTTCTGGTGGTTTATTTCGTTCATACTTCGGTTACAAAAGAACAGGAATAAAAGAAGAAATGCTCTCTTCCAGTATTATAGACCTATTAATTGCTTCAATTTCTATATTTGCCTTAGGAATATTATTCTCATGGATTTTCAGCTTTTATTACACAATTATTTTCTTAATTTTATTTATAATACTATCTTTATTTTTAATAAAACCAGGATTAATTCCTTGGAACTTATTAAATAGAATAATAAAAATTTTCTCTAAAGAAGATTTAAACAAAGAAAAATTACTATCTTCTTTCTCAATAAACACGAGCCTAAAAATACAACTTTTCTTATTATCTTTATTATCCTGGTTTATTAATTTCTTTGAATTTTATCTTATTTGTAAAATGTTTTCTATTAACATAAACTTATTCTATATTTTCACAATATCTCCTTTAATTACCTTAGCAAGGATATTGCCATTTACATTCACAGGGTTAGGTAGCAAAGACGCAGTAATAATGTATTTTTTTAGTTTAGTTAACATAAACCCAACTTTAGCTTTATTAGCATCTTTAACGCATTTCTTTATCAATATTATACCGGGATTATTTGCAATTCATTTGTTATTTAAAAAACAACAAACCAACAAAGATATAATTTTTAGAAACAAAAAAATAAAACTAGCAACAGATGCAGATAAGGAAAAATGGGATGATTTTGTACTTAAAAATAATGGAACAATATTCCAATTGTTTAAATGGAAAAACATAATAGAAAAAACTTACAATTATACACCGTATTATTTCTACTTAGAAGAAAATAATAAAATATCAGCTATTTTTCCAACTTTCCTGACTAAAAGTAAATTTTTTGGCGATAAACTCATTTCAATACCACACGGAGATGAAGCAGGCCCGTTAGGTGATAATGAAGCTATAAATCAAATATTAGATGAAATAGATAAAAAACTATTAAAAATCGACCAAATTGAAATACATAATTTTAATATTAATCATAAAGGATTCACAAAACCATGGAATTACTGCACCTTTTTGATAGACATTTCAAGACCAGAACAAGAAATACTTAATTCCTTGGATAAAAAATTAAGAAACACAATTAAAAGAACTCAAAAAGAAAACCTAGTTATAGAAGAGATAAAATCATTAAAAGAGCTTAAAACTTTTTACTCTATTTATCAAAAAAATATGCACGAACTTGGAACACCACCTTTAACATTTAATTTATTCAAAAACATATTTCTAGAACTTTACCCCTCAAATTTAAAATCCTATTTAGTAAAATATAACAATGACTATATTGCCGGTTCTATTTTCTTAATTGACAATGAAACAGCCAGATGGTTGTTTGGTGTTACACATCCTAAATTTAGAAATAAAAATCCTATAACTTTAATGACCTGGCAATTTATACTTGAAAACCATAAAAAACTTAAAACCCTCGATTTAAGTGTATCTAGATCAGATTCGGGAAATTTTGATTTTAAAAAAAAGTGGAATGGAAAAGTATTAGAAAGGGAATGGAAATATAAATTTTTTAATAAAAAAATAATTGCAGATCCAAGAACAGAAGAACTCACAACGTATATTACAATTTGGAAAAAAGTTCCGTTATTCATATGTAACATTATAGGACCTAAAATAAGGAAAATGATGGGAAGATGACAGGATTAAGTTTAAACCAAAAAAAATATTTATCCTATTTTTTATTATTATTCTCTATAATCTATACTTTTTTAATAATTTCAACAGTGCTGTCACCAGGATTTAACAGGGCAGGAGACGATGTAATACATGTAGCTCATGAATATGACTTAGAAAAAATAATACAAGAACAACACACTATCTTTGGTTGGTCTGAATTATATGGCCTAGGAGATCCTCTCTTCGTATACAGACCGCCACTATCATACTACTTCCCGGTTTTATTTCATTTATTATCATTTAAACTAATTCCATTAATGTTCTGGCATAAATTAGTTCTGGTTTTAGCAATGGCTCTTTATCCTGTAGCTATATTTTATTTCATGAGAAAACTTAAATTTGACTATTTAACATCTGGATTAGCTGCTTTATTTACAATTGCCCCAATTAGCACTTTTGGTCATACGATTCATGCATATTTTAACTTTGGTTTGTTAAAACAGTCCATAGCTATTTTATTAACCCCTTTTGCATTAGGAAAACTCTATGCTTCTATTGAATATAAAGAATCAATTTTACTACCTCCAATACTAATAGCCTTGATATATTTAGCACACCCTTACATTGCTTACACACTTTTTTTAGTAGTAGGAGTTTATTTCCTGATAAAATTATTTTGTTCTTCAATAAAACAAACATATCCTAAATTAATTAAAATGTTTATAATCCTAGTTCTATCAATGCTTTTAACTTCTTTATACTTAATTCCTTTTATTTCCTCAACAGAACTAGAAAAACCTGGCATTTTTAACCCAACTTCACGAGACGTTTTCGAACAAATTATGTTCACAACATCAGAGGCAGTTCACAATATATTTTCAGGAGCAATGTTTGATAGAGGAGAACAAGAGGGTAAAACAGATTTATACAAGTGGAACAACACAAACACAATTAGATTGCCAATTTTCACAATATTTTTATTATTAGGACTAATAATTGCCATAGTTAAAATAAGAGACTTAAAAAATGCGTTTTTATCACTAAATTTTCTTTTTTCATTTTTATTGATGATTAGTTTCGATGATATCCCTATTTTAAGGTTAATACCATTTTACAAAAATTATACTTTTTTACATGGTGTAGTAACGCTAGAATTCTTCGCTATATGCTTAGCAGCCATCGGCTTACTTTATTTTATAAAATTTATAATGAAACTATATTCCAGATATTTTAATATAAAACAATTAAGTTATATTACAATTTTCATAGTAATCACTTCTTTAGCTCTAAGCACAGTTTACATAGACAGATACAGGGTAGCAAAAATACAGATTGATCGTGAATACCTAAATATAGACGATACAGGAAAGATAATACCACCAAGTGAAAAATATGGTATTAACAATCAATTTAAAGAAATAACAGAGGTATTAAGGAACGAAAAAGAGCCTGGAAGAGCATATGCCAATCCTAAAACAAGTTTTGAATTTTTTTATATGACCATTTTTCCAGTATTGGTAAACAGAAATGATATAATTAACGGTGCCTATGTTACATTATATGGGGGTATTAACAGATATATGCTAGATAGCTATAGATCAGAATTATGTTGCAACTATAATTTACAAGAATTGAATAATGTTCGTTATATATTTTCATTTAAAAATGATCAGTACAATTTAACACAAATAAAACAAAACTCTAAATTACTATCTGAAAACGAAAATTTCTTTTTATATAAAATTAAAGGAAATTTCTCATATTTCTCGTTTGTAAATAAAAAACCAGTGTTAGTTTTTGCAAATAAACAAGAATGGTATAATTCATTGGTCAAATGGACAGGTATTTATAAAGATTCCAAAAATTCTGAGAATCTGCCTTATTTAATAAAGTATGATAATAAAGAAGAAATTGACCCAAATGCATTTCCAGCAATTTTATTATTAACATTCGAAAAAAAAGACACAGAGAATTTAAAAGATTACCTTACTAATGGAGGAAAAATATATTCATATAAAGTAATACCCGATATAAAAACAGAAGTACTAAACGATTTGAGTGAACTAGACACCATCTTAATTAAAGGAAATTCATATATAACCGAATTAGAAACAAAAAACAACTACAATTCCGCTATTATTAACACAGATAATGACAAACTATTATATCTGAAAAAAACATATTATCGTGGTTGGAAAGCTTATATAGACGGAGAAAAAGTTAAAACCTTTTATATTTCTCCAGGATTTAATGCTATTTTTATGCCTAAAGGAGAACACAAAGTAGAATTTAAATTTGAAGGACACAACAATTATATTTTAGGTATATTTTTATCTTTAATGACGTTAATAGTCTTAATAATATATCATTTTAAATATGGAAGAAAACAATAAACTCAAAAGAATTTGGCCGTTGTATTTAATTATCTTGATTTATATTATTTATTTATCTCTAAACATAATCCAAGAAGACGTTCTTAAGATACCAATATTGGTTTTACCAGAGAATAATGATAAATTACCCTATAACAAGATATCATTAACATGGAATGAAATGAAATATCAAAATATTTCTTATGAAGTGCAAATTTCTGAAACTAGAAATTTTAAAAATCCAACATATCACCAATCTTCTCCAACATATGCTTATTATCCAGGGGTAGCTCTAGACCTAAACAAAAAATATTATTGGCGCGTTAGATCTGTGATAAGTGATAAAAAAAGCCCATGGTCTTATCCACATTATTTCTATACAGTTGAAATTAAAGATATAGCAAATTAATCCCTTCTTCTTGTAAAAAAATAAATAAGTGCTATAACCACCATAAATAAAGTGATTAGTAGTAAAATATTATTTTCACTATTTTTAACATTAAGTATAACCGAACCCGTAACACTAGGAGCTAATTTAACAAAATAGTATATTATAACAAATAGTAAAACGATCACTATAATCATTTTATTTCTTTTTACAAAAATTTTCTTCATATACCTATCGCCTCTAAATAGGGAACCTTTTAACATAAAGATAAATATTATAAGTAAAGAAAGAATTGAAATTGTTTCAATCATAGATATTTTCCATATTGGTTCAAATTTTGGGACTAATAATGGACTTATAGATTTTTCTATTTCTTGTTCAATTTTTTTCTTAGGTTCTTTAATTACCTCTGGTTTTTCTGGCATATCTTCTTCTGGTTTTTCTGGGATATATCCTTTTATTCCTTTTTCTAATTCACCCGTTACACCAGCGCTGGTACTAGAACCACCTACTTTTTCACCTATCATAAACTGAGATAAATGGGTTAGTATAGCTTTAAACTCAACTGCATTACTATTACTACTCTCAATAGTTGTAGTTAATTCATTCCAATTATGGTTATTATAAAAATAAGCTCTAATCTTATCAGGATCTATCTCCCCCAAGACGGCTCTACTTAAATTAAAATAAAAATTATAACTACCAGAAGTATCTCCAAAAGCATTGGCAGACATCTCAAAATAAAGAATCTCATTGTCTACAATATTCGGACTAATCCAACCACTAGGAGTATTATTTCCATGCATTGTAACATTTAATGTCCAACTAGAATTTAAACCAGTAATACTATTAAAATATTCTTTAACTGTATCATCGTTAAAAACAAAACCACCACTATCATTTATTTCATAACCAAAGCCCTCATACCGACTTATTGAAAAATTAACAAACACCGTATTATTTAAATTACCCTGTGTATCATTAGCAAATATATACAAAGTGTTATTTCCTAAAGAAGCATTAAAATAAAATATATTTTGATTTACATTTAAAGTAATATTGCTACCATTATTAACATTAAACCAAATACTACCTACGGCTCCATCATCAACCACACTATAACCTAACATCATATTTTTACTATTTACATAGAACCTGCTTTTAGGTTCATATATTATTATATTTGGGGCTTTTCCAGAGTTAATTGTTAAACTTACACTAAAAGTACTAGAAACCGCTTTTGTAGTAAAAATAAACTTAGAAATAATACTAGGTTCTATTATATTAATAAATAATAAAAAAGAAAATATGACCAATACAATCAACCATATCTTTTTTAATTTTATCATTCATCTTTTCTTTTTAACTTTTAGATTTTTACCTCTAATAAAACCAAAATAATAAATAGCTACTACCACGATCAATAAAGTAATTAAACCCAACAATAAATTATTAGTTACATTAACACGTCTTTTCCCAACTTTTTCTACAACTTTAGCTAGTTTTTCTTCTTCTTTTCCAACTCTAACTTTAATAGAACTGTCTATACCGCTAACCAACTGAACCGTTTTTCCTTCATTATTAGGAGTTATTGAAAATGATACACCAACATCATATTCTTTTCCTATTGGGGTATTTTCAGGGATAGTTATTCTTAAATTAACATAAACATCCTTTCTCCCGAATGGAACAAAATAAATATTAGAGCTATCTATTATTTGAGCAATTCCTTTTCCAGATCCTAAAGTAGCTATGGCTGTTAAATCTTTACCATCAACTAAGTTTTGTAACCCGAAAGCCTGCACATCCTTAGTTTGTCCAGGTTCTAATGTCAAAGGATGCTCTTCCCAATAGTAGGAGGTGACAGCAAAAGCACTTACATTAAAACTAAAAACTATTAAAAAAACAATACTCGTTAATAAAAATTTATAATTTACCATTTTTAGAATACTCTTACCTCCCAAGCTACACTAGCAGAAGTATCATAAGTTTGTCCTGATATTCCTGAAGCAGGTACATTGTATAGGCAGAAATACAAGGTAGTATTAAATGTTGTTCCTAAAGAAACATTACCTGAATTCATATAGTTTTGAGTTAATATATATTTGGTATTATTAGCTAACTGTATTCCGCCAGTTGCACCATTACAATTATCTGTATTATTAACAGTAAAGTTAGTTGCAGATATGAACTCACTAGTTGTAGTCAAACCGTGTAAATTATAAGAAGTTATATTCATTCTTCCTATAAGAGTTTGAGCATTACCTGAATTATTTATAGTTATAGGATCATTATTAGCTCCCTGATCAGTTGCTCCTAATGTCACAGTAGGGAAGGTTAAAGCAGTAGGACTCATTGCCATTCCTTGGGTAGAAGCAATAGTAAAAGATTGGTCTGTATCTTCTACATAATTGCTTGAATTATCTCTTACACTTACGTTATAACCAAAACTACTATTGTCAAAGTACCATATATCTACTGTACATCCAAATCTCATAGTGCTTGAATTAACAGCACCCAAAGAATTACAACTTGTATTAGTTCTATAAATACTACCACCACTAGATCTATTAAACTGCGCTTTGGCACTTGAGCCGTTTATATCACTAGAACCATCTGAATCAGAAACATTGAAATAAAATGTAACATAAGTTTGTGTTTGTTCGCTTATTGTCTGTTGGCCTATTGAAGTTATATCAGAGATTACAGGAGCTCTATTTATAGTAACACTAACTGAAGTAGTGACAGCCGCAGCATTTCCAGTAATACTATCCCAAATATTAGAAAACCTGTCAAACAAGTCAGCATTGACAAATGGATTTACCACAATAACAAAAAACAACAAGATTAGAAAAACAATTATGTGCCTCTTTTGATTGTCACCCATATTAAATTTAAATCTTAACATATTTATAAGCTTTGCCCCATATTTTTATCATTCTAAAACACCCTTACCTCCCAAGCTACACTAGCAGAAGTATCATAAGTTTGTCCTGATATTCCTGAAGCAGGTACATTGTATAGGCAGAAATACAAGGTAGTATTAAATGTTGTTCCTAAAGAAACATTACCTGAATTCATATAGTTTTGAGTTAATATATATTTGGTATTATTAGCTAACTGTATTCCGCCAGTTGCACCATTACAATTATCTGTATTATTAACAGTAAAGTTAGTTGCAGATATGAACTCACTAGTTGTAGTCAAACCGTGTAAATTATAAGAAGTTACATTCATTCTTCCTAATGCAATATTAACATTTCCCGAGTTATTTACTATTATAGGATCATTAGTTGCACTAATATTTCCAGTACCCAAAGTTACAGTAGGGAAAGTTAAAGCAGTTGGACTCATTGCCATACCTCTTGTTTGCCCTATGCTAAATACTTGATCAGTATCTTCTA
>CAYSNL010000010.1:16681-24691 GCA_964432435.1 Candidatus Woesearchaeota archaeon | reverse complement strand
TTTGACATTTTATTCACTATAAAATTCAGCTAAATCATCCATAACTTTCTCTAAAGGTCTAGCGCCTTTAAATAAATTAAGACCAGTATATCTATCACTACCAGATGCATACATTTCTCCAACCAAATTAACTAATCTTGGATCTAAATGTCTCGGTAGAACTTTAGCTAGTGCTGTCCAATCACTTACACCTAACTCTCTTGCTTCTCGCTTCGCTCTTTCAACATCTTCATACCAATCTTGTTGATATAGTTTGTGGTATTGCCTTAAAAATTCTTTACTTACCTGTCTACCATTTAACATAAATCTATTTTCATCAAAAGTACCAAAAACATCAGCTAATAATATTTCATCATCAAATAAAACATACTCGTGCTTTCCATCGTAATCTATTAAACCGGTTTCTTTTGCTGTAGAGCCAACAACTGCTACTGCTGCTTTTCTTAACGTGGTTAATTTACCAAATTGTTCTCTTGTTAAACCAGAGATTTCATATGCTTCCTGGTCTGTTAATTTTCTATCGGTTGGTTCAAATTTTGTTGTGAAGTCATACCCTACTTTAGGAAATAAATCTCCAGGATTTGGTTTGCTAGTTAAATCATATTTAGATAATAATTCTTTTAATTCATCTTGTTTACCATCTTGTTCTAACTTTGCTATTGTTTTAAACAAAGAACTTCCTTTTGGAGCTCCAGCTCTATAAATTACTTCCAAAGGAATAACAAAATTATTTACACTGCCTCTGTTTTGAGTAAAAAAAGAATAATCATATGTTCCATTATTAAATTTAGGTTCAATAACTCTTGATAACTTCACAACCATTTTATTACTAGGTTCTGCTAAGTCCGTAGTATTTACTAAAGTACCATATCTATCTAAAACACCCAAATAATGAGTATCAAATCCTATTAATCTTAACCTCTCAAAGTTCCATGCAGCCATCATACATAATGCTGCTCCTTTATTTGGTATATGATCTGGCATTTCACCCCAGTCAAAAACAGAGTATCTATCAGAAAATACAAAAATCCCTTTACCTAATTGATTTTCAGTTGTTGGTTCAATAACTTCTAAATCTTTCACACTTCCCATTTTTAAAGTATATCACAAAAACCAAATTTAAAAGCATTTATTTAACTAAACAATTACTTTATAACTATGTTTTCTTAAAATAATATTTCAAACTATTATATAGAAACTCTTTTAAACTTTATAAAACTAAAAATAGTAATGGCCATTTTCACATTAATAGAAATAATTTACTTATTTGTACTTGTCGGATCAATTGGATATATCTTTACTAGTTATATAAAAGACCCAGAGTCAAGATATTATGGTGGAGGATTCAACTGGTACGATTTTAGGTTTGCATTATTAGTAGCCGCGCCAGGAATACTTTTGCATGAGCTATTTCATAAATTTGTTGCAATATTGTTCGGATTAACAGCTAACTTCCAAATTTTTTGGGCAGGTTTAGGCATCGCAATATTCTTAAAGTTAATATCTTCTCCATTTTTAATAATAGCCCCGGGTTATGTATTAATTTCAGGTAATCCACAACCACTGCAATCAGTCCTAATTTCTTTTGCAGGACCAGCGGCAAACTTAATTTTATGGTTAATAGCAACTTTAATACTAAATAACTCAACAAAATTAACAAAAACACAAGCAACCTTTCTTTATTTAACAAAGAGAATTAATATGGTGCTGTTCATATTTAACATGATTCCAATACCACCATTAGACGGATTTAATGTTTTATACAGTTTATTTACTTATGCTTCTTCTTTATTTTCTTAACGTTTTTCTTCTTTTTTTGCTTAACTCTTTTTTTAATTGTTTTTTTCTTTACATTTCTAGTAAGCTTCCTTTCTTTAACTATTTTTATTTCCATATTTAAAAGTACTTGGAGTTCTTCATTTAATCTATCTATTAACCTTTGCATATTCTGAACTGTTTTAGTATTATTTTCATTTAATAAGGCCTGGTCGCATTCAGGGCATTTGAATCCATACTCCATTGCCGTTTCAAGACTAGCTCTTATATGTTTATCCGGACAGATAAAGTAAACTCCACCTTCTTCATTAGCTAATCTATTTTTTATTTTGTTTAATATATCGGTCTTCATTTTAATAGCAAGATTCTTTAGTTCTTGCATGCTTAATGTCCAATAATAAACATACCATCCCTTTTTCTTATCTTTTTTTCTTGTAAAATTAACTAGATTATGATTATCTAGCCTATACAACATATTTCTAACATGATTAACAGTAATCCCTAATTTTTCAGCTATCTTAAATTCAGAAACATTAGACTTGTTTTTAATTAACTCGATTAATGGTATAACATCATTACCAGCAATTTCTTCTAAAATTTCATTTAGAATTTTATCAGTTTTATCTGTATCCATTGTGTTTATTATAATCTCTTGGTTATATAAAATTTACTAAGGTTTTATTTTAAACCATTTATTTTCCCAATCTTCAATTTCTTCATCTTTTAACGCTAAATCTTCTTTTAAACCCCTATAGGGTCTTTTAAATGGATTATCTCTCTTAAGATAAAAACCATAAACCATGCCAAAAAATAATCCACCCAAATGAGCCCAATTAGCTACATCACTCGGTACTAAAATACCGAAAATATCTTGTAAAGCCCATATAATAGCAGCTAACCACATCGGGACAGGCATAAAATTTAACCATATTACCATCCTAGGTCTCAAAACTGTTAATGTTCCTAATAAACCAAAAATAGCCCCAGAAGCCCCTAAAGAAGAATTATAAAATATTGCACCGGGGATGTTAGCAACTATTCCACTAATAAAAAATAAATATAAAAACTTCCTGCTTCCAATAATGTTTTCTAGTAAACTTCCAAATAAAGCCAAAGCAAACCCATTTAACATTAAATGTGTTAGATTTGCATGTAAAAATATACTAGTTATCAAAGTCCAAGGATGGATAAAAACTTTAGAACTATCTAAAACAAATAGATCAGTGAAACCTTTAAAGATTAATTGGATAATAAAAATTAAAACTAAACTTCCAGTTAATTTTAAAGCCCAATATTTATTTTTCAATTTTTAAACCTAATAATTAAATCTTCTTTCAGTAATTCAAATCCTTCCTTTAACTTCTTTGTGATAAAAGCAACATAAATCTCTCTGTTCATCTCAAAATCAATCCATCTTCAATTAGTCTTTTTATTCTTTCAGGATTGTATATCCAAATTATGCACCCATCTTTATCAATCATAATCTTCCCAGAATTTTCTAAATAATCTAAAATTGTTTGGAATGTTTGATACATCATTTTCTTTGGCAATTTATTCCACAACTGGTATTTGCCACATTCTTGGCTATACTTTTGTATAGTTTTCTCTACCATTATTACAGATTCTAAGGTTGGGCTATGCAAAATTGTTGTTTGTTTCATATTATATAAGTATATATAACAACTAGTATATAAGCTTTATGTTTTAAAAATAATTTAAAAAATAAAAAGAAAAAAGAAGCTTATAAAGCTTCATATTAAATGCTTCTTTCCGAGGTTTCTTTTTAAGAAAGCTCTACTTTAGTTCAAAAACTACATTTACAGTAGCTCTAGTTTCAAGTTCTTGTGGATTTATTTGTGGTGCAGCACCAATAGCTGCTTTAGCTTCCATCGCCATTCCACCTTCAAAAAACCTGTAGGGTTGATAATAATAATCTTGTGTGCTTACTGAAACAAGTTTGCCTAATTTTACATTCAATCCGCTAGCAATCGCTTCAGCTTTTTCCTTAGCATCTTTTGATGCTTTTTCCAAAGCTTCTTTCTTAGCCATAGCTTCTCTTTCAGTTGATAATTCAAACTGTATATTATCTATTCTGTTTACACCAGCATTAACTCCAACATCAATTATTTTTCCTAGCAAATTGAAATCAGTAGTCTTGACTTTGATTGAATTAACTGCTTTATAGCCCTTTAATTTCTGCTTGCCGCTGCTCCAATCATATTCAGGATAAATATTGTAATTCATGGTTTCAATATCACTATCTTTGATATCTAAATTCTTTAAAGCACTCATAACCCGATCACTAATAGCAGTATTTTCATTTTTACTTTGATCAGCAGTATCTTTTAAAGTTTCAACAGTTAAGTAAACAGAAGCTTCATCAGGCATTATTTTAGTCTCAGCAATTCCAGTAGCGCTCACGGTATTTTTTTCACCCGGAACTGTCCCACCACCAATTATAGCTGGTCTAAAAGCTAAAACTAAAACAGCTATGACTAATCCAACTATAGCAATTCCAGTAATTATGTTATTATTCATTTTTTTAACCTCCAATCAATTATTAAATATATAATAATAGCAAATATCACTCCTAAAAAAAACCATAAGGCAACATTTGGTAAACTAATTTTTGAAGTAATATCTTGAAAAACTCTTGTTGTATTTTCATGAGCTGCGTATTGTGCTGCTGCAGCCAAACTTTCAGATGTTTTTTCTGCACCCTCAGAAATTTCATTAACCGCCGTTTCTTTTACAATTGTTTTGCTAATAGTAGCTACAGGCTTATAAAAGTGATTTATTAACCACGCAACCCCTGCTCCAGAAATCAAGATAGCAAAAATATCTTTTAATTTGTCTCTTAAGATAGCATTCTTTTTTGTTGAAATTATAATATGTTTGTTAGCTAATCTATAAATATCCATTTGCCTTCCTTTAGAACTCCACTTAAATTCTTTACTTTCGACTAAACCATTTTCAATTAAATTTTTTATATTATAGTCGGTGGTGCTAATAGCAATCCCTAGCTCTTTACTAATTTCACTAACGGTGGCCTCATTTTTATCAGATAAATAATCTAATATTTTTCTTGCTGTATCATTGCTGATAACTTCAGCCAGCTTTTTAGCTTTTTCTTCATCCAGTGAAACCATTATGAATTTGTCTGTCATAATCAAGATAAGAAAAACTAACTATATAAATGTTATTTTGAATTCAATCTCAGTTGAAGTTATGATGGTAGTCTAAATAATCTTCTGGTTATTTCTAATCTAGGTATACTAAAATGGTTCATTTCTCCATTTTGTTCAATCACTAATTCAAGTCTTCCATTGGGGCTGACAAGCTCTAATTCGTTATCCGTTAAATTAGGTGTAGCATTTGTTTTTAAAGCATATTCTTCATAACCAATCCTACCATCAAAAGAGAAACGCATTCTAACTGTATAAATACCATCAACTCCATTAATACAGTCTATATAAGCAGACCCATTTCCTGTCTGGTTTTTTATTTCTCTTGAAATTTTCATTTTTTCTCCTTTCTAGTAATCTTTCTAATAAGACACCAATTCAAATGTGAATGATGTCTTAACCCTTTTAAGCTAAGACCACTAGAACTAAAGCTACCACTAACAAAATACTTAAAATTTGATTATTAGTGGTTTTCATAGTTAAATCATAGGTTTTAACTATTTTTAAACTTTTTGAGACAAGTAGTTAATAACTACCAAGTAGTTACAAAACGAAAAGCTTATAAAGGACCACACCTATAAAAATCATGATTAAAATGACAGATCAACCTTACCAATTAGAAGAAAATCCTGTTGTAGATCCAAAGATCCTTAGTTTATTTCCTAGAGTAGGAAATCTAAGATATAAGGAGAAAGTAAAAGAAGTTCTAGCTATTCATAATAAGGGGTTTAAAGGAGTAAAACATATAGAAGATACTACACAATATCAAAATGGTCAACAAGTCTCATTCTCAAATACACCAAGAAACTTAAGTTATGCTCAATTAATAAGGGAAAAACAACAAGAAGACTTTCCAAATATTCATGTTTCAAGTCCAGAAGAAGTTATTAGATTCTGGGATTATATTCCAGAAAGAGATACAACTTATGCAGATACAAATTCTGTAGCTATTTATCCTAATGAAGGGTCAAATGAAGATTTAAGACAAAGAGTTTTATACCTAATAGGTAAAAATGAAACTAAATTCCCATTAATAGTTTCAGGTTTAGGAGTAGATAGAGGTAATAATGGATTTATATTTACAGAAACTCGTTATGTGGAAGCAAAAGAAGCATTATGGTTAGAAAAAAATCAAAGAGTAAGATATGATCCGAAAAAAGGAATAGTTCCTTGTGAAGATGGTGAACCTGGAGTACAAGTTTGGACTCCTAGGGATCAATCAGGCCTCCGTGGGCTCTATCGGGACAGGTCTGGTGGGCTGAATGCTTGGAGTGGCGGTTTGCTTTACTCGGGTGGGAGTGGCAGGGTACCGTTAGTTCAAGACCCGCAGGGTCGCGCTGAAAATTTAGATTCTATAGTTATACAACTAAAACAAGAAAGGGATACTCAGATAGCAGAAGCAGTAAGATTAGCTAACGAAAGATATGAAGGTGCTGTTAAATATTTTAGAACAGGAAAATTATAACTTTTTTCTCACTATTTTTTATAGTAAATTATTTAACTATCATTTTTCTAATATCCTTGTCCTAGCTATGTTACTATGAGTTTTATTATCCAATAATAGAGTGATGAATAGTGATATCATGGACTACATGCTTGTCTATAAGTCAGCTTAATGTAACTTGCTGTATAAAGTACAATGGTAATAGTTAGTAGCTATAAAAGATGTGTGGGAAGCTCTTTTGCAAATACTAAAATCATGGTGTGTTAATAATTGTAGACAAGCTAAGCCTCCGTAGGCTCTATCGGAACAGGTCTGATGAGCTGAATGCTAGGAATGACGATTTGCTTAACTCGAAATTTTCAATAAGAAAACGAGACTGGGAGTGGCAGAATAGTCTATGTATGCTAGGACATTACTCGAAATGAAAACCCACAAAAATTTATATCCAAAACTTTGTTCATACAAAAATCTTGAAAAAGCATTCAACAAAGCAAAAAAGGGAAAAAGTTTTATGCCATATGTTGTAGAATTTGAAAAGAATTTAACAAGTAATCTTTTAAAACTTAAAAAAGAATTAGAAAGCTTTACATACAAGCCATCACAGCTTACAAAGTTCATTATAAGAGACCCAAAAACAAGAGTAATTAGAAAATCTAATTTCGGGGACAGAATAGTTCATCATGCGATTGTAAATGTTTTAGAACCAATTTATGAAAAAATATTCATCTACGATTCTTATGCTAATAGGATAGATAAAGGAACGATAGCAGCAGTAAAAAGATTTGATGAATTTAAAAGGCAGGTAAGTGGGGGGGGGGGCATTAGTAAAAAATGCTAAAACCAATAATATGATTAAAGGATATATATTAAAAGCAGATATAAAACATTTCTTTGATTCAGTAAATCATGAAGTTTTATTGGATATTTTAAAAAGGAAAATTAAGGATAATAGAATATTATGGTTAACTAATATAATACTGAAGAATTTCGATGATAGAATTAAAGGAATGCCCATAGGTAATATGACTTCCCAGTTCTTTGCAAACGTTTACTTAAATGAATTAGATTATTTCATTAAACGCAAATTAAAAGCAAAATATTACATAAGGTATGTAGATGATTTTGTTATTTTGCATGAAAATAAGAATGTACTAGAAACATATAAAGAAAAAACAACTAGATACTTAAAAAATCTAAGGTTAGAACTACATCAAGATAAATCAAAAATATTTTCATTGTATCGTGGAGTTGACTTACTAGGGTTTAGATGTTTCTATTACTTTAAACTGTTAAGAAAAAGAAACATTAAACAATTTAGTAAAAGATTGGAAACTCTCAAAGAGAAATATAATTTAGAATTGATTACTTATGAACAAATTATGCTAAATATAGAGGGTTGGTTTGCTTATGCTCTTTGGGCTGATACATACAAGTTAAGAAAAGAAATAATAAAGAAGGTTAATGTAATGTTTAGTGAAGAACCAAGCAACAAGAAGTTTTGAAAACCTTTTTAAATCAGCATAAACTATTAAATACATATGGGCCTGTAGCTCAGCTTGGATAGAGCACCAAAGTCTTAAAACGACTGTGCAAGCCTTCTATTTT
>CAYSNL010000010.1:8647-16581 GCA_964432435.1 Candidatus Woesearchaeota archaeon | reverse complement strand
TTAAAAACTAAAATCTTCCCACAAATATAATGAGGAGCATAGAGGCAATTGAATCAGCTAATAGAGAAGGTTTAGCATTAACGTTAGATGATATTAGGTTAAGAACAAGGCATTCTGAAGTTATGCCTGACTCTGTTTCACTCAAATCAAAGTTCTCAAGAAATACTCCATTAAATATTCCAATTATAAGTTCACCAATGGATACAGTTACAGAATATAAATTAGCCAGAGAACTTGCAAAACTAGGTGGCCTAGGTATTCTACATAGAAATTTAACTCCTGCCGAACAAGAATTCCATGTTTGGAAAGTAAAATATCATTTACATGGAAAAGTACAAAAACCAGTATGCGTTTCAGGTGATAGAATAATTTCAAAGATATTAGAGGAAAGTAATAGATTGCAATATGGTTTTCATAGTTTTCCAGTTTTAGATGAAAATAATAGGTTAATTGGTATTCTAACAGGTAATGATTTTGCTTTTTGTGATAATAAATCATCTCTAACGGCGCGAGATATAATGACCAAGGAAATTATTACAGCACCAGAAGACACAAGTTCAGATCAGGCATATGAAATTATGAAAAAATATAAGAAAAAAGTTCTTCCTTTAATTGATAATGATAGGAGAGTAGTGGCTCTTTATACATGGACAGATGTAATTCGCGCTAAAACAGGAGAATCCGCCGTGTATAATGTTGATTCTAGAGGTCAACTAAGGGTCGGAGCAGCTGTAGGGGTTTTAGACGATGCTTTTAGTAGATTAGAATTGCTTGTAAAAGCTGATGTTGATGTTATTGTTATTGATACATCACATGGTGATTCTCAAAATGTTATATACACTTTAAAATCTATTAAACAAAAATATCCTAATCTAGATGTAGTCGTTGGAAACATATCTGAAGCAGAATCTGCTAAAAATTTATGTGAAGCCGGAGCAGATGGATTAAGAGTAGGCCAGGGTCCGGGGTCTATTTGTACGACAAGGATTATTACTGGAACAGGTTGCCCTCAAGTCACAGCGGTTTATAATTGTTCAAAGATAGCAGACGAATATAAAATTCCAGTATGCGCAGATGGAGGTTTACGTTTTCCAGGGGATATTCCAGTCGCAATCGGCGTAGGGGCTCATTCTGTTATGATGGGAAGTATGTTGGCAGGAACAGATGAAGCACCAGGTAAGATTGTTTTTTTTAAAGGAAAAAGATGGAAAGATTACAGGGGTATGGGTTCTATAGGAGCCATGGAATTAGGTAGAGGAGCTAGAGAAAGATATAATCAAGAAGATTTGGAAAAAGATAAGTTAGTGCCTGAGGGTGTTGAAGGTTTAGTAGAATACAAGGGTCCTATTAGAGATGTAGTTTATCAATATGTAGGAGGTTTAAAAAAATCAATGGGATTACAAGGATTTTCCACTATAGATAAATTAAGAGAAAATGCTGATTTCTGGAGAATAACTAGTGCAGGACAAAGAGAGTCTCATCCACATGATATATTAATAACGAGAGAACCACCAAATTATCAGATAAGAGATTAAAATGTCATTAGATAAATTATTAAAAAATGTACGAGTTTTAGCAGTTGTTTGTAATCAATGGGGCGATACTGGAAAAGGGAAGCTTACAGATTATTTTTCATCAAGCTGGGCAGAGGTTATTGCAAGAGGTACAGGTGGTAATAATGCAGGTCATACGGTTGTAATAAATGGAAGAGAAAAAATATTTCACTTACTGCCTTCAGGTATTACATATGATTCTCAAGGAAGAATAAATATACTAGGCAACGGAATGGTTATTGATATAAAAGTTTTATTAGAAGAATTAGATGGATTAAAAAGAGAACATATGCCTTATAACAATTTAATGATAAGTGAAGATGCAAATGTAATCATGCCCTGGCATATTGAAACAGATGTAGCAAAAAATAAATATCAAACTACAGGGGGCATTGGTTCAACTGGTAGAGGCATTGGTCCATGTTATACAGATAAGATAGCAAGAAAAGGGATAAGAGTGATAGATTTATTTAATAGGGATACTTTAGCAAAAAAAATTCAAAAGGTCTTAGAGTCTTACCCAGATCAAAAAGTAAATATTGATGATGTTATAGGTAATATGCAATCATATGCAGATAGAATAAAACCATTTGTAAGAGATACAGCAGGCGAAATGCATAGATTCATGAGAGAAGGAAAAAGAATATTATTAGAAGGAGCACAAGGATTATTATTAAGCATCGAACACGGAACATTTCCATATGTAACTTCTTCAGATTGTTCTTTAAATGGAACAGCTTCAGGCGTTGGATTATCAGCACAAACAGTTGATTTATCATTAGGGATAATAAAATTTCCATTTATGACAAGGGTAGGAGCAGGTCCTTTCCCAACAGAATTTGGTGGAAAAGAATCAGAATTTTATTGTGGTCAAGATGGTCATACAAAAAAAGATGAATTAGAAAAATATGGAATACCCCACACAGTAGAAGATGGAAGAATACGATATGATAAAAGAGATAAGAGAATTATGCAAATGATAAATTCTCCGAATCAATTCATACAAGGAACAGGTATAAGACTTGCTGCAGGAGAATATGGAGCCACAACAGGTCGCCCAAGAAGAACAGGATGGACAGATGCGGTAGCAGCTAGTTATGCAGTCAGTATTAATGGACCAGTAATTGTATTAACTAAAGTAGACTGCCTTTCAGGAGCAGATAGTTTTAATATATGTTACGGATATACACAAGATCCTCAAGCTTCAGAAGTTTATACACAATTTAGAAAACAAGAAAAATTTTTAAGAAGTACAACACCAAAATACGAAACGTATAGAGGATATTCTGATATTAGTTCAGTAAGAGATTTTAGTCAATTGCCAAAAACTTTAATACGAGCCATTGAAGATTTTGAAAGGTTTACCAAAGGACATGTCGCAGTTGTTTCTATTGGGCCAGAAAGTGAACAGACAATAGTAAGATAATTCTAAAAGAGTAAAAATTAAACTGCTTTAAGCTTTTTATTTTATCACGAGCCATGACTACCTTGATTACAATTCATGGTTAGAGACCACGCTCAAGTCCAAAGCCTGGCAGCCAAATTTTTCACTTTATTTTCACTTTAAGTAGTAAATCTTAATAAAAAAAGTATATAAACAATTAAATCTTAATCTTACATATATGCAAACAAGAGAGATATACAAAACACACGCTACACTTACTTATGGTTGTTTTTATTCTGCCCAAGTAGAAATATTGGTCCCAGCATTTGAAAATAAAGGCGTGAAGATACGCACTATAAAAGATCAAGAAAATTTATCCAAGATGCTCCTTGTAACAAACAACGGTCATTTCTATAATGAAAATGCATTAAAACAAATGGAAGATGCCCTAACTCACGATGGAGATATAGCCTTATTTTTATAAAGAAAAAATAAAACCTTCTATAGTTACGAAACCTATATAAATAAAATCTAGTCCCTTTATTCTATGCACACGTGCCCAAGCGGTTAAGGGGATCGATATTTTAGATAATAGTCCAACCTGCAGCCATTGGGTGGTAAGCGATTATACTAATAAGTATCGCAGATTCCCAGGTTCGAATCCTGGCGTGTGCTCTTTTTAAAGAATAGTTCTAAAGCTTATATTAAATTTCTGTTTTAAGAAACAAATAAAAAATTAAAGACAATAAAACAAAAAATAAATAAACTAGAGAACAACCTAAAAAAAGAATGGTTTATTTAAGTAATAAGGAAGATAGGTATGTTACTAAGACAGGAGAAAAGATTTCTTCAGGTTATGATATCTTTATTGCAGGTTCTAAAAAGCAAAGAAAACAAATAAAGAAACAACTAGAAAGATTATCAAAAGATCCTAATTTAGAATCTTTACTTGAAATATTACAAGAGATTATATCACAACAACAAGGTTCTTTAGATGATTTAATAACGCAAGAAAATATAAATATCCCTTATTATGGTTGGTCTCATCATCCAAGAAGGATTTTTTCTTCGGATAAAGAATTAGAATCTTATTTATCAACTAACGAAAATGTGATAGAAATTGATAATCTTGGTTCAGGTTCAAGTTGGAGAATTTTAGGAGCTTATGATCCTAATACAGACACGATTTATGTATTAAAAAATTTAAATGCGAGAGAAAAAGCCTATGTTCTTGCTCACGAAAGAGTGCATAGAAGAAGGCATTTCAGCGGAGAATCACAAGATGAATATTTAGTAGACCAAGAAGCTTCTTCAAGAGTAGGCTATGATCCATTTAACAGATACAGAAGGGCAGCCTAACCTATCTGTTTTTTACTTCATAATCGACACTAACCTTATACTCCCTTTTGTTTTTTAAAATTTTAACAAGCCTATCTATTTCTAATCTAATCTCCTGGATAGTTTTTTTAAAACCGTCAAAATCAGGCAATTCAGGATTATCTGGTTTCAAGTTTAAATCGACTTTATATAGACAAGAATGCCTGGTGCCATCATGACAAGCGACTTGTAATGAATATTCATAATATTTTGTTCTAATAATATTAATATCCAACGGAGATAATTCTTCTCTTCTGCTAATAGGAAAATATTTCTCCAAGCCACTATTTTTAATAATCAAGTCCAAGTATACCAGCCCTATGCTTAACCTTATAACATCTTTCTCTTAAAATTTTAACTAACCTCTCTCTTTCTTTTATAGCTTTCTTAGTTACTTTTTCAAAGTTTTCATAGTTTAAAGGTTTAATATAAAATAATTGGTAGTGTACATTATTTTTTCCATCAGTAATCACTAAATGAAATTCTTCACTTCCTTTTCTCTTAATACCAACAATTAATGGAGACAACTCTTGCCATTCATTCCAAGGAAAATAATCTTCTAATCCCATTGAATTGATTATACCTCTAATTTTAATAATATTTAAAAAAATAAAAAAACTAAGGATAATACTTTTTTTATAGTTTAACCTTTTCTATTTTTGGAGGTGTTGCACTGCCTTTCTTTCTACCAGATGTAAAAATTAATCTGATAAAGAAGATTGCTACAAGTATTAAGACAATATCTCCAATTATGAACAATACTGTACCGCCTGAAATTCCTCTAAATACACTAAATCCTGTAATCCCTTGAGGTGGTGTTTGTGTTTTTCCAGTAACTGCAACAGTAAAGCTTTCACTATCTGTAATAACACCATTAGTGTTCTTAACTATTAAATTACCACTATAACTGCCAGACTCTAAACCTTCTTTGCTGGTAAAAGTAAACTGTACAGGTTTGCTTTCTCCGATTTTTAATGTTACTAACTGTGGGCTAACTAAATTTGCCCAGCTTGCACTTCCTTCAATTGTATAAATAACATCGCTATCCAAACTATTAGTTATAATAGCACTAACAACAAATGTTCCGGCCGCACTTTCACTTGCAGATTGTACCCTTAAAACATCCACAGGTTGAGTTATTTCAGGTGTTTCACCTTTAATAACATCTAATTTGCCAAACTCGGTATTAGTTGCATCTCCATCATCGAATGTTACAGTTGCCTCAATAGAATAGCCAGTTTTTACTTTAGTATCACTAGGTACTTTTAAATTTGGAAATCGAACTACTTGTTCATTATCACTGCTTTCACCATCTCCTAAATCAAAAGAATCTGAATTTTCGCTTATCCCTAATTCAGGTATGGACAATTTAACTGTAACCCCATCTTCATCAGATTCACCAACATTTATAACTTTAACTGTAACATCAAAAGTTTCACCTTGTTTTACAGTTTGTGTTGGTAAAACAGCTATACCATTTGTGGATATAATTACATCGTGTTTTTCTCTCACAATATCAACATCTATTTGTCCTTCAGCGCAATGCTCATCCTCGTTGCCAGATTCATATCCTTTAACAAATAATATGAAATCATCATCAGCACCAATGTCAATTGGTACTTCTAAGCTCAATTCGAAGTCTTTATCATCACCCTCGTCTATATCGTCAGTCTCGCTCTCAACTTCTTCTACCTTTTCATCTTCGTCAACATCATACAAGAAAGCTTTGACTATTATATCATCTAAATTTTTATCAAAGTCGTTTCCAACATTAATTTTAATATCCATAGTTTCACCAGGAGCAAATTCATCTCCATCATCGGGCTGATCAATATCTAATGTAAAATCGCCAATAGGACCATCTTTGCAAAGCTCTGGATGAACTCTAATTTCTAATTTGAATGATTTTTGTACACCACCACTTGTAACTTTTAATATTCCATCATAAGTATCAATAACAATATTGCTGGGTATATTAGCGCTTACATCTACAGATTTAGTCTCTCCAGGTGCTACGGTAACACTTGAAAATGACAAGGTTATAATTCTTTTATCATCGCTTAAGTCTAAACCACTAATATCGTAACTTGTTGAATCAAAACTTAATGTTGCACTGCCAGTATTCTGAACAGAAAATGTTCCAGTTACAGTGGAGTCCTCTTGTCCAGTCATTATTAATGGGTTTGTATCTGTAAAAGTCACTATTCCAAAATTAGCCTGCGCTTGTATAGTAACTAAAACATCAAAATTTTTACTATTCACACCATCACTAACACTAAAAGTTCCTTTGTATGTATCAGCTGGTAATCCAGTAGGTATAGCTAGCGATATTGCAACGCCTTGAGATTGTGTATTTGACAAAGTAAATGTGCTAGGACTAACAGTAACTTGGCTTGCTAGTATTTTTTTAGCAGGATTTTCCTGCCCTACAAGATCATTAATAGGCTTGATTATATTTAGATTCAAACTTGACCCCACATTATTAGTGAATTGAACACTTACAGATTTAGTCTCGCCAGGCAAACCAATAATAGAAGCCAGTGTTGGAGATATTGCTAAACCAGTTAAGTCAACAGCACTTACTAAGCTTAATCCTAAGAATAATGCTATGAATAAGCTAATTATGAAATTTTTATTCATATTAATAACCCCCCAATATCATTGTTTATTGAACTTCTGCTATGTAACCACTATTTAAAGGTTACGGTATCATTTAACATATTATTCATCACTAACAGTAGTGATTCTTATTTATTTCTATAATCAAAAATATCTTTATTAAATACTATAATTAAAGCATATAAAAAGATCAGAAACCAAAAACAATACCTTTATATACCCTTATCTTTGTCATCTAAAACAGTATACAAGTGAATACCTTTATAGTAAAAACATATGTATAACTAAATTATATAAGGTGAATAAAGAAAATGGGATACGGCGATAGATCCGGTGGAAGGTTCAGGGGCAACTTTGGGCCTAGGGAAATGCATAAAGCAGTATGCGCCGACTGTGGTCAGGAATGTGAAGTTCCTTTTAAACCAACAGAAGGTAAGCCTGTTTATTGCAGAGATTGCTACCAGAAACATAAAAAGTTCTGATAAAATCATAAAATTAAAAATTTTAATAATGGGTTTCTTTTATGCTTGAGGCCTTTTTTTATTTTTTTCTTCTAATATTTTTTATATAACTTCTAAATTAATATTGTTATAATTTTCCTAGAATAAACGAATTATAAAATAAATAATTATCAATAATACTAATATATTTAGTATTATTAAAGTAATTCCAAATAATCCAATACCTTCTTTTATAGGTTCTTTTACTTTTAATAATATATCTTTAGATCCAACAATCTGTCCATCACTTAATACTTTAATATTAATGATATGTTCACCAGAATCTGCATCTTCTTTTACTTTAGACTCTAAATTTACTATCTTTTTATCATTTTTTCCTAATAAAACATTTTTAGATTTAAATTCTACAGCACTATTTTCTAAATTTACACTATAAACTGCAAAATTATCAGCCTCATTTTCAATCATGACAGGTATAGCTAGTCTTTCTCCTTTATTTCTCACAAATACAGCATCTATGCCAACCTTGGTTTTTCCAGG
>CAYSNL010000010.1:0-8547 GCA_964432435.1 Candidatus Woesearchaeota archaeon | reverse complement strand
CCAATATTATTTAGCTTAGCTTTTATCTTTAGTTCCCTATCGCAAGTTATAGCGCCGGGGCTAAAAGTTAGATCATCAAATATAACCTTGTCTTTTTCTCTTTCAATATCTATGTCAATAAAGTCTTCACTGCACTGCTTTTCTTCTTCTCCAGACTCAAAAGACTTTACAAATAAAATAAAATCATTATCTTCATCAACTTCACCATCTGGAATCTCTAATTCTAACTCGGTTTCCTCTTCATCATCATCATTCACTTCAAACTTGTCGCTTTTTACCCTCTCAATTCTTTCATCATCACTAATATCGTATAAAATAGCTTCAATTTTAACATCTCTATCCTCATCACCATTATTTTCAACATTTACTTTAATTTTGATTGTATCTTTTGGTGAAAACTCATCGTTATTATCTGGTTCTTCTATAGAAACATCTAAATCTCCAATTGTTCCATTGCTGCACCTATTTAAATTTGTTAAATTGCTCAATGCATCTGTTTCATTCACAGGTGGTTGAACAACAGGAGTACACTGTATACTGCAACACATATTTGAATCGTTGGCATTTAATAGTTGGCCTTTACATGCTTCATTTGCACTACATATATCTCCTCCTAATTCACTGCAGCTTTTTTCAGTTGGTGGTGGAATTACAACTTCTGTAGTTTTTAACAACCAGCTATGTTCGTCTGATAAACTACTATCCATTACAAGAACTTTAATGCTATAATCCTTAACTACTCCCTCTCCTATAAAATTAAAAACCCCTCCTTGGGCAACAGATATATTATCAACAAACCACTCTACACTTGTAATATCATTATCCACATCTGTCCAAGATATAAAAAATGTTTGAAAACCGTTCTTATCTATTGTAACAATATTTTCACTCGGGAACACAGTTATGATTTCCGGTGCATCATTAACATTAGTAACGGTTATTTTTATTGTTTGTTCATCAGAAGCATCCCCATTATCAAAAACCTTAATAGTGCAAAAAGATTCTCCAAAGAAATCTTTAGCAGGATTCAAAAATAAGTTCCATACATTATCTTCTTTCTCAACACCGCAATCAACTTTGTTTACATCTTCATTTGAAATTACAAATCTGTCTATTGTACCATCAGCATCAGTAGCACTTAAACTAGCTACTTCTTGTTTGCCAGAATCTTCGATAATTGTGAAATTATCAATTGGATTTAAAAGAGGATCAACATTTTTATTTTTAACAGTAACTTTAACATTTTGTTCATCCCATAAAAATCCATCTGTTACTTTGACTAATATAATATAATCTCCAGCATCCTCAAAATCAGTTTGCCATTCTCCCTTAAAATCAAAAGGATTTGTATATAAAAATAATAAAACATCTCCATCAACATCACTTGCAACTGCATTTATCTTAATTAAATCACCCTCATTAGCAACAATATCATTTATATGTTCTAACACAGGAACATCATTTACAGGATTTACAAACATATCAAAACTATTGCTCTTTACAATACCACCTTTATTGTCATTAGCTACAATTCTTAATTGATCAGTTCCAAACCAGTTGTTCTTAGGAACGATCTTAGCATTATTTCCATTAAATTCTACGGCAACGTTTTCATTTAATTCTGAACTATAAGTTAAAACATCACCATCAGGATCAGAAAGATATAAACTTAGATCTATGGTTAAATTAGTATCTTCATTGAAATTTTGGTTTCCTATAGTTCCGGTAAATACAGGAATTCTGTTTTTATTTAAAACAGTAACTTTTACAGGCACTTTAGCAGTAAATTCTCCATCACTAACACTTACTTCTAAATTATAAACGCCTTCATCGTTGTAAGTAGTTATCCATACAAATTTATTTCCGCTAGGTGCAAATTTTGAACTGCTAATAGAATATGTTAAAACATCATTTTCAGGATCACTTGCTGTAACAGTTATAGTAACTAATTCAGTTTCTGTAACAGTAATATCTTGAATTGGTTGCACTACAGGAGCATCATTTACATCAACAGTAAACCTTCTGTTGTTTAAAGCAAAAGCGCTATTAGTTCCATCACTGCACTTTACATTCCATATATAATTACCGTCATCAATATTAAATACCTCAACGCTTTTTTCAACGTTATTGGCAACTGTAAACTCTGGTCCTAATTGTTTAAATTCTCCATCCGGAGCATCAGTATAAAACCCGCAGGATAATGTATTAGCCATATCATCAGTAACTTTAAACTTAAACATTATTTCATCATCTTCACTAAGATAATTGTCAGTAGGAGCTAGTAACGTTACTGTAGGAGGAATTAAATCAGGATCAAAAATATCATTAACAGTTAATACTACCTGATTTGAATTAACTGATAATTCACCATCAAATGCAGTAAATCTAACTGTTTCTTGCCCAAACCAATTATGATTTGGAATTAAAGTCATAACACCCAAGTTTACAGAATAATCTATGTTAATAGCATTAACGCTGAATTCTAAAACATCACCATCAGGATCACGGAAATAAGGTCTTAAATCAATACTGTTGCTTGTATCTTCATCCCAAGTTAGATCAGGAATATCATTACTATCAAAATAAGGAGCATCATTTACACAATTTTGATCAATATTATCATCTAAAATTTCCTCAGCTCCAGGATATATATTTAGGTCATTATCGTCACAATCAACATCAAACGTATATCCATCACCATCCATATCAACTAAATCTCTTCCATCACAATCTTGGTCTATCCCATCATATGGAATTTCTTCAGCTCCAGGATATGTATTAGGATCATTATCATTGCAATCCTCATCACCATAATATCCATCATTATCATTATCTGAACCTTTTAAGGCCCATGTAACAGACCTTTTGAATAATAATTCAGAGTTTTGAGTCCAATAACCAATATCAGTAATTCCAAAATATAATAATCTGTATTGTGAGATAGAATTATCATTTAATTTTTTACCTTTGTCTATGACACCTAAAATTACATAATTTTTTGAATTGTCAGTACCTACTAAATTTGTTAAGCCATAAGATCTATCTGGCAATAATGGTAGTCTATAATAATACATATTAGTTGTATAAATATCAAATGGGCTATTGATTCCTTCAGTTATGTCATGTATTAACATTACTTTTGCAGTTTTTCTCGCGTTCTCCCCCATTGTGTAATCAGCAATGTTAAATTCCTCAACATATTTGCTGTTCATAACAATGGAGTTATGCTGGTTTACTGGTATTTTTTCTGTATTGGTAAAAGTACCTTGGCCAACTAATATTATTTTAAAAATAGAAAAATCTGTGTTTGTTATCTCATTGTCGTTGATAGTATCATAACTTAATCCCAAACTAGTTAGAACAGATGTTATTTTAGAACTTACATCTCCATTATTTACAACATAAGCAACATCAGTAGCGTAAACTAAATTAATACTTAAGATTAAAATGATTACCCAAATTATTTTTTTCATTTTCTTATTAAAACAACAAAGCCAACTATAGCTCCTATGACTGCAATTAAAATAACAAAAAATATTATCCATCCAAAATTAAAATTAGAATAACCTGAATCTTTTTTTATCCCACCGCCAATTTTAACACTTACATTACCATCATTTTCTTGGGAATTTTCATTATCTGATTCTTCAGAAATTTCATTTTCACTACTATCTTCTACATTATTATCTTCTTCGTTTTCAGCTTCGTCACCTAAGATGGTTAGTTTAGAAGAGACTATACTTATTCCATTGCCCTCCTCAGGTTGGAAATATACAGCTATTTTACCAGAATGTTCATTATTATCATTTAAAATTATTTTAAATTTAGCTCTTTTTTCTTGGTTTGCTTCTAATTGAAAATTTTTATCAATCAATTGAATAATATCTTTAATTTCTGAGCTAGATTCCAATGTTATATTAACTTTAAAATCGTTTTTATTAATAACAATTAATTCTCTATCGATAATGACTTCTTTTCCTTCTTCAACATTTTGCCTTGGAATTACAGTTATTCCATTACCTATAGCACCAGTTACACCAGCACTATAAACTAAATTTATACTCAATACCAATAAAATACTCAAAAATACTATTTCAATAAATAATTTATGTTTCAACCATACCCCCCCCCACGTCGTTTTTAAGTAGTAGTATCAATATTATTACCACTTGAAGTTAGCAAATAAATAGAATTGATATATAAAGATTATTATGATTTAAAACCATATATTAAAAAATATATAATAAAAAAAGAAAAAGGTTTATTTCTCTTAAAATTTACTCTGTTATTGCCCTAAGAATCTCTATATATCCGTTATCTCCATATACATTCACAGAAAAAACTCCTTCTAATATATTTTCTGGCAAAACAAAAATATGTCTATACTCTGTAGGATTTTCTCCTCCAATACCACTAGTTATTTGCCTAACTCCAGTTAATGATGAATTAGCAATTCCTACAATTTTATAATCATTTATACCAGCTGAAATTATATGTTGCAAACCCGCAGGGTTTGGTTCCTCCTTTGGAATTTCTTCATTTCTAAAACTTCCATCTGTATTCCTCCAGATTTTATACCATTTTACATCCGCACCTATTTCTGTTGCTCTCGGAATAGTATTAGCATATCCTGCTAACTCTTGTAACAGGTCAGATGTAGAAGGTATTACAGTAGGCTGTTCCTCTATTTCCGGTGTAGGTGTTGCCTGATATCCTATAAGCTCTTCTATACCTTCCACATTTCTTCTTATATCCTCTATTTCTTCATCTTGTCTGACATCATGTATTGCTGGTAAAATGCTTCCGCATGAAAAACATGAACCAGGTACTAATGGTGAAGCACTAAAAAGAATGCTCCCGCCAAAAAGTGTATAAAGCTTCCATGATTTTGTTCTCATTTTAACCTCCAAATAAGTTTTATTTAAATACATTTTTTCATTCAGTATTATCAAATGCATTGCTACATCCAGGATCAGCAGGATAATCTATTTTTCTGTCTCCATCATTATCAATACCATCATTACATTGGTGATAATTTATTGGTAATTCTGAATCATCAAATGCATTGCTACATCCAGGATCAGCAGGATAATCTATAAATCCATCCATGTCATCATCTAATCTATTATTACATTGGTGATAATTTATTGGTAATTCTGAATTATCTTGTCTACTCGAACAACCAGCATCATTTGGATAATCTATAAAACTATCGCCATCATTATCAATCCCATCTTGACATTGTGTCTTTGGGTTTGTTTCATCATTATCTGTTGAACTAGAACATGAAAAATCAGCAGGATAATCTATTGCACCATCCATATCATTATCAATACCATCGTTGCATTGATATATTATTGTAGTTGAGGAAGTGGTTGTTGAAGTAGTTGTTGAAGTGCTTGTAGTACTACTTGAAGACGTACTAGTTGTAGGCGGTCTTGTACTAGATGAAGTTGTTGAAGATGTACTGGTTGAAGTACTTGATGTTGAACTACTACTTGTAGAAGTTGTAGTTGCTGTTGCCATAGTTGATGAAGTAGTAGAACTGCTAGTTGAAGTAGTTGTAGTTGGTGGCCTAGTTGTTGAGCTAGTACTGGAACTAGTTGTAGTTGTTGTTCCAGGTCTAGTTGTACTTGAACTAGTTGAACTTGTTGATGTTGTAGTAGTTTGTGGTCTAGTACTTGAGCTAGTAGTTGATGAAGTGCTTGAAGTTGAACTAGTTGATGAACTAGAACTTGATGATGTACTCAATGTAGAGCTAGAACTTGTGGAAGAAGTGCTTGATGTAGAACTACTGGAAGTACTCGAAGTTGATGATGTTGATGTGGATGAAGTAGAGCTTGTTGAACTAGAACTTGTGGAAGATGTACTAGATGTCGAAGAAGTACTAGTTGATGAACTAGAGCTTGTAGATGTACTTGAAGTTGAACTAGTAGAACTGCTTGAAGTACTAGATGTTGAAGTTGAAGTACTTGCAACAGCTATAGTTGTTGAGGTACTAGTAGTACTGGTTGTTGTCGTTGTACTTGGAATAGTGCTAGACGTAGTGCTACTTGTGGTTGTAGTAGTTGTACTTACACAACCATCGTCAATTTCCCCATCACAATCATCATCTATTCCATTAAAACAGATTTCAGTAATAGGATCAATATTGCCAATACAACTTCCCCAAGATCCATCTGCTTGGCAAGTTTGAATTCCTAATTGACATGCCCCAACATCTGTAATACCACATGCTCTTGTTTGCCCAGACGTACATTCTAAGCTTCCTATTTGTATCATTCTATTTATTTTATTATTTTCAGGAACCTCATCAAAATTAATAATAGCTTCAACGCTTAAATTATAAATTCCATCAGGTAAAGTGAAATTAACAGTTTTAGTTTTTAACGAATCATCACCAGGTTCTAAATTATCTTTCGGATTATGTTGGAAGTCTAATGCTAAATTATTACTAGCATCTCTAACTTCTCCATCAAATGTAACATTTTCAGTAAAGTCGCCTAGATTGATAACATCAACTACAACTTTATATTTTAAACCAGAAATTAAAACAACAGGATCTCCTATTATATCAGTTCCATCTTCCAACTCCAGTTTTATCCCGTCTATACTATTACTTAAACCAATATCAAAAGCAACATCATGTACACCAGCTAAACATTGTCCATTACCACACCCAAATGGACAATTTTGAACTAGTCTTGGTTCTGTCTCAGAAGTACAACTAGAATTTAATGTATTAGGTTCTAAACAACTAAAACTTAAATGGTTAACATAAACATCATCTCCAACACAAAACAATCCTCCATCATCTCTGTCAACACCACAATCAGAATTAACCTTGCAAACAGGTACCAAGTTCATGCATCTAGCAAAAAACTGTCCAGGATAGTCACAGCTGTCTATCGTATTAGGATCATTATCATTACAATCGCTGTTTTCATCGCATTCAATACAAACACCGGCATTTATACAGGCATTTTCACAACCATCTCTCATTGTTGGTTCCGAAGTTAAAGTACAATAAGCATTAATAGTACTAGGATTTACACATTCATAATCTAAGAAATTTTGGAAAATATCATCTCCGCCACAATATAAACTGCCTATAAAAATATTAACGCCACAATCATTATCATTATTACATGCTACATTTCCATGAAAACAAAAAGAATCAATAGTTCCGGGATTAATACAAGTATCTTGTGTACTAGGGATCTGGTCAAAGCATTCTTCATCAGTGCTACATGTAAAATTAACACAGACACCTTCAACACAGGCATCTGAACAAGCCTCAACAACCTGTTCTGTTTTTGTATTTGAACAGAATGAATTAATGTTTCCAGCATTATTGCAGGTATAATCAACAAAATTTTTTACAACATTTTTCCCACTGCAAGTTTCAACTCCCGTAAAGCCATCAACCCCACAGTCACTCTCCTTTTCACAAGCTACACCCTGACAAACACCATTAACACAAACATCTCCACCACAATCTTGTTTAGTTACATTTGTAATTTCAGTTTTACATCTTGCATTTTCTGTACCAGGATATAGACAAGTATAATTAGCAAATTGTTGAACAACATCATTTTCACTACAAAAATCACCATCAATAAAACCATCAACACCACAATCACTATCCATATCACAAAATATAGGCTTATTTTCGCAAAAAGAATTAGTTTCTCCAGGATTTATGCACTTGTCTATCGTATTAGGATTATTATCATTACAATCACTATCTTCATCACATATAGCTTCACCAATACCATCTTTTACATATCCAACACAATCATTAAATAACCCCTTAGCTTCATTCGTCCAATAATTTGTCTTGGTTATACCAAAGAAACACATTCTTCCTTTGATAGCCTTGCCATTTAATAGTTTACCACCAGTCTCCATAACTTGTATTACCCCTTCTTTTAGATCCCCTATGTTAGTAATAGCAACATCTTGGAAATCAGGTGCCTTATACGCACTTGTAAGATAGTACATAGGTAAACCTACTCCTCCTCCCCCACCGTTTTCGCAACAAGTTGTGTAAACTTTTTTTATACCATCATCAACAACTTTAACCTCTAAGGGATCATTAGCAACAACAAGAGAAATATCAGTACTCAAACCCCAATCATCGGCATGAAATGTATTAGAAATAATACTGGGCATATCACCGACAGGGATATATTGAGAATTTTTTAATTTATTATCATCATCATCTACAAATAAAATATCATATTTAGAGAAATCTGTTTTTTTAACAATATCATCATTTATCAATGTTATGTTATAAGGTCCGCTTTTAAAAACACCTAAAAAAGCTTTATTAGGATTTCCAGGGCTTTTCAATACATAAGCAACTTCAAGGTTTTTTGCTTCAGCTTCAATTGCTATTACAAACAATATTAATACACTTAATAATATGAGTTTATTTTTCATAATCCCCCAAGTTATCCTTCTAAAGTGAACAATTGCCTTATTTAAAGATTATTCAGTTTAGAATTATATTTTACAGAACAGAAAAAATACGAAATTTTTTTA
>CAYSNL010000009.1:0-26105 GCA_964432435.1 Candidatus Woesearchaeota archaeon | reverse complement strand
GTTTCTCCACCTTCACAAACATTGTCACCGCAATTAGTTTCATCGTTATCATCTGGACTTGTACATCCAAAGTCATCTGTAAGATCAATAAAACGATCTCCATCATTATCAATTCCATCATTACATTCAGTTTGGATTTTTTGTATACAAGCCTTACAAGTTGGACACATTGGTGTTACACCACAATAATAACCAGTAGGACAATCAGCATCAGAAATACACGTGGACTGAGCACCAGTAGGAACCAAAGAATTATAATACAAAAATACCAAAGCAATAACAGAAATAAATACTACTAAAATAGTTATATGTGACTTTGAACTAGGATGTGGCTTATGATATAATATATTCTCTCTTTTTTTAGGCATTCACTCAACCTCTTTTATTTAAAATTTATTATCTTCAATACTATTTAAATCAATCTATTCACTTTTCAGTAAACATTTTAGAGATTAAAATCAAGAAAAATTAATAAACCTACAAACATTTAAAATCTCATGCTAAAAAGAGGCAAGATGAAAAAAGCATTATTAATTATTTTTTTACTATTATTTTTAATGCCTATAACTTACTCTAACACGTGTAATATCGCTTGCATAAAACAAGGTTATAGTTATGGCTCCTGCTCAAGTGTATGTGAATCAAATTTAACAGTACCTGGTGCAGCCGATTGTCCTAAATTTGGTCAAGCAATTCTAGTTATGGGAACAAATTCTATTAATAAATATGAAAATGGAGAGGCATATATTGGAGAAGATAAAAAAGATCCCCAATGGGTTTGGATCATAAAAAATTTGAAAACAAAAACTAGCACTTATATTAGGGATACTTCAGACGATACTAAACATACCGGACCAATTATAGGAATAAAAAACCAATTTTTAGCAGATACTTTAAGTTCAAAACCTTTGCCAGCAGTAAAAGAGAAAGGTAAATTTTGTTTACCAGAAGGCTATGCTTGTATAGAGTTTAAATCAATAGTATCGGCTACATATGCAACTTATGAAATTTCAAAAACTACAGTTGATTTAAGTACCTTTAATTCATCATGGTCTGCTAAATCAGCTATTTTTATTGAATCTATTAACGATGCCAGTGGCTTAAAACTGCAAACATCAACCTGGGACTTACCAATTGCTTCAGATGCTACAACAAATAAAATATGGATAATAAATAATGGTTCATCCTATGCTGGGGTCTATTACCAAGACTCAACAAACACTAAAAAAATTGCTGGCTACATAAATATGAATTCAGCATCAGTAGATAAAAACATAGCAGATATTAATTATAAAAACACAAAAGATAACAATATTCAAATTGATTTAAGAAATGATTTCGGAACTGCTAATAACTTGGATTTAGGATTAGATATCTTGGGTGAAGAAGGCGCAGCATCAACAGATGGAGCAGATGATCTAGTTATCAATTTAATGCACCAAGTCAATGGAGAATTCCAAGGATTTGGAACAACCGCCTCTTCTGCAGAAGATGCAGATCTAGTTTGGGTCTCAACAAGTATAGGAAAAAAAGAAATGGATCTAAGGTCTTTATATGGTATAATAATAAAAACCCCAAAATTAAATGCAGACTCGGATAAAGTCCAATTGGAAATTCCGAGTGATCAAGTTTATGCAAATATTGCAATAACTGGTAAATCCACTTTACCAGAAGAGTCTAATGTTAAAAACAAGATCAAAGTGTTAGGAGAAATCATTCCTGAACCAATATTGGCCAGCGAATTAGTAAATAGAGAAGATTATAATATTATTTTTGTTGGAGGCCCGTGTGCTAATCCACTCGTAGAAGATTATGAAGAATTCCCTAAATGTTCAACTTGGAATCTGAAACCAGGCGAAGCATTGATTAAATTGGCAAAAAATGGAAAGAATATAGCAATGCTAGTTGCAGGAACAACAGTAGAAGACACAAGAATGGCTTCTCAATTCGTTAAGGATAATTTCCAGAAAAGAGAACTAGAAGGAAATACAATAATTTTAGAGGCTAGTAGCATAACAAAAAGTTTGGGCGGAACATCAGACATAGACTTTTCTGACTATCCATACCCATTCATCAAGAATAATCAGTTTGGAAACACTTTATTAGTATTCGGAGACAAAGCGAAAAGTGACGACACTATTGGAGCCGTAGACATTGCTTATAGTCTTATGACGTTGACTAGGAATATAGATACTATAGCGAAGGAACAAGAGTATAAAGATGTAAAAGAAATCTCTGATCAAATTCCATTAGGCAATAATATTGGGGATGCAAATTACTTTAGTAAACTCTTATCCAAGGGCGAAATTCAAACCTTAAGAGAAGAAAAAGTACAATTATCTGGAAGTGACGTTAATGTACATGATACAATAGGACTGTATAATTCTGGTCCTTCAATAGAAACAAGTTTATCAAGCAATGATTTCACATATGGTTCCAATATTGTTATGGAGCTTCCTCAAGGCCAACTTAGGTATTATTATGTTTTTGATAAAGAAATTGATTTAACTCAAGTTTCAGCATCAAACCCATTGGAAATTAAATTTTTAAATACACGAATTGCTATAACTGAAGTGGACACTACAAAAATTACCAGCCAATCTGCAACAGAATATGTCATGAACATTGATGATTCAGTAAATATAGATAACAACCAAATAAAGCTTTTAGATATTGGTGAAACAGGAGAAATAAATATAGAAGTAAACTATTCAGGCAACATAACCAGAAGTATTTTACAATCAGGAAGAAGAACCCATATTAATAATATAGACATTAAAAATATTAATACCTATAAACCAGGCTCTGAAGAAGTAAGTTGCTGCTGTACAGATCTTTTATCTTCTTTGAAATAAAATTTGCTACTACCTAAGTGTAGGATACCTATATAAGTCTATCAGTATAGAACAATTAATAATTAAATAGGAGGTAGCTTATGGGTAAAAAAATATTTTATTTTGTTATTGGTATTCTTATTATTTTAGGCTTTGTTTTTGTTATTAATAATATAGTGACAGGATATGCTTCTGGACAAGGACGAGGTCTTTTGGGAAAAATTTCTGTATCTTCGACACCCACAGAGGCTAATATTTATGTAGATAACGTTTTTAATGGAATTACAGACAAAGTTGTAGACGCAAGTGTTGGATATCATGAAGTAAAATTAACCAAAGCAGGTTATTTGAACTATATCACAAATGTAACAGTTTCTAAAAAACAAACAACTTATGTAAATGCTGCCTTAGAAACAACAACTACCACAACATCAACAACATCAAGTTCAAGTACAACAATTATCACAAATCAAACTAACCAAACTGTTTAGGGTAATTCTTTTTTTATTTTTTTAAAATAATTATAGTCCAAACAACCCACCAAGAAGTAATCCTATTATAAATCTAGTAGCAAAAAATATAATTAAGGTCAATGCAGCTAGAACTGGAACAAATTTTAATCCGACTTTTTCTTTCCCTTTACTTATTAATCCTAAAACCAAAGACCCAAGTATCGAAGTTGTTATTAGACTTATTACTGAAAAGGTTAAAACAAAAGAAGGGGATATACTAACTGTAGAAAAAGAGATAGGCATGACAGCTGTTTTCGGTACACTTATTTGCGCTAGATTAGTTTGTAAAACTTCAACTAGAAATGAAGACAAACCAAACAAGATTGGTGCTCCGACTCCAATCGCAGCGAAAATAAAGATAACATACATTAAAACGTTGGTCCTTATCTTATCTTCCAGAAATTTTTCCTGCCTTAAATTTTTAGCAGTTTGCTCTAATAATTCAGTTAATTCTCCGCCAGATTTCAAACCGGAAACAATTAAAAGCATAGTTTTTTTTAATATGTCAGACTTAAAATGTGTACTCATTTCTATTAATACATCACCTAAATCTTTTCCCAAGGTTATTTTTTTACCTATTTGGTTTATTTCACTACTTAAAGATCCAAATTCAGGTCTCGCGGATAATAAAAATGCCCTATCTGTGGTTAAACCTGCCCTTAAATTTGAAGTCATTAATTGTAAGGCATCAGGTAGTACATTTTCAACAAACCTTGCATTAAAATCAGCCTTTAAAGAAAGTGTAAAATAGAACGTTAAGTGTATTAAAATAAATAACATAATAAAAATCAAAAAGTAATTAAAATGAAATAAAAAGGAAATAAAAAAAGACAAGGCAATGGCAAGTAATAGACTAACCAATAAAAAGAAACCTAAAAATTTTTCCTTTTCAACTTTTATTTTTGCATATAAGAATAGTTTATTATAATGGCTTCTAATTTTTCTCGGAAATAACCTAGTCAAAAATAAGTATACCATACTATCCTAACAAAGTTGGCCTCCTTGATTTAATAATACCAATGAACATAATTTGGAAAAAAAATACAAAAGAGTACATACCCCAAAAAATTAATTTTGTAGCAAATTCAGAAGTCGCAATAAAAGAAGATAATATTATTAAGAAAGTTATCCCTAATGAAGGTAATATCACAGTTATAAGCATATAAAACATTGCAAGAGGATTAAGCTGGCCGCCATATTTTTGTATTTGGATAAGCTGCTCCTCTGATAAAGAAGCAATTATTTGTTTTATGACTATACCTATGTCAGCACCAGACTTCATACCGTTTACTAATTGCCAAATAGCTCTTCTAAAATATAAAGACGGGTTATGTGTTGCAATCTCATCTAAAACCTCTATTTGTGGTATACCTGCATTTATTTTTTTAACAGCCACTGCAAACTGTTTAGAAACCTCACCATAATCCTCATTGGATATGCTGACTAGAACATTGAATAATGGAACGCCTGAATTAAGTTGTACTAATACATTTTGTAATGCAGACAATAGGTTTTTTTCAATATTTCTTATTTTTCTACCTGCCACTAATTTTGGATATAACATTTGTTGGATAAAGATAAATAAAGTAACAGGTATAGACACCAAAATAGAAAGGAATATCGCATTTTCTATTCTCACTAAAAATAAAAAAATACTAAAAATGATATTCATAAAAATAAAAAAAACAATTGATGCTGTAATACACATACTAACATATTCCACAGCACTAATCTTAATCTCAGATTGTTCAACATTCACATTTAAGCTTGGAAGATTATCTTTTATTTTTTCACTTACACCTAAAAATACACCTGAAAATTTTTTTAAAATATCAAATGGTAATAATGAAAACGGGATTTTGGTTTTTGTCATTTTTAAATTACTTTTTCACCAATATAATATTTATTCATAATTTCACCTACTTGATCAACAGTCCTAAGTTTTTTCTTCACCATCCATCTCAGAATTTTATTTTTCTCCTTTAAATCTAAAGTTAGTTCTTGCATAGTCATCCCAGTATGCAAACTTAAATCATCAAAAAGATTAATGCTTTCTGAGTGCTGCACAAAGGTATCATCACTTACTTTCCATCTATATAATATGTTAGGTTTTATTTCTTCCTCTTCTCCAACTACAAATTCACCTACTTGGTATACCCTTCTTAAGGCCTTTCTCCTATCTCTATACATAACAACATTAAGATTCACAGCCTCAAGTAGATTTTTAGATATGCTTATTGGCGGATTAGTAAGTCTTCTTATAGTTTCATTTATTGAATTAGCATGAACAGTTGCATAAACACTATGCCCGGTATGCATGGCCTCAAATAATACTTCAGCTTGTTCATGTTTCCTCATTTCACCAAGAATAATTCTATCTGGTCTCATTCTTAGTGAGTTAACTAACAAATCTAACATAGTTACTTCCCCTTTTCCTTCTGGATTAGGTTGCCTTACAGTCAATGGAGCCCAATACAAAAACTTAGGGAGTTGTAATTCTCTAGTATTATGTGCTACTATGTTTTCACATACAAAACTTTCATGGCCTGGAACAGAAAAGTCATATACATACCCGTCATATTCAAACTCTTCCATAGACACTATCTGATCCCAGATTAGATCATTAAAGGCCAAATCAATAAAATTATTTTCTAATATATTATAAGAGTCATTATTCTTTTTTATAATTTGGACTATAGACTGAAGGTTACCTCTACCAATATTATTTCCTTTTAAATATTTGCCCTGCCAAGATTTCCAATATTTATAAGAATACATATCCTTAAATTCCTTACCAGCCAAATGTTTTAATTTTAGGTATGAATCTTTAGCTAATGGAACAACATCTTTAGTTTCTTTACCCTTCCTATTAATTAATCTATTAAGCTTTTCTCTTTTTCTATTGTGAATAAAATTAATATTATTTTCAAAAAGATTCAAAAACTTCACGTCCGAGATTGAAGATTCATAGGTTTTATCTTTTTTAAGCTTACCAATTCTTAACAAAACACCAAATCTCAAAAGTAAAGTTTGAATACCCTTCAATAATTCAAGAGAAGAACTAGAACAGCACACCTCATTTTTTTTTACCGTTCCATCACCACTGAAATAGCCATTAATAAGACTAGAGATTAAATCCTCACTTAGATTATAGACAAAATTAGGCAATTTTTTGGTATAAGCATTACCCTTAAAACCCATAACGTTACTGAAAAAGTTTTTTAAAATTATTGAATTAAGCGTTAAAGAGATACCATCACTATGTAATCTTGTTTTTATCCCAAACCGATTTCCATACTCCTCTACCAAATTATTACATTCTTTATTAGCTAAACTGAATATTATCGAGTTTTTATCATAGCAACCATCAGCCAACCACATCCCGGCCAAACAAGCTAATTCCTTATCAAATTCTATTATCAGAGGAATTCCTATTCTCCCATTTCTACCAGATTTTTTTGGTATAAGCTTGATCATTTTTTTATCGTCATCAGAAAGCACATACCCGACTTCTTTAAATAATTTAACAGGCATTGAACGGTTTTTTATATAACGATCAATTAATTTTATCTTTTTCTTATCAGAAAGTTCAAGTAATCTTTTTATAGGCTTACCACTTAACATACAATTATCAAAATAATCTAAATGCTCTGTAAGATCAAAAATCAAACTAGAACCTTCGTACTTTATTAATCTTGGAGTAGCCACAAAACTCCCAATTTTAAGATCTGAGCCTCTAATAGGCAGTATATTATTATTAGAAACTGTAAATAGAGAATGGTCCTTAGTAATACTTATAGTTCTACCAGAAGAAAGTTTTATGTTGTACATTTTTTTCTTTACTTTATGTCTAATAAACGAAGAAGGTCTAGAAAGTTCAATTTTCCCCTTCTTGTTCATACTAAACACAGAGATTGAACCATCATTTTCTGCAATTTCAGTACCATCAAATAAAGTATAACCTCTCTTTTTTATTTCAGTATCTATAACATCATTAACAGTAGATTTAATAAATTCATTATTTTTCTTAAAGAGTATGCTTGAACTGCCTAAAACACTATCTTCAATACTTAATATTCTATGATTTGGTGGTATAAATGGCATACAAACATTCAGCATTGAAGTTTTACCAGAAGCAGTACCACCAGAAATTAAAATATTCATCTCATATTGTATCGCTAGCCATATCAGAGCAAATATTTCAGAAGAGCATGTATTATTTTTAATAAAATCAGTTACTGTCCAAGGATCTCTAGCAAATTTTCTGATTGTTATTGTATTCCCTTTATTAGAAATTGGATAAAGCACAGCATTTGCCCTATCTCCAGTAACTAAATGTGCATCCAATAATGGATTTAAAGTAGTAATTTGTCTCCCAACTCTTCTAGCTATTATATTTGAATAATTTTGAATTTTTAATTCATTAGGTATAGTAATATTTGTTTGCAACCAACCGTATTTCTTATGATAAACCCTAACTGGATCAGCAGAAGACACAATAACGATCTCTTCTAAAGCATCATCATTAAGCAAAAATTCAATATTATCTAAACCCAACATTTCATGTAATAAAATACCGGTTAAGAAGTCTATAGTTTCTTTTGAAATGGTTGGAATAATACTTTTAAAAATAGTCTCAGCATTTTTCCTAAATCTCTCCTTTAAATTCTCTATTATTTTTGGATCTAATATTTCCTGGGCACCAACTGTAACTTCAGTAATAAGCCTGTTTTTCACCTCAGATAGTAAAACAGAGGTAAATTTACTTATTTGAGGAATATTAATATTATAGGTTAAGCCAACATCTTTGGCTTTTTCTATATCTACTTTTACAATTACTCCCTCAGCATTAATAGTATAACTTTCGATTACGTTCATTCTATCTTCCCCTCAGGAATATTAAATATACTGATATCCAAAGCTTCTTCTTTACAGTTTAAACTATCACTAGGAAACTTGCCAGAACCAGGCAAGACAATGTCTTTTTTTACCTCACTTTTTATCCATTTATCTCTATTAACATCATACGTATATGAAAATCCCTCTTTGATTATAATAGCTGATTTTCCATCCGTACCATCTGCTCTTAATAATTGATCCTTGATATAATATCTAACAATATCATCTCTGCAAGTATAAGTTCCATTTCCAGAAAATGCTTTCTTCACCACATCACTAACACTTGTATTTTCGGCAGCAGTTTCAGTTGGCATAAGTCTTAATGTACTAGGTTTATTACCAATATCTGAAGATATAATACTCATCATAATAAGAAAACCACCGACAACTAATAAAAAAACACCAATTATCGCTACATTGATAATCACTTTCTTTTTTTTATTTTCAATTTTTTTCTCTCCTAGGATCATACCCTTTTTTCTAAATTCAGGCTCACCAAAGGCAGGTATATGAAAATCTATTAATTCGTGCTCATTAAGAATATCTCCCCACCTCATAACAATTGACTTATCAACATTAAAAGCTTCTGCTATTTCAGTTACCTTGACTATATTCTCTTTTTCTACAATTTCATAAATTCTATCAAAATCAGTTTCATAAATAGAGCCAAGTTTAGGTAAATTAATATGTCTTTTTTCAATTTTCTTATTAGTATCCTCAGAACCACCATCCTTTATTTTTTTTAAACCTAATTTAGGAATCTTAAATGATTTAATTTTAGAAAGTTTATTTTTTGCTGCATTAATAAGTTTCTCGCTTTCTTCTTCGATTTTCTTTAGTGTTTCACCATTTTTTTTCACTTTTTTGATTTCCTCTTTATTCTTAGTAAGAAACTCTGGTTTTTCTGTTGTAGGTGGTTGATTTTTCTTAACTTTCTTTTTTCCTTCATTATTATTAAACTTAGCCATCAGATTATCTACATTTTCTTTATTTTTAATACTTTTATAACTATTAATCTCTTTCTTTTTCCTCTTTTCCATTGATTTTAATTATCTTTTCCCCCTATATTAATCCTTGTTATAATTGACTAATAATTACACAACTCTAATGGCACTTTTTTTAAAAAAATTATACTCAGAAAAATTTATAGTTAAAGTATTTTCATCAGTTTTTACATCAACAGTTTTACCAAAATCATTTAAATCTTCTATGCTTGTTGTAACATTTATTTGCATTTCAGAATCAATAGTTAATATATTATTGTTAGTTATATTAACAATAGCTATTAATGCATCAACATTATCATATAATTTAAAATTAGCCACATTATTTAAGTTACAACTTGTACTGCCTGACCCATAAGCAGATACGTCTAATTTACCATCTGAACTCCCACTACCAGAGCAAGAGGTACCATCTAATGTCCTATCTGTATTAATCCTAACACTATATTTATTAAAATTCCAAGTACTCGGTTTGACTTTTATAACATCACCGCCAAAAGCTACATGATAATATTTAATATTATGCGATCTTATCCACAATGCAAGCTCCTCATTCAAACTTAAATTAATATTTATAGGGTAACTAGAATTAATAAACCCGTTAAATTTGGTTAAATTATTTTTAAAAACAAAATCATTATCATTAGGCAGTTCTTCAGTAAAACTTATTGTACTTCCTTTAACTATAGTTATCCCAGAAGTTTTATCAAAAATATTCCTAAATCCCTCTTGTGTTGATTCATCTAAAATTTTCATTTTATCCATTACGATCACGTCACTAACTCTCTCTTTTGAAAGTCTAAAGTTGTTAGCTATGAGCAGAGCAAAACTAAAAAAAATTAATATAAGTATAAAAAAACCTAAAGTTAATAACATTCCCTTTACTTTGGCCATACCGAATACCTCGCAATACAATAATCTAAATTATTTGTAATCATTATTCTCTCTCCTTCCATTAAAGAACCACCAACACTCCTATTCGTCTGAATTATTTTATTTTCACATTCTAACCTGAAATAATAGTTAAAATTGTTTGGTAATATATTTTCTATATTTGTAATTATAGTATTTTTATTCAAAGAATCTAGTTTACCGTTCATATCTAATGAAGCAAACAGATCATTTCCTAATTTCATTTGTTGTAACAAACCATAACTCTCCGCCTCACTTCGTGTAATCAATAAAAAAGAGCTTAATAATACAGCTACCACTAAAAAAATTGCCACTAAAGCGTCTAATGCAAAAACTATTCCTTTATTTCCATAATGTGAATTCAACAATAACTTCACTACCTCCATTTACTGCTATTCTTTTGATAGTAATAACTTCTTCAGAAGATAAACTTGGTTTTATACCTAACTCCACATCTTCTCCTTCAATCTTGATTATAGAATTATCAGAATCAATTATTCTAAAATAAAAATCATATGATTCTATATTAAAAATTTCCTTCAGACCATCATATTCAATATCAATAAATTCTTTTATTTTTTCGCTTGATAATACCCTATCATCGCTAACAAGACCTATAATTTCAACATCATCAGGATCATTTTCCCATTTATCAGGAACACCTCTACTTTCAACCAAAAGATCAGTAACCTTTAAGGCCTTTTCATTTAAATCATCATAATCAATCTTACTATCCAATCTTTTTGTAAAATTATCCCAGACCGGGATTAATATTGTTATAATTACTATAAAAACAGTTACACTAATAAAAAGGTCTATTGTATGAATTTGACCCTGTCTAAACATTGTTAATCAAGACAAAATCTCCTATGTTTTTTAATTTTATTACGCCAGCAACGTATTCACCATTAGAAAAGGAATTTATTGGTACAGTACAAAAAATAGTATTTTTCATGGCCTGAGTTTTGATCTCTATTAATCTTGAATCAGGCAATCCTTGGAATTGATAATCTACTTCTGACACAACCTCGGTACCGTTACCGTTAATAAACACGCCCATTATTAGATTACTAATTTTTAAACAGTTATCTCTCTGAGAAATAAAATTTTCATTATTCCCTAAATCAACTCTTCTCTCAAACCCATATCCTAGAATAAATAAAAATATGATGAATATAGCACCAACAACAAAAATACCTTCTAAACTACTTTGACCTTTTTTCATTTTCAAGGAATACAACAACAAAAGTCTCCTGTAGGCCCACCAATGCAATATGAATTCCCGCCAGAGGTGTAGGTCTCTCCATTATTATTACACTGTGCCTGATTTTGCCTACAAACACCATTTATATAATCACCAATGTAAGCACAGTAGTCACCACAATTGCTTACGCTAGGTGGAACTTCTGGACATTGTTCATCATTCCAAAGAACATAATAATTTTGTTCTGGATCATATGGACAACAACTATACCCAGTTGGAATAGGACAATCACTAGTGCAAGTATTACAATTATCGCCAGGTAAACCTGTACATATTCCATCACCACACTTAATTTGAACTGTATTCACACAATCACCACTACCTAGACTATCACAAACTTCTCCTGAAGCACACCCATCCTGCTCCCCATAACAGTCGCTACACTCACAATCCTCACTACCATCACAAACCAGGTCTCCACAATAACTAGTGCAATCTATAGCGCAACTATCAGCATTCTCAGTACTGCTACATATTCCATCACCACAAGAACCACCAAGAAGAACTTTAATAACCCCAGCTGAGTCCCTAAAAGTTTCAACAGGTACTTTATACGTTCCTTTAATAACAGTTTTATTTATAAAATCTTGAGTAGCTACTAAGTTAGCTTTAGAAAAAGATACATATTCAGAAACACCACCAAATATTGACAAGTTTAATATTATACTGTTGTTTTTAACACTAACACCAGAAACGCCACTTGGAATATTAACCCAAACAAAATCCTTACTCCCCAAACCAGAAGAGTATACTAAATTAGCAGTATTCGTAATAGAATTAATAACATTATCTGCTTGACCAACCCTAATGTTATCTCCAGAAGTTTTTGTTGCATAATAAAACAAAGGCAAACTAACTAATAATATAACTCCTATTACTGCCATATATTCTAAGCTGATTTGACCCTTCATTTATAAGACCAAAATTCTTTGTTTTTATTATAGTTTGTTTTTCTTTTAATAGTAGTTAAAAAGCATAAAGTAACATTTATATAGTAGGTATTACAACAAAATCGTAAGATTATAATTTTTAAAACTAAGTTAGGGGTGATTCAATGAAAAAAGGTCAAGCAGCTATGGAGTTTCTAATGACTTATGGCTGGGCTATTCTAGTTGTATTAATAGCAATAGGGGCTTTAGCATACTTTGGTGTCTTAAATCCTAGTAGATTTTTACCAAGATCTTGTACTCTAATGCCTGGCCTAGATTGTCCAACATCAGATCTTAAAATTCAAGCTTCAGACAATACAGTACACTTTAAAATAAGAAATGGTATTGGTGAAAATATAGATTTTAGTGCTTTGAATATGGATGTTGATGGTACAACATGTACTGCAATAAACCCGGCAGCGATTAACGATGGTGCATTATCACCAGACCAAGTAATCACATGCCCAGACGCTTTAGTTGGGGCCGTTGGTGAAAGATTCAGAGGATCAGTAACAGGAACATATACATTAGGAACGAGCACAGTAACACACACATTAACAGGAACAATAGTTACGCCAGTAGAATAAACTTTTATTTTTTTAATTTTTATTTATTATTTTTCTAAAAAATAACACTCTTCCTAAGAATTTTTATTCCGTTTTTATCTAAAGTTAACTCATAGGTTTTTGAAGGTATTTCAGTACCTCTCATTTTCAAAATCTCAATCCCTCTAATTCTTTCGTCCTTCCTCCTTAAATGATAAAGTATTATTATACTATCAACTTCAAATTCTAAAGCAGCCGACATTACGGATTCATGATCTACAGACCTAGCTTGTGAAGTCACAACAGCAGTACAATTCCATTTAGCAATCAAATCAAACAAAGATAAAGCAGCTTCTTTTTTTGTTAATTCGTCTTCATAAAGCAATGAGAAAGAGGTAATAGAATCTATAACAATTCTTTTAGCTTTAATTTTTTCAATTAACGCATCAACCATACCACCTCCCTCTACTAATATTTTTTTAACCTGTTCTGGGCTATATTCCAAGAATCTAAACAATCCTTTTTTTTCATATTTCTCCAGATCCCAACCCATCGAAAGCATATCGTCATACATCTTGTTTTTTTTCTCTTCAAAAGTAATATAAACACCAGCTTCACCTTTTTTGCATCCTTCCATTAAAAAATGCATAGCAAAAATAGTTTTACCAGAACCAGGCTCACCAGCAACTAAATTAACAGAATCTTTTTTAAACCCACCCTGTATTAAAGGGTCTAAACCTGGTACACCTGAAGAAATTCTCACTTCCTTGCTCATTTTTTATTCCCAAAACCTACATCTCTTTCTAGCAACACAAAAGGAATTTCATCCGGATATATAACCATTCCACCTTCCCTAATAAGCAATGGATAAATATCAATCGAATGATCTTGGCCCCTCAGTTTAACAACCTGAATACATCTTTGAAATTGATTATTTTTTCTTATTTTTAATAATCGAATAACACCATCAAATAAATATTCCTCTGGTTGATACCTAGTCTGATCAACAGAATTAAAATCCTCTTCAGAAATAGCAACAAGCAAAATATCTTCCATTGAAGCAATTAAATCTAAAATTTCTTTTCTATAATTCAACTCATTACCCCATGTTGAAAATTTAAAAATCGTTAATGAATCAATAGCAACCCTTTTAATTTTATTTTTTTCAATTAATTCTAAAGGCAAGGCAATAGAGACAAGCTTCTTTAAACTAATAGTTTGTTTTACCAAAAATATTTTCTTCTCTTTTTCATATTTTTCTAAGTTCATACCTAAACTTTTAGCATACATCCTTACATCATCTAACTCTTCTGTTGTAATAAACAAACCTTTTTCACCATTTTTAGCACCCTCAACAATGAAATTTAGAGCCAAAACAGTTTTTCCTGATCCGGGCGCACCCTTAATCAATATAGAAGCATTTTCTCTAACACCGCCCCTCAATATCTTATCAAGACCTGGTACTCTTGTTTTAATTAACATAATAAAATATTGAAAATACAACTATAAAAACCTTACTTTTTTCAATAAAAAGTTTTAAATATGTACTTTTCCTCAAATTACACATGGAAAAAAGAGGTTTAGATAGATTAAAAGAGCTAAAACAGAATGTAGTATTAGCTACTGTTTCTGCTAAGAATTATCAAAAAACAAATATTAGACTAATTAAATATTTAACTCAAAAAGTAAACATTCCTGGCGTTTATGTAACGTTAAATAAACCTTTTGATACAGTAGATAAAATCTTTAAAAAAGAGAATATTGATACGAGATTAATAATTTTTATAGACGCTATAACAAAAACCACAAATGAAAAAATAAAAAAAACAGCTAATTGCTTATTTATAGGAACGCCGGAAAATTTAAGTGATATTTCAATTGCAATGGACCAAGCAGTAACTTCTCTTGAGGATAAAGAAAAGTTTTTATTCTTTGACAGTTTGAATACATTATTGATTTATAATGATGTAACAACGGTAGCTAGGTTTATTCATTTCCTTTCAGGTAAAATGAGGGCCTGGAAAGTAATGGGCATTATAATATCCCTAGAAAAAAGTAGTAATAACGATTTGATTAATGAATTATCGCAATTTTGTGATATTAAATTAAAATTCGAATGATAAAAATAAATATCATGGTTAAAGTAATTTTAGTTTTAATAGCAATAGCAACGGCAATTTATATCTTGTTTTCAATAATTAGGTCATTAGAGATAATAACAGGAACCATATCACTGAGCATAGGTGTATTAGCAATAATATGGACTTTAATAGCAAAATACAGTTTATCACCGAAGTCAACTTTAAGATTATTCGCTAATAGTTTTTTAGCTTGCTTAATTGCGTTAATAGTCTTATCTTTCATAAAATTGATTGCCTTTATGACAGAGTATTCGAAAAATTTGATTTATGTAGAATACATACTAACAACAATTGTATATTTATTTTTCCTAATTTCAGCTTATTATATTCTAACAATCGGAAGGCAATTTGGTTTTCAATCAAAAGCATTTCAAATTAAGAAAATAATCGCAAAAAAAACTAAAAAATGAATAGGACAATTAAACTATTAATGATTTCCGATATATTTCTTATTACCGGATTTGGTTTAATTGACCCAATACTCGCTATTTTTATAAAAGAAAATATAATTGGTGGGACAATATTTACTGCCGGTTTAGCGACAACCTTATTTATAACAACAAAATCAGTGATACAATTACCTTTTTCAAGATATGTTGATTCACATAACGATAAAATCAGATTTTTAATAATTGGAACTTTTATGATTACTTTAGTGCCTTTTATTTATATGTTTACAAATTCGATAAATGGAATATTTTTAGCCCAATTTATTCATGGTATTGGCTCAGGATTAGCCTTTCCAACTTGGCTTGGATTATGGAGCACACATTTAGATAAAAAACACGAAAGTTTTGAATGGAGCCTTTATTCTACCATCGTTGGCATAGGTACAGCAATAGCAGGTTCCCTGGGAGCGGCAATAGCTCAATTTATTAGCTTTAAATTAAGTTTTTTTATCGTTTTTCTATCTTCTTTAATAGGAGCATTTATATTATTTGGTCTTGAAAAAAAAGAAGGTAAAAAAACAAAAGAAATAAAAATAATGCACTATCATAGAAAAAGAAAATTGCATAACCATAAATATTCTTGAGAATAATAATTTCTATATTATATGAATGCTCTTTCAACTAAATTTATTTATCTACTAGAATCAGCTTGTCTTTCTAATTCTAATCTTCTAGCATAAGCAACGCTATTTTGATCCTTATTATAAGCATAAATGATCTCGTCAGCTAAACTATCAATAATTTTTTTCTTTTTGCCAAAGGTTTTCTGATAAGCTCCTTGCACCATCATCCTTAAAGCAATATCAATTCTTCTTTGTGGTGCACAATCAACAGCTTGTGGATATCTAGCACCACCATATTCTATAGTGGTTATCTCTTCTCTTGGTGCAGAATTTTCAATAGCTTTAACAAAAATCTCCACTGGGTTTTTATTCATTTTTTTCTCAATTATTTCAAAAACATTTTTAACTATTTTAACAGCAGTTTGATTTTTACCAGAAGCTCTTCCGGAGGTAAGTTTGTGCTTTTTACCTTTATGCCCTGGGATCATAACCTTATTTATTAATCTTTCAACTATATTGCTTTTACTTTTATGAAACCTTAACCTATTTCTTCCACTAGATTTTGGGATTAAAATCGGATCTAAAGTTATATAATTTTTTAATCCAGGATCCACTACATTAACGTCTTTCATATCCCACTTGTTAAATAATTTAATTTCTACCATTTTGTTCTAAAATAACTTGAATCTGATTTTCTACATGATCCATGATTCTGTTGAGTAATACACCATTTCTTGCCTTTTCTGAAATTGCATCCTGATCAGAATAAGAAGCCCCAATCTTTAATGAAGTATCATTCAAAGTAAGAACAAAAAAAGAAGCATTAACTTGATAATCGGGCATATTTTCTCTCATATTAAAATTAACCAGCATACTTGCCCTATTTTTTTCAACAACCATAGCCAAACCTTGTTTGCTTTCTTGTTTTGATAACAAACCAAGTCCTTCCCAATAGGCTAATGCTGTCCTTCCTTTATACTGACGTTCTAAATGAAACCACATTTTATCTTCTACCTTTCTCCAATCTACCTTTTACAAGAGCATCTAAACTTTGATCATTAACTTTTATAACCTTCCATCTTACACCAGGAATGTCACCTTTACTTTTACCTCTAGAACCACCTATGCTTTCAACAATAACTTCATCATGTTCATCAATGAATTTAATGGCATTGTATCCGGGTACAAAGGCAGTAACTTGCCTTCCATTTTTAGTTAGTTGACAAAAGACGCATTTCCTCATCGCACTATTAGGCTGTTTAGCTTCTAATTGTCTTTTCTCTAAAACTATGCCTCTAGCTTGAGCAGCTCCACCTAAAGGATCGGATTTTTCCTTAAGACTTAAAGCCCTTTTAACAAAATTTTTATTGTTCCATCTAAATTTTTTTCTTCTTTCACTAAGTTTTTTTCCAGATCCTAAACCTCTAGGTTTCTTTCCCATATTAAGGCCTTATTAAAATTCGATTTATAAAGATTCCGATGGCAATCATTTTGTTTTATGCCCCAATACTACTACTTCAATATTATTAAAATATCTTTTAACTATTTCATTAATAAATTTTAAATTACTTCTATCTCTACCATACAGTTTGCCTTTAAGTTTGATATCTTCAGTATCAACAACCACTTTATTATCTTCTTTCTTTATTTCAAACCCTTTTAAAGGATAAAACACATTTTGCACAAATTTTACAACATCAGAATCATATCCAATAATCCTTAATTTATATTTAATTCTAAAAGCTAACTTTTTTATATTTTCCCCATTTTTACCAATTACCTTTCCTAAATTAAATGCGTCTACAACAAATATTAATTCATTATCAGGACCAAAAAAACAATCTTTTACAGAAACTTTAGTAAAATTTTCAAAAGCGGTGATATAACCTATAATTTTTGTATCAAATTTCATCTTAGTAACTTAAAACAGTAATAGAATGTGGCCTTTTGCATATTAATGCTAGTTCATCACTAGTCTCACCTAGTTCAATAATTTCTGTTTTATATTTTTTTATTTTTTCCTTTATTAAATTTGGACAATTTTCAGATAAGAAAACAATTTTTGTTTTACCCAACCTCAGATTTTTTAAAGTTCTCTCAGTACCGTAAATAATTTTTTCTTCTTTTATTGCTTTTCTTAATTTTTCTAGGCTCATTTTTCAGCTTCCTTCATTTTTATCACTAAATCAGGTAACCCTGTACCTAAAGGAACAGGTTGGTTTAATATAACATTTTCTATAACAGAGTTTAAATTATCTTCCTCCCCAACCAAACTAGCATTTACAATATGCTTTGTTGGTGTCTCAAAACTTGCTCTTGCAAGCACAGATTCTTTCTCACCAGTAATACCACTTCTGGTAATGCCTTTAATGAAACCTGAACTAGTAATTACATCTGCTATAAACATTATATGCCTTATATCAACATCTAAACCCTGTTCATTCATAACTTTAGCAGCTTCATTAATAATTCCTTGTCTAGCTGCCTCTATGCCTAAAACTCTTTTAATCTCGTGTATATCATTAGTCACGGTTCTGTTCACATCAACTTCTTTTATTTTAAATACCTCTTTCAAATTGCTTCCTGAAGTTAATACCATAAATTCATTTCCTGATTTAACAGGTAGAACTTGTTTTACGCCTTTAACTCCAGATACAAAAGCTACTTTTACCTTTTCTTTTATTTTATATAATTCAACTAATTCATTTTGTTCTATTTTAGGTTTTAAGATTAATTTATCATTACCCAATCTAACATTCAATTTTGAAAAACTATCAACAATAGATTTATGAACATGATTATTATCTAACCCAAGATTCCTCATTTTTTTCTTATTTAAGTTAACCTCAACTTGTAATTTTGGTATATTTATAAGGAAACTTGTTGCAATATCTTTTAATTTTATTTCTTTTATAGAAGAAGCTATTTTTTTAACTTTTAACGGATCCTTATTTAGTGACGTTTTCAAATAAACACTCATCATTGGTGTCTTAATAATTTTTCTTGCATCGAATATTTCTATTAATCTTGGTAACCCCAAACTTACACTCATTTCGGCTACACCAGCAAAGTGGAATACATTTAAGGTCATCTGTGTAGCTGGCTCACCAAAACTTTCAGCAGTTATAACCCCGATAGCTTCACCAGGGTTTATTTTAGTTCTTTCATAGATATATCTTAGTTTTAATAAAATTTTTTCAACATCTTTTTTTGATAATTTTCTAGCTATAACTTCTTTTTTTAATGTTTTCAAAATTCCACCAGGTATTTTCCCTTTATAGCTCTTTATCAATTCTTCCATTTATTTTTCTCCAATAACTTGTTTTATAATTTTAATAACATCAATAGTGCCTGCTTCACTTTTGCTTACATCAATATTATCTTCACCATATTTAAACTGCACTATAGCTCTATTCGCATCTCTAACAGTACCATCATACTCAACTTTTAGATCTTGTAATGCATTAGTTAATCTTCTGTACAAATAACCTGATTTAGGTGTTCTCAAAGCAGTATCCATAAGAGCATCTCTCCCGGTCATTGCATGAAAGAAAAATTCATAAGGTTTTAGCCCGGACTTAAATCCTCCTCTAACAAAACCTCTTGCAGGGGCGCTTAAATCTCCTTTTCTGAATATACTTAACGTCCTATTTCTATAACCTTTCTTTATTCTTTGTCCACCTAAGGCCTGCTGCCCAACACAAGCTGCCATTTGAGCTAGATTTAATATATTGCCTCTCGCACCTGATCTGGCCATAATTATAGTCGGGTTCAATTCATTTGCACTTTCTGCAACAAGATCACCTATCTTGTTCCTAACTTTGTTTAAAAGTTCTAATATTCTAACTTCCAACGTCTCCCTTAGGGTTTTCCCAGGTAATATCTCAAGTTTTTTATGTTTGTAATTATCTATAATCTCATTAACATTCTTTTCAGCGTCAACTAGTAACTTGTCTATTTTTTCTTGAACATCTTGAGGAAGGTCAGTATCAAAAATTGATGTTGAAAATCCTTTTTTTAATAATATTTTAATACCTAACCTAAAGATCTTACCAATAAAATCTAAAGTAACTTCCTGCCCCTCTTTGGCATATATCTCCCTAATTAAATCTCCACTTTCATCACCTATAGAATTATTGTCAATTACTCCTTCGATTAAATTGCCATTTTTTATTAATACTTCTTTTTTATTTTTAGATTCACCAATGAAATCAAATCCTTTTGGTAATAAAACACTAATGATCTCTCTACCGTTAATTTTTTCTTTTTTTGGTAATCTAGAAAAATCATCTATACCGATAGATGCAAGTAATTCAACAGCTTCTTTCCTTGAGAATTCCAAATATTTGGTTAATAAATAATTCCCAGTCACAGCATCTTCAACACAACCGATAATATTTCTCCCGTTCTTAGGTGACATTATTTGTGTTTGTACTTGCATTAATATATCTGCTTCTGCTCTCGCTTCTTCAGTCTGTGGTATATGTAAGTTCATTTCATCACCATCGAAATCTGCATTATAAGGAACACAAACACTAGGATTTAATCTAAAACTTTTACCTTGCATTACTTTAACTTTATGGCACATAATACTCATTCTATGTAAGCTAGGTTGTCTATTAAAAATAGCTATATCCCCATTCATTAGGTGCCTTTCAACAGTATAACCCTCTGTTAATTCACTAAGTATTTGCTCCTTAGTTTCATCAGTTATTCTTTTCTTTTTTCCATCTATAGTTATAACATAATTAGCCCCGGGATATTTTTCAGAACCAGTCTCAACTAATTTTTTAAGCCATTCTTTATTCCATTCAGTAACCCTTTCTGGAACAGTCAATTCTAAAGCAACAGATTTTGGAATACCTACCTCATTAAAATTGGCCTCAGGATCAGGACTTATTACAGTTCTTGCAGCATAATTAACTCTTTTACCAGCTAGATTATGCCTAAATCTCCCCTCTTTACTTTTTATTCTTTCACCTAAAGTTTTTAATACTTGCCCCGATCTATGTCTTGCTGGTGGCACTTGGGCTATCTCATTATCAAAATAAGTTGTCACATGATATTGTAGTAGATCCCATAAATCCTCAATTATTATTTCTGGTGCACCAGCATTTATATTTTCAAATAACCTTTGATTAATTCTTACTATATCACCCAATTTATGTGTTAAATCATCTTCGCTTCTCTCCCCGGTTTCTAATGTTATACTGGGTCTTATAGTTACAGGAGGTATAGGTAATACTGTGAGCACCATCCACTCGGGTCTTGCAAATCTAGGGTTTAATCCTAACAAAATACAATCCTCATCTAAAATTTTTGCTAACCTAGCACTTATCTCAATAGGAGTTAACCTCTTATCTTTCTCATAGAAACTACTGGGCTTTTCTAATTTAATATTATATTGTTTTTCTCCACAAATAGGACATTTTTTTATATTCTTTAAAATTCTTATAATCTCCAATACCCTTCTCCTTCTAGCAGTTAAACCTTTTTCTTTTTCTAATACATTTAATTCATTTATTAACGATTCTTTTTCATTCTTATTTAATAATACAACCCCACAACTACCACAAGTAGACCTTAAAATATCTAGTATCACTTTTATATAATTTATATGTATAATTGGTCTAGCTAACTCTATATAACCAAAATGCCCTATGCACTCTTTTAATTTTCCGCCACAAGTTCTACATCTTAACCCAGGATCAATAACACCAAGATGTGTGTCCATTAAACCACCATCAACAGAATAACCTTCTTTGTCATATAATTCAGGTGTAACTATCTTAACAGAAGCCATTTTTTTAATCTCTTCTGGACTAATTAAACCAAAGGTAATACTTCCAACTTTTTTATATACATAATCCATTTTAATATTTACTAACTAAATTTAATTTAGGATAAACACAAAGAGATTTTAATTCATCTATTAATAATTTAAATGCATAACTCAATTCTATGGTCGTAATCTCAACATTAGAACCACATCTAACACAAAATTTCTTATTTCTATAATCATCACTAACAGCCAAAGTACCGCAATTTTCACAAACATGAACAATAGCCTTATCAGAATCGAATCTTTCCTTGAGTAACAAACTACTACCATGTGCTACAAAACAATCTTTTTCCATCTCCCCTAACCTTAGTCCACCACCCTTACTTCTTCCTTCTATAGGCTGCCTTGTCAATAATTGTATCCTACCAGAAGCTCTTGCATGTAATTTATTCGCAACCATATGTTTAAGCTTTAAATAAAACATATTTCCAATATAAACATCAGCCTTGTAAATTTCACCTGAAAGCCCGTTATATAAAGTTTCACAACCATTTTCCCTAAACCCTAATTCTTTTAATTCTGCTCTTAAATCTTCTATATTTTCAGACCCAAATGTTGTTCCATTAATATAACGCCCGGCTAATGCCCCCACCTTACCACCGATAATCTCTATTAAATGACTTATAGTCATTCTTGAGGGTATAGAATGTGGTGAAAAAATTATATCGGGAAGGATTCCAGATGATGTGAATGGCATATCAGACTCAGGAATAATAGATCCAATAACTCCTTTTTGACCATGCCTTGAAGCAAATTTATCTCCTACTTCAGGAATTCTTAGGTCTCTAACTCTAACCTGAACTAATTTGTTGCCCTCTTCATTTTCAGTTAGTACTATCATATCAACCTTACCTTCTTCCCCTTGCTTAACAGCAACACTGCTCTCTCTTCTTGTAGATGCTGCAATTGAAAATTCTTCTAACTCACCTAAGAATCTTGGAGGGCTTGTTTTTCCAATGATAACATTATCTGGTTCAACAATAGTCTCAGGAGTTACAATACCATCAGCTTCTAATAATTTATAATCTTTCTCGCTTTTGTATCCTTTAACTTCTTTATCAGGCACCCCAATTTCGTCCATTAAGCCACCGGAATACCTTAATTCTTCAGCAACATAAGGTCTAAAATATGTAGACCTTGCCAATCCTCTCTGAATACTACCTTTATTAACTACAATAGAATCCTGCATATTATAGCCACCATAGCTCATTAAAGCAATAACAATATTTTGACCTGCAGGATGGTTTTTATAATTTGAAACATCATGCATAAAACTTTGTACTATAGGTACTTGTGGCGAATGTAATACACTTACATCAGTATCCATTCTTAATAAATAATTAGTAGCATATAATCCAAGGCCTTGTTTTTGCGTTTTACTTCCTCTGTTTAATCTTGAACTCTGAACAAAGTTAGCATATGGAACTAAACTAGTGGTCAACCCAAGCAAAACACTTGGACTTATTTCCATATGTGTATGTTCATTAGTTATACTTTTTTCATCCAAAGCGATTAGTGCATTTTCTTCCTCAGAAGCGTCTAAATATTCTACAACACCATTGATTACTAAATCATTCCATGAAAACTCACCACTTTTACACTTGCTAACAACCTCATCAGTTAATCTGCTTTTTCCATTTTCTACAATGATAACAGGTCTTCTTACTCTACCCCTACCGCTTTCAATATGAATTTCATTTAATTTATTATCATAATAAACATTCAATTCGTTAGGCAACTTATTTGCCCTCCTCGATTCTTTAAATTTACTAACAAAAGTATTTGCATCATCAACACTTCCAATAAATTTTTCATCTAGGAATAAATCAATCATTTTTAACCTCTGTTAATCCTAATTGATACAAAGCAGTCTTAATCTTTTCTTCATTGTATGTTTGTTGTGAGATTGTGCTTAACAAAGCCAAATTTTTTCTTAAACCTATTGAAGTGCCTTCAGGAGTTTCTATAGGACATAATCTCCCCCAGTGAGTACTATGTAATGCCCTTGCTTCGAAATTTTCTTGTGAAGCACTCAATAAACTTACAATTCTTTGTAAATGACTTAATGTTGCCAAATAGTTGGTTCTATCCATATTTTGGCTAATCCCTCTTCTACCACCAACCCAGGAACCGGTTGCCATAGCGCTTTTTATTCTTGATGTCAATAATTTATCCCTAATTATTATTTTAACAGAACTAAATTTACCTCTTTTTACTAGCCTTTGAAAATTATAAAGCAAATCATTGACTAATGCCCTCATATTCACTCTAAACAAGTCCATCAGTAGATCCCCACTTAATTTAAGTCTTTTGTTTGAATAATGATCTTTATCAATAACTATACCTTTTTGAGCCATAGCTAAAAATCTTTTAACAAGCTTACATAAATTATAAGCTTTTATTATCCTATCTTTTTCACTGATCCCCAAATGTGGCAATAAATATTTATCCAGATTTTCAAATGTTTTTTCTATTTGTACTTCCCTAGGAGCAAGAATACCAATCCTCTTTGCAACAGCCTCAACGGCATCATTTTGTTTTTTCAAATCGACTGAATTAAATAGATTTATCAAAACATCATCATAAACATTATCTTCTGACATGAATCTAGAGATTTCATCATCTTTAACTAAACCTAAAGATTTTATCAGATCTATAACGGGTATTCTTTTAAACCTAGTAAATGACAGATAAATAATTCCATCTTTCATTTGTTCTATTGTATGTGGTATCCTATAAGAACCCATTTCAGAAAATATCTGCGCAGAATATTTACTAGGACCTATTTTCTTTTTTGAAAAAAACAGTTTATTAGAAGCTAAATCTTCTACTGTAATTAAAACCCTTTCATTACCATTCAAAACAAAATAACCACCAGGATCATCCGGGTCTTCTCCTTTTTCAGCAAGTTGATCAGAATTTAATCCATGTAAATAACAATACTTACTTTTCAACATAATTGGAATTTTACCAATTTGAGTTCTAAAACCATCTCTTTGAACACCATCTATATGCACACTAATGTTCAAGTATATTGGAGCGGAGTAGCTTATTTTTCTTAATCTCGCTTCAATAGGAAAAATTGGCCTTTTACTCCCATCAGCTTCTATAATTAATGGTTTTTCTACTTCTATTTTATCTAATTTAATTCTAAAATCTTGAACATCTGGTGGAATTATTGTTGGCACTATATCACCAATCTCTTTCACAACTTCCTGTATACCATTTTCCATAAAAGAATTGAAACTATCAAGATTTGCTTTTACTAAAGAGTTATCCTCAAAATATTTTTTTATTAACTCATTACCCTTAATCATGTATTACCACCCTATAATAAACAGACTTAGAAGCTGTTTGACTATTTCTAATGATTTTTACAATATCTCCAACTTTTGCTCCTAGATTCACTATCCCCGAATCTTTTCTAGAAATCCTTGGTAATTGATTAGAATTTATATTAAATTTAGCTAAGATTTTGTCACTTTCTTCTTTTGTTAACAATATGTGCGTTGGAACAAGGCTATGTGTTGTAATATCTATTTTATCTTTCATTTTTTAAAACCTTCGCGTAATATAATTTGCCCTTAATTTAAAAGGGCCGGACGGGACTTTCACTTTCCGCCAACGCTTTTCTAAAGGGTTGTTTTGAACCCGCGACCACCTGGTTTCCTCAACACCTTAAAAGCTTCACCAATAAGAAACTACGTTTCTTATCATTTTACTTATTCAGGTGCTCTACCGTGCTGAGCTACCGGCCCAATCCCTCTAACTATCTCGCTTTAATACTAAAAAGGCTAAAATCTATTTTTTCTTAGAATTAACCTCGTTTATTATCAAGTTATAGTTAGAATTATTATGATAAATGAATGTATTAAGTAAAAAGTTAAACATTTTTGGGAATAGGCCAATAATTATGATAATTGTAATGAATTGGCAAAATTACTACTTTATATATTTTTCGGTTATATTTTTTTAAAGATTTAACATAATTTAAATAAAAACGCCTGCGCCGAGAATCGGACTCGGGTCTGGGCCTATCTGTTTTCTTTTCTTTTTCCTCGCTTTTCCGAGGTTTTTCTTTTAAGAAAAGCTCAACGACAGGGCCCTGTTTGCCACAGAAATATAATTAAATCTATTTCTGAACTAGCCACTATACTACGCAGGCATATATAAAAATCTAAAGTTTTAATTTATAAAGTTTGCTTTTAGAA
>CAYSNL010000008.1:23482-26822 GCA_964432435.1 Candidatus Woesearchaeota archaeon | reverse complement strand
GATCTTAATTCTAGAAGCATTGTATTCCCCCAACCAAACATAGACATTATTGCTAAAATGAATACACATATTGCAAAAATAAGACCTAGAGATAAAGCAAGAGCTTTTGGATTTAACGTTGTTGATTTTGATGGTGTTGGTGCTGTTAAATTAATTTTTTTGGTTGATTTTTTATCCGGCATAATACCACCTCTCTTATGTTTAGTGTGTTTTATGAATATATAAAAGTATTGATAGAAAGTTATATAAATAGTTATTTTTAAAAATTAATTTATGGGTGCTTATAAATATTTAAATGAAGTGTGGAAAGAGAAGGATGGTAAATTAAATCCTATTTTACTTAATCATATGATTGATTGGAGAAAAAACAACGTTATAGTCAAAGTTGAAAGACCAACAAGATTAGATAGGGCCAGAGCATTGGGATATAAGGCAAAGAAGGGATTTCTGATAGCAAGAGTAAGAGTAAATAGGGGTGGTAGATTAAGAGAGAAATTTAAAGGTGGAAGAAGACCTAAAGCTATGAGAAGAAAAAAGATTGTTTGGAAAAATTACCAATGGATTGCAGAAGAAAGAGCAAATAAAAAGTTTCCAAATATGACTGTTTTAAATTCTTACCAATTAGGCAAAGATGGAAAACATTATTTTTTTGAAGTAATATTGGTAGATCCTGAAATTGTAAAAAATTATAATAATTTTAGATGGTTGATCAAGAGAAAAAATAGAAGCAGGGTTTATCATGGAAAGACTAGTGCTGGAAGAAGACCAAGGGGTTTAATTGGTAAAGGAAGAGGTTATGAGAAAGTAAGGCCTAGCAAAAGCGCGGTTTATAGAAAGAAAATGAGTAAACAAAGAAAAAATGCTGCGTGGCATGACATTTCTTAATTGAAAAATTTTATATATTCAAGATTTTATAATTATTTTAGAAGAGGTAGAAATATGAAGAATGACTATACTATTTTATTCATTGTTCTGTTAATGTTAGCCATAATAACTTTCTCGAGCTATGGTAATATCTTTTTAGGGAATGCTGTAAACAGAGGGTATAAAGGATTATATTTTTTAGATGAATATGGTAATTTATATGTAAGCGGGTCTGCTAAATTTAGAGGAGATCTAAGGTTTTCTGAAAAAAATGCCAGGGATTTGGAGCTTACAAAAGAGGGATATTTGGTACTAGACAAATATGGTGGTGTTTATGCTTTCGGAGATGCTAGATCCTTAGGTGATGCAAAAACAGAAAATGCTGTTGATTTAGAATTAAGTAATAATGGTTATTATGTACTAGATAAATCCGGGAAAATATATAGTTTTGGAGATGCCAAAAAATATGGCGAAGGAACTAAAGGGAATTATGTTAGTATGAAATTATACAATAATGGTTATTATTTATTAAATAGTAATGGAGAAGTTGAAACTTTTGGTGATGCTATCTTTTACGGCGATGTTAAAGGTAAAGAAGTAGCTGATATGGAGTTAACTGATAAAGGTTATTTTATTTTAGAGAAAAATGGTAAATTAGATGTTTTTGGAGATGCGAAAGATCTAGGGTATGATGATAAAATTTTGGATGCGAAAGATCTTGAAGTTGTAAAGAAAAATAAAGGTTATTTCATACTTGACGGTCACGGTATTGCATATTCTTACTCTGCTTATGCTGGTTTTCCTGGACCAGAATATAGTGAAGAAGAAAAATATATAGATATGAAAATACTAGAATCTTAATTTTTTCGAAAAGAAAGATAATAGGAATGATATAAATAATATTGAGACTACTATCGCTATTATCACAGAACCCAGGAGAAGTCCGATAATTAAAATAATTGGGAAAAATAGGGCTAATAATACCCTGTATTTTAGGCTTATTAATGGAGTATTATTAATTCTTATTTGTGATGTTTTTACAAAAATAAATAAGGAAATCAATAATAGAATGTATAATATAATTTTTTGCCAAAATTGTATTTCTATCATAATAGTTAGAACAACTATTATTTTTTAAATATATTGTTTTAATGCTGTCTTTTTTAGCATTATTTCTTTTTTATCTATTATAATTTGTATACTTTTGTCTTTGATGACTATGTCCTAACCTATCTTTTGAATGTATATGTTGTTTTGCTCCAAAATGATGGGTTTTATTTTGAATGTAAAACGGAACCCTTTGGAATTCTGGAAGCTTTAGTTGTTCTATAATTAATAACCTGTCCTCTTGTACTTTCATGAAATTATCGCGGTCTTGTTCTGATAATAATGAAATAACTTTACCTTCTTTTCCGGCTCTCGCTGTTCTTCCAATCCTATGAATATACTCTCTAGATGTTTTTGGTATATCATAATTTATTATATAACTTACATTTTTTATATCTAGTCCACGGGCCGCAACATCACTTGCAACTAATATGTCTGTTTTATTGTTATGAAACATATCAATAGACTGTTTTCTCCTGTTTTGTGATAAACCCCCATGTAACCTCTGTGATTGTATGCCTTGTCTATAAAGGTTTTTACTTAACACATCTACCCTACTTCTAGTTGCACAGAAAATGATTGTAAGTCCTACAGATTGGTGCTTTAAAATGTGAACTAGCAATGAAAACTTATCCCTTGCGTTTACAGAATAAAAATACTGTACTAATTTTCCTTTATCAATATATGATTGTACTTTTATTTTTTCTGGGTTTCTCATATAATGAATTACAATGTCATGAACCTGTTGCGATATTGTTGCACTAAATAACAGGGTCTGTCTTTCTTTTGGTATTTGAGAGATTATTTTTTTTACGTCGTCTACAAAGCCCATCTCAAACATCTTATCTGCTTCATCTAAAACAAGTATCTTTACGTTGTTTAATCTAACAGTTCCTCTTCTAATATGATCAAGTATTCTTCCAGGAGTTGCTATGACAATGTCCGCATGAGCTAGACTAGTAATTTGTGGATTAATTGAGACACCACCATAAATCTGAGTTATAATCATTTTTTTATACTTTGAAAATTTTCGCATCTCTGTTGTTACTTGTTCACATAATTCACGAGTTGGTACTAAGACAAGTGCTTGTAGGCCTTTTCCATGCAATAACATATTAAGAATAGGGAATCCAAATGCTGCTGTCTTACCAGAGCCTGTTTGTGATTGCCCGATAACGTCCTTACCTTGAAGTATTAATGGAATTGTTTTTCTTTGAATGTCTGTTAATTCAGAAAATCCTAATTCTTCAAATGCCTTTGTCAACTCTGGTTGTAAATGTATTCCTAGACTCATTATTATATTCCACTCATCATAAATTAATATTACCCTCCTTTTGGTTTATTTATATATCTTTGTTTTTCTTTAAAT
>CAYSNL010000008.1:0-23382 GCA_964432435.1 Candidatus Woesearchaeota archaeon | reverse complement strand
AAATTAATATTACCCTCCTTTTGGTTTATTTATATATCTTTGTTTTTCTTTAAATAATGAAAATTGATAAAGGATTAGACTTAGAGTAATAATCTTGTGTATAATTTTAATTACAAATTAATTTTCCATACTTATTAGGCAGTTGTGAATTTGTATTATACCAAATTTTAAAAATATATTAATTTTTAGGGTTAATTTAGTGCAATGATACCGAAGGGAAACCGAAGAGTCGAATCTTCACAAAAAAGTATCAAATTCTGCGTTAGCATAGTTCTATTTTAGAGCCGAGAACCCCCACTATACACTCCAGTGTAATAATCTTTATATACCAATATAAATTTTTCTTTAGTATGAGATCTTATGATATAGCAACTACTCCCCATCCATGGAGAAATAAATCTCCTGATGCAGTTCAGAATTTTATTCAGTTTGTGAAGGAAACTGGCGACTCTGTAATTAAAGGATTAGTTTCTTTAATGGCTGAAGAGATACAGCACCACAGATTAGATGGAAGATTATATATGGGTGAAAACTCCGTAGATATAAATGAATGTGTTGCTGCTTCTGAAGTTTTATTGGCAAGAGTCCTACTAGACAAATCATCTCATGGAGATCCCCCAGGCTATGTTAAGCCACAGCTTAACAATATTGCATGGTATATCGCCACAAGAGAGCAAGGTAGAGACTCAGTCAAAAATTGGATTATGGCAGAGAGAAGATATGTGAGAGAAGGATTAGAGTATCTAACGGAACTTCAGAAACCAAAACCAGTTGAAACGGAAAAAGCGGCTTGATTTTCTCGTGTTTATTTCAGAATGTGGGGTTCTCGGCTCGTTATTTAAGTGAAAATTCGATTGCATATAACTATTAATATATCTACTCATTTAAATTCTTCATTTATAAGATTTATATTATTAAAATAAGTTCCTTATCTTAATTTTTCGTTATCTTTGGCTAGTTGTAAATTACCTGTTTTAAAAGTATATTAGATTTCACAATAAAATATATAAAGTAAGCATATAGTTTACTATTTTATAATGAAAAAGAGAGTATTTATTTGCCTGGTCTTAATTTTGTTATTTGCTGTTTTAGTAAATGCCGGCTTAAATGTTGAACTAAAAGAGCCTAAAAACAATATTGAAATAAGAAGTGAGATAAATAATCTTAATTTTAAATGTAATGTAACTTCTGGTGGCACGAATATTGATTCTGTAAGGCTTTATACAAACATTTTTGGCGGGTGGCAACAAACCGGGAGTACTTTATTCAATCAAAAAGAAGGGATGGTTTCTTTTTTAATTATCAATATAAGTCAGGGGACTTTTATGTGGAATTGTTTGGCTACTATTCCAGGTGAGACTAAATTTGCCAGCACTAATTTCACATTTACTTTTGCTGTACCTGAAAATATTAAACCAATATTTAACGGGACTGTACCTGACCAAAGTTGGTATCAAGATAAGTCTTTAAATAATGCTATAAACTTAAAAAACTATTTTATTGATATGGATAATAAACCACAGCCGTTACAATTTTCAATAAGTGGTAACTCTAATATTGATATAACTTTAAGTAATGGTGTTGTTAGTTTTTCGCAACCACCTGGCTGGTTCGGAGTTGAAACTGTTTATTTCACAGCTAGTGATGGGCAAGATTCTGTTCAGTCAAATCCCATTAAATTAACAGTGATAAAAAATGCAACTTCTTCATCTGAAAATCAAACTACACTGAATACAGCACCAGTAATAGACCCGGCAATACCGGATCAAACAAAGAAACCTGGTGATATATGGACTTTACATTTAAATTCTTATGTGGAAGATAGTGAAAGTCCTAAAGATACTTTAAAGTGGAGAGTTGAAAATGTTAATGATAATATTGTCAATATTTCCATAAGCAATATATCGAAAGAGGCTACTTTTACAGCTATTAGCGAAGGAGAAGACACTGTAAGATTTATTGTTGAAGATTCTGGTGGGTTAAAGGATGAACAAGAGATTTTAATACAAATAAATAATACAGAAGATAATATACTGGAAGAAGAACTTAAAGGAGCGCTAGAAATAATATCTAAAGAACCAAAAAATAAAACAGTTGAGGTTAAACAAAGTGGAAAACAAATATTTAAAATTGATACGTCTATAAAGAATGATATTAATGTGTCCTGGTTTGTTGATGGAATCTACCAAGAGGAAGCAGGAAGAAAATTTGAATATCTTGCTGGCGCTATGGGAAAACATAAAATTGAAGTTTTGGTTGAGAAAGATGGTGAAACAGTTTCTAATGAATGGGAAGTATTTGTTACAGAAGGAATTAATAAAACAAACATAAACGCTGTTGCATTAACCCAAAGTTTATGTGGGAATAACAAGACAGATGAAGGGGAAAATTGTGAAAACTGCCCAGGTGATGTTAAATGTTCTGAAGGTGAAGTTTGCAAAGATCAACTTTGTGTAAAGGAAGAAAAAAACAACATTATAACTGGTTTTTTAATTAAAAATTTTAATGAGTTAAATTTAAGTAAAAAAATAATTGGTGCTGTGGGTGGTGTTTTTATGTTGTTCTTCATTATTATAATGATCATAAGAACAAGGAATGTAAGAAAGAAAAAATTAACTAGTTTTGGTGCTGGTTATAAAACTAAAAAAAGTTTTTTTGATAGATTTAAGAAAAAAGATGAAGGGTTTGTGACTATAGAACCTAAAAAACAAATTTTAAAAGAAGAAGAAGTTAAGTCTACAGTAAATCCTCCGTCTGGAATCGAACCAATAATTGGTTTTATAAATAGCGGGCTTGCAAGCGGTGATAATTCGAAATCAATAAAGAAGGCTTTATTAAGGAGTGGATGGAGCAGAAAACAGGTAAAACAAGCATTTAAAAGCGTAAAATGATTTCAGATGATGATCTTAAAGTAATTAGGGGCTATTTAGAAAAAGCTGAAAACCCTGTTTTTCTCTTTGATGATGATAATGATGGATTGTGTAGTTATTTATTATTAAAACAATTTTGTGGCAAGGGAAATGGAATAATAGTTAAAGCTAGACCATGGGTTGATGGATTTTTTGTTCATAGGATTAATGAATATAATCCTGATACTGTTTTTATTTTAGATAAACCTCTTGTTTTAGAAGAATTTGTTGAAAACGTTCATGTTCCTATAATTTGGATAGATCATCATCCACCAAATATGGTGGGGGGTGTTAAATATTTTAATCCCTTATTAAATGGGAAGAATGAAAACGGAATGAGTACAACTTATTGGTGTTACAAAGCTGTTGGAGGCCAATTATGGATAGCAGCTGTTGGCACTATAAGTGATTGGGTTGTACCTGAATGGATTGATGAGTTTAAGAAAAAATATCCTGGAATGATAGATGAACAGAAAACACCAGAGAAAATTTTATTTGAAACCAAGTTAGGCGAGTTATGCAGGCTTTTCTCGTTTTTTACAAAAGGTAAAACATCTGACGTCAAAAGGAATATAAGATTGATTGAAAAAATAACAGACCCAAATGAAATTTTAAAAGAAGAAAGTGAAATTGGAAAAAGATTATTAAAAAATGTTGAAAAGATCAAAAAGGATTATGATAATCTATTAAAAAATGCGCTTAAAAAAGTATCTAAAGAGGATTTATTAATATTTACTTATGCAAACAAGAAGTATAGCTTTACTTCTGATATAAGCAATGAACTAGTCTATAGATATCCTAATAAATTCATTATTGTTGCAAGAGAAAAGAATGGCGAGATGAAAATGAGTTTAAGAAGCAACAAATATAAAGTTAGAGAGATATTAGAAGAAGCCTTAAAACAGGTTAGTGGTTATGGTGGGGGTCATTTATTTGCTGCGGGGGCTAATATTCCTGTAAGTGATTTTAGTAAATTTATAGAGATAATTAGGAAAAAGATGTGATTTAATCGTAGTCACTAAACTTTTTAAAGTGCTAGAGATTATTTTTTAGTATGGTATTAGGTTTGATAATAGCTAATTTAATAGTAATTCTTATTTTTATTATTGGAGTTATAATCTATAAACATTATATAATAAGGCCTGATAAACTTATAAAAGAATTAAAAGACAGAGGCAAGAGCATTGAAGATATTTTAGAGATAGCTAAGAGTAAGAGGCTAAATGAGAGAGAGGTTAAATTATACTATTTATTGTATTTCTTTCAAGATTTTCAGAACTCTGGATTTGGGTTAGTTAAAATCAGAGAGTCTGCCTTAAATGCTGGATGGCCACGCGAATTGGTTGATATTGTTTATAACAAATTAAGGAATATGTGATTAGATTAATAAGCTTATTTTGATCAGTTGGATACACTTGGTTTTAATTGAAACTAATTATTCAGATTATTTAAATATTATAATATAAAATAGGTATATATTTGAGTAAGAAAGGTCTAATGGTATTAGGAGGAATATTGATCCCTTACTTGTTATCCTGTTGAATAATGGTGAATTTTACTATAGAAAAGTTTAAAAATAATGAAATGTTATATTTTGTAATAAAATATTACTTAATGGAGGAAAAATGGTACAAGCTGTTATAACTTTAGCAGAAAAAGAAGATAGGATATTAAATATAGTAAAGGGTAAATTTGGTTTAAAGAATAAATCTGAAGCTATAAGTTTAATTGTAAATGAATATGAACAAAATTTTCTAGAGCCAGAATTAAGACCTGAATTTATAAATGAAATAAGAAAAATAGAAAAAGAAAAGGGAATTCCTTTTAAGGATATAAAAGAACTTAGAGCTTTAATTGAAAAATAAAAGAGTGATTTATGTATAGGTATGAAATTAAACCAAATTTAAGAAATATTTTAGAGAAACTTTCAAGAAAAGATAAAACTCGTTATGAACAGATAATTAAAAAAATTGAAGAAATAATTAAGTCTAGTGATATAGCTCATTATAAAAATTTAAAAAGTCCTTTGCAACATTTAAAAAGAGTTCATATTGGACATTTTGTATTAGTTTTTTCTGTTGATGAATCTTCTAAAACTATTATATTTGAAAATTATAAACATCACGATGAGATTTATAAAAACCCATTTTAATTCCTTTTCTGTGAAACTTGGATTGAAATTAAGTTATGTTATGCGACCCTGTTAAGGGCAACTCATCAAAGTTAAACCCCCAACAACTTTATAAATAACATCAGATATATCCTGAATATGACAAACGAAACAAAACTAATACTTCAAAAACTGGAAAAGATCGAGAAGAACGTAGAACAGATCAGAGAGCATATGGTAGATTCAGATGCAATTTTGACAGAAGAAGATTACGAAGCCCTACTTGAATATCGAAAAGAGAAAGCTGAAGGCAGATTAGTTTCTCATGATGAATTGAAAAAAGAGTTAGGATTGTAAATGTTCGATGTCAAATATTCGAACCAAGCAACAAAATTCTTGAAAAAAGCTGGTAAAACACTAATTAAAAGATTGATGAACAAAATTGAAGAACTTAGAGTCGAACCAATCCTTCGAGAAACAATTATTGTAGAAGGTTATAAGGAAAAAACATATCGTGTGAGAGTTGGAGACTATAGAATTCTATATGAAATTGATAGGGTCATGAATTTAGTTGGCATAGTTAAAATCGATAAGAGACCTTGAGTATATGATTAGGGGACTTGTGAATTGTATATAATGCCTGTTAGTTTCCTTTTACAAAGTAAAAGTTTGACGAACGAAGTGATGGAGAGTTTACACCTTAGCGTTGGAAACATTGAGTTTCTCTTTCATTATTTATATTTAATGAACCCTGATAGTCAACTTGATAACATTTTTTTTGAAGAGGTATTCCCGCACAATAGATAGTTGCAGAACAATCTAAACATCCTTCTTCCATAAATGGGCCACCATAAATTGAATACTTTAAACCTAAACAGACTCTTTCTTCTCTGTAAAGTGTGCCTTGGTCAGGAACTACTTCTCCACCATAAGCGTATCCAATTTCTTTGGGATATAAAACAACTATCACTAAGAATGCAACTACTATTATTTTCCAGTATTTTTGAAGGAAATTTTTTTCTATCATATACTTAATTAGAATAACACATCTAATATTAATAGTTATCTATAACTTCAAAGAGAATCAAAGCTAAGGGGTAAATTGAATATAATTCCTGTTATATTCGTTTTTCGAAGAAAAACCTAAGCCAAAGTGCAACAGTTTTTGCGAAGCAAAAATTGGCGAAGAGTTGTCTTCAGCCCCTTATAAATTAAATAACCAAAATACTCCGAATAAACTTATTATGCCAAAAACAACAATTAGAAATTCAACAAACCATATTTGTTTTGGTTTCTTCCAATTATTTATGTTTAGTTTGAAATGGGACCAAGCCGCTACAGAATCAACAAAACTCTTAAAGAAAAATGAAAGCCAGAACAAATAATACATGTTTTGTTGAACTGCAAGAACAATCAATATTATCGTAAAAATATGTATTGGAATAGTTGCAGCTCGTTCAACAATTGGTACTGATATGGCAGTAAAAGAATATTTTCTATATATTTTCCATAATTCCTTTACTTCTTTCGGAGCTACGGATGGTTTAATTAGAAAATATAAGTTACTCGTAAGGGATATTAAACCAAGAATTATTGCTTCAATTGCACCAAATCCGATACCGAAACCAATTATACCTTGCCAATTTGCATTCAATAATGAGGGAATAAAAAATACAAAAAGTAATGAAATTCCACATTCAAATATCCCTGTAAGCGAGCCAATGTATGTCCACGTAATATGCCCAGAAAGTTTTGAAGAAAATTTCTTTTCTAAATAGTTTATTATTTTTTTATTGGTTGGAATTGACCAAGCAAGTTTTAATCCGACAGATACAATCCATGCTAAAAAACCTACAAGTATCAAAGATAATTTGGAACCATAATTTAAACTCCATAGTATAGAAAATATTCCTACAAGAATCATTCCTAAACCAGCAAGACTAAACAACGGTGATGGTTTCATAAACTTACTTAATGAGTGTTGATATATAAGTTTTGGGGCTGAAGACAATTGAATATAATGCCTGTTATGTGCCCCGAGCGATAGCGAGAATGCAATGTGGTCGAGGATTTCCGCAGAAATCCGAAGAAGTCGAATTTCACTTAATATTATTAATTTCTGCGAAGCAGGGTATCTTTCGTTAGAACCGAAAACCCCCTACTATTCAGTTTATCTGTTATATCTTATTAGTAGTTATAAATAGAAAAGTTTATAAATAATCACTTAAACTATGATGGATATGGGAAGATTATTTACAGTCAATGGTTCAGGAAGAGGCACATACATAGCTTTACCAGCAGAAAAAGCACTCCTTTACGCAGAATTTGATGGTCATGGGTCTTTTAGAATCAGACACGAACCTGAGTTCGGAATTGATTTTTTAGTTGGTAAAGGAGTGCAAGTTGAAGGCTATTTTAAGAATGAATATGTCTGGGGGGGGACATGGAAGGGCATTATTTAGGGTTTCTCCATTATTTTATAGAGGAAAGATAAATCCTGATTCTGTTCAGCAATATTCAGAAGGATTGGAGAAGCATCTAAGTGATGAGAAAAATGTAGATGTTACCTCTGAAGCAGTAAAAACAACTGTACAGGAGATATCAAGACAGTTGCCTCAATGGCATCGAAACAATCCATACGCAATGGCTGATGGAATTGTTCATTGGATAAAGGACAATATTGAATACACGTTAGTTGCTCCTCATATTGTTGATGATATAGGGAGAACAACGAGCACTTACCCGAAGAACAAAGATATGACCCATTCACAGTTTTAAGGTATAGGTTCAACATTAAAGACGAGTATCTAAGAAGAGTTGCAAGCCAAGTTCATTTACCTAGAAGTGAAAAAGACCCAAGAAAACTTGCACAGGAATTAATGACTCAAGCTGGAAACGCGTGGGGTCTATTTCAATTATTTTGGTTGGAAAAAAATTCAACAAGTGCGAGTGCCACAATTGAGGGCAGAGAAGGGAAATGTGTTGGTATATCTAATACATATCTAGCACTTGCAAGAGCACTTGGAATACCAAGTAGACAACTATGTGGTTATGCTACAAATGGAATTTTTGGTTGGAACCATGCATGGGCTAGCTCATATCTACATCCATATGGTTGGGTAGAAGTGGATCCCACATTCAGAGAATTTGAAGATTTTGGATATGACACGCATATGTATGAATTTTCACATGACGTTGAAACATTACCGAATTTTGCAATGATTGAAAATGGAAGCAGGACTTCGAGAGAGGTAGAAAGAGCGGTGCAGTTGTTATCAGAAGATAAGGCTCTGAAAATAGATGATGCAAAAAATAGACTTCATTGGGCGGCTAATTTATTTAAAACAAGAAAGTTCCAACGAACTATGGAATTAGAGGATACTTTATATAGAGATGAACTAGACTTTTTGAGAAAAATCCAAGAAAGCCCAGCCAATTGATGAGTTGTAAAAAGATTTTTAAATAAGAGTTTATTTTATAATTAGTATGAAAGAAGAAATAAAGAGTTTTGCTTTAGAAAATGCTATAAAATATAATGGCAAGGCTAATCTAAACTCTGTTCTTGGAAGGATTTTTTCTTCTAAAAACATTAAAGATAAAAATGAAGTAATTAAAATTGCTAAAGAAGTTGTTGAGGAAGTAAATAAATTAAGTGTAAAAGAACAAAATGAAGAATTAAAGAAACTTGGAGGTGTAAAAGAAAAGAGCTTTTCTTTAAAACAACCCTTTAGAAAAGCGTTGGCGGAAAAAAAGAAAAGAGTAAGAGAAATTCCTGATTTAAAAAATGCAAAAAAAGGAAAAGTTGTAATGAGATTTGCACCAAATCCAAATGGTCCTTTGAGTTTTGGACATTGCCGGCCTGCTTTATGGACCTGGTTTTTTGTTAAAAAGTATAATGGAAATTATATTTTAAGATTTGATGATACTGATCCGAGAACTAAAATACCAATAAAAGAAGCTTATACATGGATAAAAAAAGATTTGGAGTGGTTAGGGGTAAAACCAAATAAAACTGCTATTCAAAGTAAAAGACTGAAAGTTTATTATAAATATGCTGAGAAATTAATAAAAAATGGGTTTGCTTATGTTGATACTTTGCCACAAGAGGAAATGAGGAAAAAAATATGGAAGGGTGAAATCTCTGATGAAAGGGAAGAAAGGCCTGAAAAAGTTATGATCAAATGGAAGAAAATGTTTACTAAATATAAAGATGGTGAAGCAATTCTAAGAATAAAGACAGATATCGACCATCCAAACCCGGCTGTTAGAGATTGGGTTGCATTTAGGATAATAAAAAAAGGGAATCATCCGTTAGCTAAAGCTAGAGTGTGGCCATTGTTAAATTTTGCTTCTGCTATTGATGATCATGAATTAGGGGTTACTCATATTTTAAGAGGGATTGACTTAAAAGTTTCTGATCAAAGACAGAAATATATTTTTGATTATTTTAATTGGAAATATCCTGAAACTTTATACAATGGGAAATTCCTAGTTGGCGGCATAAAAAGTACAAGTGAAGCAAAAGAGCTGATAAAAGAAGGAAAATTAACAGGATGGGATGATTCTAGACTAGCAACTATTATGTCTTTAAGAAGAAGGGGTTTTCAAGCAGAAGCCATAGTTAATTTCATTAAAGAGATTGGAATAAATTTATCAAATGTAAATGTATCTCTTGAAAATTTAGCCTCTCATAATAAAGAGTTGATTGATAAAAAAACAAATAGATATTTTTTAATTATTAATCCAAGGAAAATAATTATAAAGGGAAGCAAAAATAAAATTATTAATATACCTCTACATCCTGATTTCCTAAAAAAGGGAAGTAGAAAGATAAAAGTTAGTAATGAATTTTATGTACAAGATGATATTAAATATGATAATATCTATAGGTTAATGCATCTATTCAATTTTAAGAATGGTGAGGTAATAAGTGAGGAATATAAACCAGAGTTAAATGCTAAACTGATACATTGGTTACCTGTTTCTAAAGATTTAATTAAAGTTGAAGTTATTATGCCTGATAACTCTATTAAAGCTGGTTTTGGTGAACCTGACTTAAAAAAAGTTAAGATAAAGGAGACCATTCAATTTGAAAGGTTTGGATTTTGTAGGCTAGATAATAAAATTAAAGACAAAATGGTCTTTGTTTTCGGGCATAAATAAGTGTTTTCAACAAACAATAGAAACATTTTTAAATAGATTCTTTATGGAATAGTAATAACCAATGAAAAACCTAAAATATTAGGTTAATAGAGGTTAAAAAATGGCAGATTTAAATACTGATTTTCCGAAAGAAATTGTAAATAAAGCCTACGAGGCTGTTGAAATTGCTAGGAATACCGGTAAGATAAAGAAAGGGATTAATGAGACCACAAAAGTAATAGAGAGAGGCATGGCTAAGCTTGTTGTGATTGCTAAAGATGTAAATCCACAAGAAGTGATTATGCATCTTCCGCTTTTATGTGAAGAGAAAAACGTTCCTTTTGTTATTGTACCAAGCAAGGAAGATCTAGGGGCTGCTGCTGGTTTGCAAGTAGGAACGAGTTCTGTAGTTGTTGTCCAAGAAGGAGATGCAAAGGATTTAATCAAGGGAATAGCAAAGTAAAATGGTTGATAAAAGAATAAGATCTAAAAAAGATGAAAATATAGCAGAAAGTTCTGGGAGGATGACTATTTCTGATGCTGTTCCTGGTGTTGTTGAGGAGATTGTAGGAAGAACAGGCACTAGAGGAGAAGTAACATTAGTTAGGGTAAAGGTTTTAGATGGTAGAGACAGAAATAAAATATTAAGAAGGAATGTTAAAGGACCTATAAAAGAAAAAGATATTCTTATGTTAAGAGAAACTGAGATAGAAGCAAGAAGATTAACCCAGGGAAGGAGAAGTTAAATGGCAAAATGCACTTTCTGTGGGAATAACATATCACAGGGTACTGGGATGGTATATGTGTTTAAGTCAGGTAAAACTTCTAACTTTTGTTCAAGCAAATGCCGTAAAAATCAACTTAAATTAAAAAGAAAGGCCATACATACTAAATGGACTAAAAATTATCTAAAATGAAATTTCTTAGGGCTCTCTTTGAACCCTTTAGAAAAGCGTTCGCGGAAAGAAGAGACTTCGGAGAGAAAAAAATGATGGAAAAGAGTTTAATTCTTATCAAGCATGATGCTGTATCAAGAGGGTTAATTGGTGAGATAATAACAAGATTTGAGAAGATTGGATTAAAAATAATTGGCATGAAGATGTTACATGCTGATGAAAAACTTGCATCAAATCATTACGTGGTTAATGAAGAGTGGGCTAAAGCTGTTTTTGAAAAAACCAAAAATGCTTATGAAAAAAACAATAAAAAATTTCCCTTTAATAACCCAATGGAATATGGAAAAATGATACAAGAGTGGAATGTTGGTTTCTTAAGAGAAGGGCCTATTGTTGCTATTGTATTGGAAGGGCCGCATGCAATAGAAATTGCAAGGAAAATAGTTGGAAATACAGAACCAAGACAGGCATTACCTGGCACTATTAGAGGAGACTATACTTTTGAATCTTATGCTATTGCTGATTTGAGAAAAAGACCTGTTAGAAATTTAGTTCATGCCTCTGGAAGCGTTAATGAAGCTGAAAGAGAGATAAGTTTATGGTTTAAAGTTAATGAACTATGTGGCTATACTAAAGAACTAGACAAACATTATAAATGAAAAATTTTATAAATGAAGAAAAATAATTTTTATTAGAAGAGGTGGTAAATTTTGGCTATGTGGGATCCTTTTAAAGATATGAAGAGAGTTCAGGGTCAATTAAACAAAAGGGTTAATGATTTTATTGGGCTTTATAAAAAACCATATAGCAATATTACACAAAATTCTAGATTCGTCATTATTAATGTTGAACTTCCTGAGATAAAAAAGAAGAATATCTTTCTGCAAGTCGATGATGATAAGCTAGTTGTTAAAGCAGAAAATAAGTCTAGGGTTGTTAAAGAGAAGAAAGGTAGCTATTATGAGGCTGAAAAGGCTTATGGATATTACAGGGCAATTACATTGCCTAAAGGAGTAGCTATAGATAAAACAAAGGCCAAATTTTTAGGGAGAGTATTGAAAATAGTAATACCTAAAAGGAAAATGAGCAAAAAAATAAGCATTAAATAAATTTTTCAAGAGTTCTTTTTGAGATTATTATTTCTTCTATTGTTTTAGGAATTATTTCCATAACTATCGGGCCTTTAAACTTTATTTCTTTGATTTTATTGAAAATAGATTTTAATGGAATGTTTTTATTTGTTATTGGATAATGATCTATTCCTTTTTTAACTCCTGAAATATGGATTTCTTTTATATTATTTTTTAAAACATCTGGAAGATGTAAAAAATTATTTTTTAATGAGATTATTGAATGACCTATGTCCCATGTTGCCCCTAATCTTTTTTTATCTAAACTTATGAATTCTAATATTTCTTCTGGAGAAAAAATTGTGTATTTACTACCGGGCATATTTTCTAATAGTATTTTTTGTTTTTTATTTAAAAGATCTAGGTTATTAAGTAAATGTTTTTCTAGTATTTTTTTACCAAGCTCTTTATTTTTTAAAGGGTCTGGATGAATTGTCATTAGATTAGCCTTTAGCTTTTTACTAAAAGAAATTGATTTCTTAAACCATTTTTCTGCTTTTACAAATTCGGATCTTTTAGGGTTGCAAAAATTAATTTTTATTGAGTATAAATGAGGTAAATGTAAGCTGTAAGTTATATCTTTGGAGGATATAAAATCTATTAGTTTATTATTTAAAAATTCGCTGCTTAATTCTATATGCCTAAATCCTAGTTCTGAGGAAATTAAGATTTCGAATATTTCCTGTATTCTGGAGAAATTTTCAGATAAAGGATAAAGAGCTATACCTATCTTGTTTTTCATAAATAAACTTAAATAATAGAGATTTAATAAATTTACTATATGAGAGACGAAGAATGGTTAGCAACATTGTTTCATGAAATATGGGATAATAAGTTTTCTGATGTCAAAAAAGTGAATAATGTTGTTGTAAGATGGAAAGGCAGATGGAAAAATAAATTTGGGCACATAAAAAGACTAAAAAATAAGGATACTGAGATAGCTGTTAATTCTTTATTTAAGGATGAAAGAGTTCCTAAAGAAATAATAGAATTAACTTTGGCACATGAACTGGCACATTACCTGCATGGGTTTAATAGCCCTCATCCTAAGAAATTCAAATATCCTCATCAAGGTGGTGTAGTTGAAAGAGAATTGAGAATGAGAGGATATGGTGAAATGGTGAATTTTGAAAAGTATTGGAGTAAAAAAGAATGGCCTAAAATGCTTGGTGAGAAAAATAATAGCGATGGTGTTGTTAGAGTTAAACAATTAAGAAGCAGTTTTAGATGGTTTTGAAAAAGGGTATCTTTTTATTTTTTTACATGTCGAACAATAGTAGATTAGTTTTTTGTTTTTTATTCTAGCTCTTAATGTTTTTCCAGGAACTAAAAAACTGTAGCAGTATTTGCAAATAAATCTTTTATATTCTTTTGGTAGTTTTACTTTATATCTCATTGATATTTTTCTTGCTAAATTTATGTAATTATTTGCTAAACTTAAATTTTTCTTAGAAATTTCTTTAGCCTGCTTAAAAAGGATATTAATCCTTTCTTTTGCTATTTGTTTTTGTTCTGATTTTGATAACATCTAAAAAAGAAGGTTATATATAATAATAAAACTTTCTCTATTTTTGTGGATAAATAAAAAAATCTTGTTTTATTCCTTTTTCTACAAATATTCCCTTAGAAAGATTATTAACTGATTTAATTGATGGTTTTTTGATGACAAATGGTCTTGAATTAAAACATTTTTGGGGCAATGTTGGTTTAGAGGAAATGTTAGAAAGATTTGAAAAAGGTCTTAGCGCTGTTAGGGCTGTATATGATTACAATGAAGGCCATTATTCATATGGACATGATCTAAGAAGTGAAAAAACTTGTAGTTGCGAAAGATTGATTTTTTCACATTATAAACCTGATATTAGTAAAAGGATACTTTCATATCGTGTTTTGAGGAGATGTTATAACCATAAAAATAGGGTTGTTAGAGAAATGGCTGGAAATATTTTAGGATACAGCAATTTAAGGATAGTGTTAGGAAGGGGTCTTGGTGGTTTAGGCATAAAATCCAATTTTTTTGGACCTGCCGACATTAAAACATTCTATAGAATATTTTTAAAAATTTAATGATTTAAATAAAAGTGGGCAACTAACCAGGGTTCCCACCCGAAAGAGCAGTACAACCTGGAACGTGTACGGTCTTGACTTCTGTGTTCGAAAAGGGAACAGGTAAAAACCGTAGCTATGGTCGCCCTAAGTTCAATTATTTAAAAAAACTAGTTTATAAATCTTACTTTTATCTTGCTTGTTAATACAAGGTAAAATCACCTAATATGTGATTAATCTATTTTTTAAATATTCTAAATTTGCTAATATTTCTTCTAAACATGTTTCCATATCCTATTATTTTTTAAAACTTTATAATTTTTATATTTTATCTATCTATGAGTGGTAAATAAGTTATATATACCTAATTTGAAGAGATTATAATAAAAATGAGAGGTGTAAAATGAAAAAGACTGATCAAAAAAAAGATTATTCTGTTTTGTTAGTGTTATCTTTATTTCTTACTGCCCTACTGATTATAGGTGACAATTTTAAAACGGGTAGGGTTGTAAGTGGAGATGGAAGCTTATTGGTTGAATCAAACCCAGAAGGGGCAAGTATAATTGTAGACGGGATTAATATGGGTGTTACCAGGAAGCTTGTAACTACATCTTCTGGAACCCATGATGTTTCAGTAATTATGGCTGGTTATCTTGATTATAGTACGAATGTGGATGTATCACCTGGCGAAATAAAAAGAATTTCAATAGATTTAACTGCTGATCCTAATTACTGGGATAGTTCACAATATGGTGCAGTTAAAGTAATTTCTAGTCCAAGTAGAGCTAATGTTTTTATTGATGATGTTTACAAAGGAGTAACGCCTATTACTATAAGCAATGTAAAACCTGGAACACATTTAATCAAGGTTTCTAAGTTTGGTCTAAAAGACTATGAAACTACAATTTATACCTATGCTGAAACAACTAAGGATATAACTGTAAATTTACAATCTTAGTTTTACAATATTTTTAATTTTTTAGTTATTTTATCTATTTTTTCTTCTTTATCTGGACCTATAGCTAAGCAAGTTTTTGTTGGTTCTTTAAAAAAGGTTTTTCCTGCGTCAGTTATTAATGCTGTTGCTAGTTTAGCTGTTTTTGCTTTTTTTTGAAAATCTATTAGTTCTTTTTCATCCGTTACTTTAAGAATAACTTTTTTCATGCCTTGATTTTTCCATTCTTGTATTTTTTCTCTAGTTGACTTTAAGACTGCTTCAACTGAGGCATGGCATGCTTGAACGATGGCCTTGCCTTTTGGCATTTTTAAATCCATCCTGATAAGAATCATCTGTTTCATGTTATTTTTTATTACTTCTTTGTTTAAAAAACTTTTGAAGACAAATTTTAAATAATATGAAAACATATATAATTGGTATGAAAAGGGCAGCATTATTTTTAACGATTATACTATTTAGTGTTTTTGTTAATGCCAGATCTGTTAATTTGATTGTTGGGTCAAATTATTTGATAGAAGATAAAAATATAACTTTAGTTAAGGTTTATGAGGAAAAAGCGCTTATTTGTGTAAACGGAGTTAAAACAATAGTGAATGAAGATGTCATCAGAAAAGTTAATGATGTTAATATAAATTTAATAAAAGTTAATGTGGATATTGCAACTTTTGATTTTGAGTACGGTTGCAAAGGAGACTGCGTTTGTAGGGAAGACTGTAATAATATTGGCTGTTTCAAAGAAAGTAGTGAAGAAATTATTGAAGATGGTAAACCTTCTGAAACTATTGTAGAAAGTGAAAAACAATTGGAAGTACCATTAGAAAAAAAAGAAACTGTTAAAAATGAGGGAATTGGAATTGTTAGTGTTATTGCTGCTGTTTTAATAATCGTTGTTTTATTTTTAGGAGTTATTATGTTGTGGAGAAGGCTTTAACGATTTAATTTGTGTTTCGCTTCTTCTTGTAATTTATCAAAAATTTTGTGTGTTGCCTTAGCAACGTCCCAATCATCTGATCTTGCTATCACTTTTACCCTTGGGGCATCTATCTTTGCGTGAATAGAGATTTTGGCTCTTGTTCCTTGACTTTTTGAATGGGTTTTTATTACTATGACCAAAGTTTCGTTTGGATAATATCTTTCTAGCTTTGGGTATGCTTTTTCAGAAATTCTTGTTAGTGTTTCTATGTCCTTTTCATCTAATGCATCTAGACCTACATATTGTATTGGCATAGGTTATCACCTTTTTTATTAAATATCTATCCATTTATAAACCTTTATTTTATATTTTTTAATTTACCAAAACTATAAACTTTATCTTCTATAACATAAATATCAAAGTTAGATAGGTCCTTTAGATAGGGTGAGAGGAATTTTTCTTTTGTTATATCTGATCCTTCTATTAGCGGATTAAACGAAGGCATAACTATTAAATTATGGGATTTATACTTTCCAATCAAGAAACACTTAAATTTTTCATCTGGTCTTTCTTTAAATGAAATTGCTGGATGTTCATGACTGATTATTATTGTTTTTTTTGGATTTTTAATTAAAACGTCTCCGTGTATTATTGAAATATTATCTATATCTAACCTATTTTTAATTTCGATATTCCTTTTTCTTGCAATAGGTTCTAAGATGGTATCGTGATTGCCTTTAATAAAAATTAGATTATACTTTTCCTTTAAAGAATCTATAAACTTTAAAGAATCTTTCCATTCCTGCCTTGAAATAGAACCAAATTCATCTTTCAGATCGCCGTTTATTATTATTGTTTCGGGATTTGCTATTTTTATTATATTACCAACTTTCTTTATTACTTTATCAATCTGTGAATAGGGTATTAAGATTCCTTGGTTTACTAGTGATTCTTCAAAGCCTAGATGTAGATCTCCGAAGATTAAATAATCTTTGTATTTTAAGGCTAAATCTACTATTTCAATATTATCTAAGATTTTCATTAATAAGAGAGAAATAGGAAAAAATAAAAATGTTTCTAAGTCTATCTAAATAAGCTCCTTGCTCTTGTTATTTGATTAAATAACGGAACAGAAGTTGAAGTTGTTTGTTCTACTGTAGTTGATGTTATTATGGACGAAGTGCTTGTTTCAGTACTAGTTGTGCTTGTTTCTCCAGTTGTTGTACTAGTTAATTCTGTTGTAGAAGTGCTACTTGACGAAGTGCTTGTTGTTTCTTCAGTGGTGCTGGATGTTGTGGATGAAGTTGAACTTGTTGAGGTACTAGAAGTTGTTGTGCCAGCTTCATTTCTGCAAATTTCTTTGCATTGTAAATCAGCATCCCTAACCTCTTCTTCACAAGATTTCTTCTCTTCTCTTACTGATTTTCTACATTCAATATAGCCCCCGATACAATCCATCTTTTGACTCAAGTAATTTACCCTACATACAGTTCTGCTCTCACCTGAAGATTTACATTCTTTATAGTTATTATTTGCTTCTTCTGTGCAAGATTTATAAGTTTCTCTACAATTAGAAGTACCATCTTTATATGTTTGTACACAGTCGCTTCTATCTTTTAATTTATCTTCTCTGCATTCACTATAGCAATCACTTATAAATCTTCCATGACCTTGGGAAGAAATATCAGAGTGAGGATTTACAGCATAAACTGCAGTTGTTGAGAGTATTATCATAGAAAAAAGAAGATACAATATAGCTTTTCCTTTCATAAATCTTACCTCCTTTTATTAAAAAAGGTTTTATTTATTTTTAAATATTATTGTGATTTATTTGCATATCAAAATTTTAATCAAGTGGTAGTAAAATTAGTTACTTATTTAAGATAAATTTTTAAAAAATAAAAGAAGCCAAGTTTAGTCTTTTCGTATAAATAATGTAGCCCCGCTTTTTTCTTGATTAAAGTTTATTGGAATACCTCTAACCGCAAGCTTTATACCCTCGTTTGCTTTAGGTGGTATCTTATCGCCTAGCAAACATGTAACCATTAACGTACCTTCAAAACTTGGTCCAACATTATCAGGATCAATTATGACTTTGATAAGGGCTCTACCACCCTCAAAATTGCCTGGTAAACCTTGCGAACTGCCATTCCCATATGACTTGAAAGTTATTAACTTAGTAGCGATCCAGTTGCCAGTTCCAATAATTTCCCCATTTGAATTTCTATGTATAGCAGTACCTGATCCAATAATCGTTTTTGGTTTTGTATTAAAGCTTCCTTCACCAACAAGTTCAATAGTATCACCGTTTTTAGCTGTTGAAATTACATCGCCAAAGTCTCTCAGAAAACCAGTACCTACCATAAAATCATATTTAACGTTTTCTCTTGCCGCTATAAAAGGCACTAATAAACAAATCATTAAAAGCAGAATAATAATGTTAACAATAAATTTCATGTATATAGATAAGCGTTTTCTCTTTTTATATCCTTTGTTTAATCATAAAAAATATTTTAGAGATTATTTTTGATAAATCTTAGCTAAGACCATATTATGCATTCTTCTAATGAATTCTATTTTATCTTCCATCTTCATCACATCTGTGTATCCTTGCAATACTAAGTTAAAAGCAAATGGTGTTGGCAATTGAGTATGAACTTGCTTTATTTCTATTTTTCCTAACTTAATATTTTCTAAAACTTTTTTTGCATTTCCCAAATCCATTAAGTCCTGTAAAACTTCTCTTTTAGCTTCTTTCAAAATTGAGAAATCTTTGTCTATTGCTTTTACTGCTTTTAATAAAATCATGGACGAAACTGTTTGTCTGCCAACTTTTTTTACTTTTCCTTTATATGAACGGAGAATCATTAAAGCCCGAGTTGCGCAATGCCTGAACCTTCTTTTAAGAACCTCTGTTTTTTCTATGGCTCTTTTCATTACTTCCTCTAAATTTTCTGGCGTTAACATTTCAAAAGCCCTTAAAACTTGCATATTTTGATATGAAGATAAATAAAAACCATTATCATTAATGCCTATTTCAACATCTCTTTTCTGTATTTTAGCTATGGCATAAGCTATTGCTCTTGATAAAACATCATTAACACGCCTGCCATACAAAGAATGAAAGATAACATATTTTTTATCATTCTCATCATGATAAAACTCAATTAAAATCTTTTTGTCTGTTGGAATTTCTGAATAAAGGTATTGTTCTCTGAAATATTCATAGATCGCATTAGCTGCATTCTCGTCAATGTATAGGTATTCATTAATGAATTTTATGATCTCCTCTCTTGTTTTTCTGTTTACAAATAAATCCTCTATATACCTCCTAAATTTTTGAATATCATTGGCTAAGTCAAAACTTAAAGGAAGCATTTCTGAAAACCAGGAAGGTACTGTTGGGTTTTTTTCCGGTACTGCCCTAACTTGGGCAATTGTGCCACGAGAGAATTGGAATTCATAAGTATTGCCGCCTAAAACAAATATATCGCCGCGTTTTAATCTCTCTAAGAAAGCTTCATCAATAGAGCCTATTATTTGATCCCCTATCTTCACTTTTATAGAAGTTTCATCAGGTATTGTTCCTATGTTTGTCATATAAAGAACTCGAGCTAGTTTACCTCTTTTGCCTATTGATTTTTTTTGCGGATCATACCATATTTTAGCATAAATATAACGATTTTCTAAAGAAGAATATTCGCCTGCTAAATATTTTATGACTTCATCAAAATCCTTTTTTGATAAATTCCTATATGAATAAGATTGCTTTATTAATTTAAATAAATCATTTACATTCCATTTATCTTGAATTGCCATACCATAAATCTGTTGGGCCAAGACATCTAGGCAATTTTCAGGTATATGGATTTTATCAATTTTCCTTTCTACCATATCTTTGAGTAAAACAGAGCTTTCTACTAAGTCATCTCTATCGAGAACTACAAATCTTCCTTTAATTGTATCATGTAACCTATGGCCTGACCTACCTACTCTTTGAGAACCGCGAGCTACTGATTTTGGACTTCCTAAAAGCACTACCAAGTCTATATAACCTATGTCAAGGCCAAGTTCCAAAGAGGTGGAACAGACCACAGCCTTTAGTTTTCCTGCCCTTAGTTTTTGTTCTACCTCTAATCTATGTTTTTTTGATAAAGAACCATGATGTGCTGCAAGATTTTCTATATACTTTTTTGGGAATTTTTCTTTTAAATGGTGAACAACTCGTTCTGTTCCTGCCCTCGTGTTTGTGAATATTAGAGTTGTTTTATGCTCATCTAGTAAATTGTCTAGTAAAGTGTACAATTTGTGATGTAGCTGATTTTGAGTTATGTTAATCAAATCATCAACAGGCGAAATTACCTTTACATCAAATTTTTTAGTTAAATCTATTTGGGCAACTTTACATGATCTATTTGTTCCTACTAAAAAACTGGCCAGATCTTCAATAGGTTCTGTGGTTGCTGATAAACCTATTCTCGTTAGATTTGGAGAGATATACTGTAATCTCTCTAAAGATAATGATAAATGAGTTCCTCTTTTATTTTCTGCAAAACTATGAAGTTCATCCATTATGAAGTATTGAGCATCTTTTAAAAGCTCTGAAAACTTTATTGAAGATAACATTAATGCTAATGATTCCGATGTTGTAATAATAATATGTGGTGGTTTTTTGAGCATTTTTTGTCTTTCATATGCTGATGTATCCCCAGTTCTAAGACCTATCCTGATGCCAAATCCTTTTTTTTCTTGTTCCTCCATCTCTTTCAATGGAGAAATAAGATTTACTTGAACATCTGACGCTAAGGCTTTTAACGGGCTTACGTAGATAGCATATACCTTATCTTTTAACTCTTTTTTTTCTGATAAATTAATCAGTTCATTTAAAACTGATGTGAACGCTGTTAATGTTTTACCTGAACCCGTAACTGCACTAACCAATACATTCTCCCTATTATGTATTGGTATAATTGCATATTTTTGTGGATCTGAGAAACTTTTGAACTTGTTTCTAAACCAAGTTCCAACTACATTATTAATGGTTTTAAATATTTCTTCATCTGTGTATGGTTTATTTAGAAAACTTATAGTCATTTTAGAACCTATCAGTAATGAAACCTATAAAATGACTAGTTTTAAAAGCTTTTGTGTAGTAATTAAACATAGTTTAAATGACAATTAAATTAACATGGATAGTTTAGAAGTAGGATTAGCAAAGGAAGAACCAATTATACTAGAATATATTAAAGCAGGAAAACCTAAAAGAAGATGGTATAATCCTATGAATTATAATGGGGCTATGGCTGGTTTGGGCTATGGTTTAACTTGGCCAGCAATAGTTTTAGCCTATTTATCTGGTTTTAACAACCTTTATGATAAATTTTTACCTCATGAAAGCTTGCAGGATAATTTTGTTTATTACGCTTTTAGAGTTCCTTCAGAGTTTGTTGGAAGTTATATTGGAAGTCTAGTTGATGATAGTACTAAATATGATAATCTTGTTGGATTCGTTGGTTATCTCATGGTTTGGGCTCTGGCCGGGCATATCACAGAAAAAACAATTTCTTTTGTTAAGGGAAAAATATCAGTTAGAAAGTAAATTCTTAAATTTATAGTTACAGTATTTTTCTATTGGGCATTTATAACATAATGGTTTTATTGGTTTACAGATGTTTTGGCCATGAGATACAAATACACGATTTACATTTTTCCATTCTTTTTTTGGAAAAAGTTTCTCTAAAGTTTTCTCTACGTTTAATGGATTTCTCCCCTTTACAAAGCCTAATCTATTACTAACTGTCATACAATGAGTATCAACTCCAATAACATCTAAATTATGAACCTCTGCTAAAAAAACATTTGCTGTTTTTCTACCAACGCCTGGAATTTTAATTAAATCTTCGAAATTATTTGGAACTTTTCCTTTAAAATTATCTAATAGATATTTAGAAGCTTGTTTAACTCTTTTTGATTTTTCATTGTAAAAACCAATTGGTTTTAGTATTTTTTTTAATTTATTTATGTCTAAATTTACTAATTTTTCAGGAGTATCTACATACTTAAATAGTTCATTAGATATCTTTTCTGTTTGAGTATCTCTAGCTCTTGCACTCAATATCGTTGCTATCAAAACCTTAAATTGGTTTTTTGTTTTTTCATTTATTGAAGTTGAAACTGGCTTTTGGTATTTTTCATATTCCTTTTTTAGAATTTTTAATATAATCAATGCCCTTTGTTTTTTATCCATATTAAACACTAATGCCAAAAAACTTTCTTACTAATAAACCTATCAAGAATGTTAATAATGCTATACCTAAACTAAGAAAAACCATTTCAAAAAATCTTCTCTTAAATGGTATGTCTTTTGCAATAGACGAATAAAAAGTGAATAAGAATATTATTAATATTGCACTTGATACTGTCAAGGTTAAAGCTAAAAAAAGATTAGAGACCATAAAATAAGGTAGGACTAATATGAAAACCGTTACTAGGTAAGTTATTCCTGTATATACCGCTGCTCTTACAGGGTGTTTTTGATTTCCTGGTTCTGATTTTGTTGATAAATATTCTGAAGCAGCCATTGAGAAAGAAGCAGCTATTCCAGTAATTAAGCCAGCTATTGCAATTAATCTTGTATTCTGTAAGGCAAGAGTTAAACCGGTTAATGCGGCTGTTAATTCTACTAAAGCATCATTTAAACCAAGAACAATTGAACCTATATAGCTAAGTTTTTTTTCGTTAATCATAGAAAGAAGCTGTTTTTCATGCCTGTGCTCGTCTTTTTCTATCTTCCTTGCATTTGGTATGTATTTGGCTATTTTTTTATATGCTTTTTGAGAAAATTCTTCTCCTCTTTCCATTAATTTAACGCCAAAGGTTAATCCAAGCAGTTTAGAAAAAAAGTAATAAAACCATATTTTAATCTTATTTGGCGTTACATCTTGATTTGTGTACTTTTTCCATATATTGTGGTGTTTTATTTCATCTTTAGAAATCTGTTCTAAGATTTTCTTGTTTACCTTGTTTTTTTCTGTTCTTGCTAGTTTATTATAAATATTATACTCGGTTAATTCACTTTTTTGTGCTGATAGAAGAAGACTTAATACTTTACTATCTATTACCTCTTTTTTCATTAGTAATAATTACAAATTAATTATTTATAAAGTTATTTCTTTCTTTTCTAAATTAGGCATAAGATTATTTTCAACTAAACTATCACCAATTCATTAATATTTATTTAAAAATTATGACTAATATTCTAGTTTGCTTGTCCAATCA
>CAYSNL010000007.1:0-27499 GCA_964432435.1 Candidatus Woesearchaeota archaeon | reverse complement strand
TTTATAAATTAATATTCTAAAAGCCATGAAAATGGATAATTATGATATTACTACCGAACCACCTTCTTGGTGGGATGAATATGTAAATGAACCTAGGCAGACCTCTTATTTTTGCAAATTAGACAAAACTTCAAAATATTTTTTAATAGGTGATAAAGGCTTATGTTTTCAAATTTTAAAAAAGGGTCCATTATCAATGGCAAAATCTTTTTTTCCAAATCTAAATAGTCAGTTATTAGATGAATTTCTAGGATACTGCAAGAAAAATAACCTACATCCCTTGATACACCAATATAATAATATTAGTAAACTAAGAAGAGTAACTTTATCAACTGTAATGGTAAATCTAAAAAAAGATGACTTATGGATGGATCTTGATAAAAAACAGAGGAACAGGATAAGAAGAGCAAAAGAAAAAAATTTGATTTTTAAAGAAGCTTTGTCTAAAGAAGAATGGCTTTCTTATCATAATCTATATAAAGAAACAGCAATAAGAAAAAAAATAAAATTTTATTCAATTGATTACTTAAACACAGTATTCGATTTGGGAAGGAAGTTTAGCAAGCTATTTTTTATAGAACGTGAAGGTTCACCAGTTTCTTACGCTCAACTTTTTACTCATAAAAATATGCTTTTTTTAAATACACTAGCTAATTCAGAAATAGCATATGAATTAAATGCAAACGCTTTATTAATCTGGGAAATAATAACTTGGGCTAAGAAAAACCGTTTTGAATTATTTGATCTGGGCGGTTTAGATGAAAATGCCAAGGAAAATAGCCCGACAGATAGAATAAATAAGTTTAAATTAAGTTTTGGTGAAAGACTTGATTTTGGTGAATACACAGATTCATGGTTTTATGCAAGGTTTAGACCAATTTATGGTAAATTAAGAAATTCTTGGTTTGGGAATCTTATATAAAAACAAGATAATCTTTATAAATTAAACTATCCTGTCAACATAAAATGAGAATATTAGCGGCATCAGATTTACATGGAGATTTGTCTGCAGCCAGAAGACTCTCTGAAAAAGCAAAAAAGGAAAAAGTAGACCTGGTTATCCTATCTGGGGATATCTTTGTTAAAGACAGTCCACGAGGAGTTATAGGGGAATTCAAAAAAAATAATCAAAAAGTGTTATTAATCCCAGGAAATCATGATTCTTTTGCAACAACAGAGCTTTTTGCTGAATTTTATGGTGTTAGAAATTTACATGGATATTACGTTAAATACGAAAATATAGGTTTTTTTGGTTGTGGTGGTGCTGACATTGGTTTATCAAAACTAACTGAAAAACAAACGTTTGATATCTTAAAGAAAAGTTTTGACAAAATTAAATCATTAAAAAAGAAAGTTATGGTAACACATATGCACCCAGCAAACTCTAAAGCAGAATTTTCTGGTTTTGCCGGTAATAAAGGCATTACAAAAGCGATAAAAGAATTTAAACCAGATCTGTTATTATGTGGACACATTCACGAAGCATCCGGAATAGAAGAAAAATTGGGAAAAACAAAGATAGTTAATTTGGGTCCCGACGGAAAAATAATCGAGATATAATATTTATCCCAAGTCATTCTACAAAACATAAGTTTTTTATACCCTTTTAAACATTAAATAACATATTTAATTTATATTATGTAAAATATATATTCTAGGCAAATGTTACACGACAAGTGTGCGTAGCCTTTATATACCAAAATCCATTTTTTATATTTAATAATGAATCCTATAATCACTTTACAAGATTTTCCAAAAGAAAGGACTTTCATTTCCTTAAAAAAGGGATCAAACCAAAGATTAATCAGTTTAGCAATTCAAAAAGCCAGTTCTCAGAGACTTTTAGCTAATCAAATCAAATTAAATCTAAACTTCCCAAAGATTAAACAAGCGACCATATCAGGATGGCTAAGAAGAGATTTTTTAAGATTAGATCTAGTAGTTTGGCTGATAGACTATAAAAATTTAAACATAAAACTTGAAAGAAAAATTGAGAAATTAAAAGGCGAAGCAACATCTAGGCCAATAAATAACATAATACTACCAGTTTATATGTCAGAAAATCTAGCAGGAATACTTGCTAATATATATTGTGATGGAACGACTAGTGACAGAAATAGTGCGACAACACAATATTTTAATCAAAATGAAATGCTATTAACAAATTTTAAAAATAGTCTAAGAAAAATATTTGGAAAAATAGAGATATCAGAATTTTATAACAAAGAAACAAAAGTAATCTGTTTAAATGTTCCTCATTTTTTTAGGAAGATTACTTTATAATAAATTTAAACTAGATTTAGACCATATCCCCAAAGAAATAAAAAAGTCTGAAGGAAATATAAAAAAAGCCTATTTAAGAGCAGTATTTGATGATGAAGGATCTGTATCAAAAAAAGGTCAAATAAGACTGAAGATGAAATATAAATCTTACGTTGACGATGTCAGAAATCTGCTACTTTCTTTAGGTATACAATGCTCAAACCTTATCTTCGAAAGATCAACAAAAATTAATGGCGCCGGAAATTGTTATTACTTCCTTATTAGTGGCCAATCTAACTTTAGATTATTCCAAGAAAAAGTAGGCTTTAATCATCCAAAAAAATCTGCAGTATTAAAAAAGGCTTTATCAAAAATAAAATTTAAAACCTACGGAAATCTTGCCAAGAAAAAAATTTTAGATATTTTAAAAAATGAAGGGTCAAAAACAGCTGAACAATTAGCCAAGCGACTCGATAGAACATCAAAAACCATTAGTTATCATCTCAGGAATTTATCAAAAGAAGAGGGAGTTAATTTTAAAAAGGTTCGAAAAAAATATACCTGTAAATATATTTGGTTTATTGAAAATGAAGCACCTTTTAATTATTGCAGAAAAGCCTTCAGCAGCAAAAAAAATAGCTGAAGCTTTAGCAGAGAAAAAAATAATAAAAAAATCAATTGAAAAAGTTTCTTATTATGAAATAAAAAGAGATAATAAAAAAATAATTGTTGCTTCTGCAGTTGGTCATTTATTTGGATTAAAAGCAAAAAGTAAAGGGGGGGGTTATCCTGATTTTTCGTATGACTGGATACCAGCTTACAAAATATCTAAAAAAGCAGAGTTTACTAAAAAATATTTAGACGTATTAAACGTATTGGTAAAAGAAGCAGACGATTTTATTAACTCTTGTGATCTAGATATCGAGGGAGAAACCATATTCAATCTAATTCTTGAAAAGGTGATAAAAAGAAATGATGCAAAGAGAATGAAGTTTAGTACAATGACTAAGGAGGATTTAGTAACATCTTACGAAAATCTTTCACAACATATAGAATTCGGTTTAGCAGATGCAGGGAGAACAAGACATAGTCTAGACTGGATATGGGGGATTAATCTAAGCCGCGCACTTACATTATCTTTTAAAAAAGCAGGTTCATTCAAACTAATGTCTGTAGGCAGAGTCCAAGGCCCAACACTAGCGATTTTATCTCAAAGAGAGTTAGAAATAAAAAAATTCAAGCCAGAACCTTTCTGGGAAATTGAATTAATCACCGATAAATTAAATGCCTGGCATAAAAAAGGCAAATTTAAAGATAAAAAAGAAGCGCAAGACATAATAAAAAGAACTAAAGGAAAACCGGCAATAGTCAGTTCAATTAAAAGAACAAAAACAATACAAAAACCACCATTTCCATTTGACTTAACATCTTTGCAAATAGAAGCGTACAAAAAACTAGGATTTACTCCAAAACAAACACTGCAACTAGCCCAAAATCTTTACATCTCCGGTTATATTTCTTATCCAAGAACTTCATCGCAAAAACTACCGCCCTCAATAGAATATAAAAAGATACTAGAAAAATTATCTAAACAATCTAAATTTTCCAAATTAGTCAAATTACTTTCTGAGAAATTAATCCCTAATGATGGACCAAAAACAGATTCTGCTCATCCAGCTATTTTTGTAACAGGGGAAATAGGAAAATTAAGGTCCCAAGAAGAAAAACTATACGATTTGATAGCACATAGATTTTTAGCAACTTTTGGTCCAAACGCAATTAGGGAAACAATGTCTGTAGAAATAAATGCTGACGAAGAAATTTTCACTACTTCAGGAACTAGAACATTAGAACCGGGTTGGCATGTTTTATATGGAAGATTTGCCAAGTTTGAAGAACTAACCTTGCCAAATTTAAAGGAAAATCAAGAATTAAAAGTAAAAGAAATAAAATTACATGAAAAAGAAACACAACCACCTAAAAGATACACTCAAGCATCAATAATAAAAGAATTAGAATCTCGTGGATTAGGAACAAAGGCAACACGTTCAATGATATTAGACACGTTATATCAAAGGAGTTATGTCCAAGACCAATCAATTGAAGTAACAGACCTGGGATTAAGAACAGTTCAGACATTAAAAAGATATGTTTCAGAAATTCTGGATGAACAACTTACAAGACATTTTGAAGAAGAACTCGAACAAATACAGAATAAGCAAAAAAAACCGTCAGAAGTCTTGGAAGAAGCTAAAAAGGTTTTAACAAAATCTTTAGAACATTTTAGAGAAAATGAATTAAAAATTGGAAAAGAGTTGTTAGAGGCAAATAGAGAAACACAAGCTCAAACATCTTTAATAGGGAAATGTCCAAATTGTAAAGAAGGGTTGCTTAGTATAAGACGTGGTAAATTTGGAAGGTTCGTAGCCTGCGATTCATATCCTGATTGTAAAACCACTTTCTCTATCCCTAATTCTGCCCTGGTAAGATCGGCCAAGAAAGAATGTCCTCATTGTAGTCATCCCATGATATTAATAATACAAGCAGGAAAAAGACCAAGAGAATTATGTTTAAATCCTGAATGTAAGTCTAAAAAAATTGATGACAATATACTAAAACAAAAAAAGAAGTGCCCAAATTGCGGAAAAGAATTAATTGTAAAAAAAGGGATTTACGGTGGTTTTTTCGCTTGCCCAAATTATCCAAAATGCAAACATGCTGAAAGTCTTGTTTCCAATAACAAGATTAATCCAAAACCATAATTCCTTCGTTCATAATCTTAAACTTTTTTTCTCTTTCTTCAGGTTTTTTTAAAATTATTCTCCTTGGATCTTTTTTTAATTCTATCACTTTTTTACACCAATTTTTCACCATATCCCCCCCAACCATCTTAATCTCACTGGACTCAATATCAGTAGAAACTTGATTTGTTATTAAAATTGGAATTCCCTTCCTTGTTATTTCAGTTAAAATTCTTAATTGTCTGTCCAATTTTTTATTGATTTCAAGAGGATTTTCCTTTACCTCTTTTCTATAGAACGCACCTAAAGAATCTATAATTATCAAGCCTATATCAACTAGATTAATCAGGCTATCTATTCTTTTACATTGATCTTCAAAACTATTTGCTTTTAATAATAGTAATCTGTCTAAATAGTTCAGATAATCTATTCCACAAATCTGCATAAACCTTTCAATTGAAAACCCATTTTCAGTATCCAAAAAAACAACTTTTTTTCCTTTTTTTAATTGACTTACTGCAACTATTTTAGCTAAAGTGGTTTTTCCGCTTGAACCAGGGCCATATATTAAATTAATTTCTTTTCCATAACCATCTACGACATCATCCAAATCTTTATTACCTGAACTAATCATACACTAACACATATTTCTTTAGGTTAAATACATTATTATGATAAAGAATAAAAATTATTGTATCTGACTCTTGCTAATTTTCTGAGCCCCGTAAACCAGGACAAGCAGCAAACCAACATACGCAATTAATAGTACTAATGATTGACTTAAATCACTTAAACCGTACTTGAATAACATAACTTTTTTCAAAATACTCTCAGATAGCACAAAAGGATTAAAATCAGCTATATTTTTTAAATAAGTAGGCAAGGTCTCAAGAGGCAATATAGTACTAGAAAAAAATAAAAACAGACTAGCTACACAAACAGTTGCCAATATAGATGTTTCTTCGCTTTTGAATAAGTAACCCAATAACATGCCTATTAGCACAAATACGGAATTTATAATAATTAATGAAACAAACGTAGGGTATAAAACCCTTACCAAATCATCCCTAAAAAATATCGAAGCGATTATTAAAATTATAACAAGTTGCATCACCAGAATAATAAAATTGGTTAAAAAATGTCCCAAAATAAAGATACTATCTTTAGCAGGAGTTATAAAATTTCTAAAATAAGCTGGGCTAGTTTTTTCTCTAACAACTAATCCGCTGCTTAATAAAAGACCGATTAACATTATTACCAGAACCAAGAGTGTAGGGAATAAAAAGCTTAAATGTGTTTTTTCAGTCACAATAGGTATAACGTTTGTTTGTATAGGGCTAACAACAGTTTCAGCTTTGGTTCCAAGCGCAGTATCAATATTTTCCTTCATATTTTCCAAGCTATTTTTTACATCTTCTAAATCAGTTACAGAACCAGCAACTCTAGTTTTTACATCTTTAAGACTAGAAATAGAATCAGATGTTTTTGCAATTAAGTCTTTTTCAAAAGACTCGGTATTATTCATTACATTTTTTATCGTTTTTTTAACAGGATCGAATGCAGCACTACTCAAGTTATTTGCTAAGATTATTTCATCTAATTTTTGGCTGATTTTGCTTATGTCAATTTTTTTTTCTACGTCCAAGCTTAATTCTTCTAGATTAGAAGAAATAATTTCTAATCTTCCTAGTGCTTCTTTATTACTTTCCCCAGCATTAATAATGGTACTTTTCTTAGCTTCAATCTTTGTTCTGGCATCACTCAGTACATTCAATATAGAGGTAGTCATCTGTAAGCTTAGCTCACTTTTCTTAGAAGAGATATCAGTGCTTATGGCATCAATTACTATCCACACCAAATTCACCCTAGATTGATCAACATTGAAATCAATTGGCTCTTTAGTCCCGACTTCTAATTTACTAGGGATTATTGCACAAACATGAACTTGAGATGATTTTAAGCTAGAGATACATTCCTCTTTTGAATTCATTTTTACAATAGCAAATTGCTTACCAATCGATTCAAGTATAGAATTAGACAAATCACTATATTCGGAGGAATACGCACCAATTCTTATGTCGTATATATTAGAAGTATTATAAGCTGTTCCAACCAAGGCTATTATCAACAAAGGTCCCAACAAAACTATTATCGATGAACTTCTGCTTCTAGCTATTAATTTTAAATTTTTGCCTATTATACTAATTAAGTCACTAACTAAATAATGCTTCCTATATTTTTCATTTTTCTTACTATTTTTTTCTTTTTTTATCATTTTTTATTAGACTAGAAAACACCTCGGATAGATTAGGTTTCCTTATATCAGCCATAACTACCTTTTGTCCATCCTTGCTTACCCAAGATAATATTTTTTTTAGTATTTCAATAGAGTTATCTTTCTCTGGAACATAAACAACCATTCTGTTCCCGTCGATATTAAACTGCAACCCCCTTAATTTTTTAGCATATTTATTATAATCCTTGGGATTTTCTAAAACAACATGTATTTCTTCCCCTTTTCTATATGCTTCTCTCAATTCAGAAGGACTACCAACAGTAAGAATAGTCCCTTCAGACAATACCGCAACATCATCGCACAAATACTCTATCTCTTCTAGTAGATGGGAAGTAAATATTACAGTAGTTCCATGATTATTTATATTTTTTATAAGATTAAGCATTTGCTCCCTAAGTCTTGGATCCAGATCTTCAGTAGGTTCATCTAAGATTAGTATACTCGGATCATTTATTAAAGCACAAGCAAGATCTAGTCTTCTTTTCATCCCACCCGATAACTGCCCAGCAATTCTTTTTTTTGAATCAATTAGTTCAACAAGCCTTAATATTCTATCAACTGCCGCATTCAAATAGCTGTCACTTAATTCGTACAATTTTCCAAAAAACCATAGGTTCTCTTCAACAGTTAATTCTTTATAAAAAGAATTATCTTGTGTTGCAAACCCAAAATTCTCTTTAACAAATTCAGGGTCTTTAATAATATCCTTTCCATTAAAATTTATAGTTCCCTTATCTGATTTATAATAACCTATTATCAGTCTCAATAAGGTAGTTTTACCAGAACCACTTTCACCAATAATTCCAAATACTTTGCCTGGTTCTATTTCCAAGTTTATATTGTGCAAGACAAGATGTTTACCGAAAGATTTTTCCAGATTTGATATCTTCATTAACCCTTTTTCCTTTTTCTCACCACTAAACATAGAATCAGGCAAGGTTTCATAGCTAGGAGTCTTTTCTTTTATAATAAGTTTTTTAGCTCCAACTACTTTAATCAATTTTCTATAAGGCATTAAGAATCTTAACTCTTCACTCTTTTTTCCCCTGCCAGGTAATTTTAGCATTAATACTTTACATCCTCTAGAAGTTTTTAAACTTTTCCTAATCTTTTTGAGAAAAAAATACTATTAAAAAAATTTATAAACTACTAAAAACATAGATCTAATAAGAATGAGGTGATTTAATGACCGCAGAAATTATAGCAATTAATATTCTTAAAATAGTATTTGTTATAGTGGGCGGACACGTTGCAATTACCAGAGTAGTTCCTCTACTAGATGATTTCTTAGCAAGTTTTATTAAAGACAAACAATCAGTAGAATCATTTACATCATTGATAGATATTTTCATTTTGGTTGCAATAGGACTAAAAATAGTTGAATTTGCATTGGCAACAGAAAATAATTTTGCAGGTTACATCTCAGTCATCAAACCAGCCTTTGATCTCATTATGCAGTTATTTGACTACTTAAAATGGATCTTGGTTGTTTTGATTGGAGTAGTTGCATTAAAAAATCTTAAATAAAACTTTTGTTTTTTTCTTAACTTCATAACTCCTGTTTGTGCAAAGCCACGTTAAACGAAATATTTATATATAAGTTGTATACACAAAAAGTATACACATGGAAGATATATTCAACAATACAGTCTTATGTAATCAATGTGAAGAAAAAACTAGTGATATCACTGTATTTAAAGATGGTTTTAATTTAAGAGCAAAAAAATGTCCTAACTGTGGAAAAATAATATATCATCCTCTAGATTTAGATGAATACAGTAATTTTAATAAGCTTAAGAATAAACAATTCCAGGTTAAACTTCGTATTGTAGGTAATTCATATACAGTATCAATACCTAAAGAAATAATAGAGTTTCATGAGGAATTGAATAAAGAAATGGATAAGCTAATAAAAATGTCATTAGAAGAACCAGGAAAACTATCATTGTTTTTTAATAATTTTATGAGGAAACTTTAATATGTTTAAAAACAAACCAAATGAAACAAAGTTGAAAGTCCAGGAAGCATTACAAGAGGAAGCATACAAAGGAATAGTTAGAATAGATTCCCAAACTATGCGCCAAATAGGTGTTCGCCCAGGGGATATTATAGAAATTCAAGGTGGGAAAACAACTGTTGGTGTAGTAGACAGAGCATATCCTACGGATATTGGTCAATCAATAATTAGGATGGATGGAATCCTCAGAAGAAATGCTAAAACCGGTATAGGTGAATTAGTAAATATCAGAAAGGCAGATGTTAAAGAAGCAAAAGCAGTAACAATAGCACCAGCCCAACAAGGAGTTATGATCCAAGCAGATCCCGAATTATTCAAAAGAAGTTTATTAGGAAGACCAATATTAAAGGGTGATATTATTGCATTAGGTGGAACAAAATCAAGAAGGAGAACCATGACAGGTTCGCCATTTGAAGATATATTCGATGTGTTTGAACAAGGTTTTATGGGTGGTTTTGGTTTTGGTTCATTAAAATTCATAGTTGCAGATACTACCCCAAAAGAACCAGTTATCATAACAGAGAATACAATGCTTTCTGTTTCTTCAAAGGCAATTGAAGTTTCAGAAGATACAAGGATATTAGAGGTTACATACGAAGATATAGGTGGATTAGAAGATGAAGTCAAAAAAATTCGTGAAATGGTAGAGCTGCCACTAAAACACCCAGAAATTTTTGAAAGATTAGGTGTTGAAGCCCCAAAAGGAGTATTATTACATGGCCCGCCAGGAACAGGTAAAACTTTGTTAGCAAAAGCCGTTGCAAATGAAACAGATGCAAACTTTTTATTAGTAAACGGCCCAGAACTAACATCAAAATTTTATGGAGAAAGTGAAAAGAAAATACGAGAAGTGTTCAACGAAGCCGAAAAAAGTGCACCATCAATAATATTTATAGATGAAATAGATTCAATTGCTCCAAAAAGAGAAGAAACATATGGTGAAGTAGAAAGAAGAATGGTTTCTCAATTATTAACCATGATGGATGGTTTAAAAGGTCGTGGAAAAGTTGTTGTAATAGGAGCAACAAATAGGCCTAACGCATTAGACCCAGCATTAAGAAGGCCTGGTAGATTCGATAGAGAAATATCAATCGGGGTTCCAAACAAAAAAGGAAGGCTGAGCATCTTAAAGATACATACAAGAAACATGCCATTAGACAAAGATGTCTCCCTAACAAAACTTTCAGAAATAACTCATGGCTTTGTAGGAGCAGATGTATCTGCTTTGTGTAAAGAAGCAGCTATGAATGTTTTAAGAAGAATTTTACCAGATATTAATTTAAAAGAAGATAAAGAAATACCACAGGATTTATTAAATAGATTGATGATCACAGATATGGATTTCAAAGCGGCTCTAAAAATAGTAAGACCATCAGCATTAAGAGAGGTATTCATAGAAGCACCAAATGTTAAATGGGAAGACGTTGGTGGCCTAGAACAATTAAAACAGGAATTAAAAGAAGCAGTGGAATGGCCACTTAAATATCCGGACGTATTTTCAAAAATGGGTATTCGTGCTCCTCGTGGAATACTTTTATATGGCCCGCCAGGAACAGGTAAAACACAGTTAGCCAAGGCAGTGGCTTCTGAATCGGAAGCTAATTTTATTTATGTTAAAGGACCAGAACTAATCAGTAAATGGGTCGGCGAGTCGGAAAAGGGCATTAGAAAAATATTCGAAAAAGCAAGACAAGCCTCTCCTACAATAATATTTTTCGATGAGGTAGATTCAATAGCGAGCAGAAGAGGTATTGATGACGGTTCAAGAGTTGGTGAACGAGTTGTAAACCAACTACTTACAGAATTAGATGGTTTAGAAGAGTTAAATGACGTTGTAGTTTTAGCTGCCACAAATAGGCCAGACATGTTAGATCCTGGTTTATTGAGGCCAGGTAGGTTTGATAAAATATTATCAACCAAAGTCCCAGATACAAAATCTAGAGAAGAAATATTTAAAATACATACAAAAAATATGCCTTTATCGCCAGATGTAGATTTAAAAGAATTAGCAAAACAAACAGAAAACTATGTAGGAGCAGATATAGAAGGTGTATGCAGAGAAGCAGCATTAATAGCATTAAGAAAAAATATTAAAACAAGAGTAGTTGATATGTCAAATTTTGAAGAAGCTCTTAGAAAGACTAAACCTTCAATAGCAGAAGATGATTTAAAAAGATATAAAGATATTGAAGAGAATTATATAAGAACAGCCAGAGCAGCAATAAGATCTGTAACTAATTATATGGGTTAAATAAATTCTAAATTTTACAAAATGAAAAAACAAAAAGAAATACTAAAAGAATTTGAAAAATTAAATATATAGGTTAAATTATAATAATCTCTTTAAATAAGTTTGAGGATATTTTATTTATGTCTTTAGACAAAGAGTTAGCTGTAAAATTAGTAGACGCCATCAGAAGACATAATCAAAGTTTAGCTGATTCCTGTGAAAACGTTAATCAACATATTGGTCATAATGGGGAAGGTCAGAAAGTTATCTTTAATTATTCCCAGATTGGTTTAGATAAGATTCTTTATAGATGTAATCATTGTGGCCATATGTACACAGGAAAAAAATCGCCAGAACGTTTGAATCGGGAAAGGCATTATACACCAGTTACAATTTGATAATCTTCATTTATTTAATTAATAACACCCTTTCCAACAATAACGGTTCTTTCAGCTTGGCTTACTTGTCCTTTATTTTTTTCAGGTAAAACATTGTATTGTTTTATTATTCCCTCTCTTTCTAATAGAAGCAAAGATAGTTTAGCACCATTTCCAAACTTTTTTATTATCCATCTTTCGCAAAAAGGTAATGTTTTATACTCTTCCACAATAAAACTTAAAATTTTTCTTGCATTGCTATTCCTAATATTTTTTTCATTGATTAAACTATAAATACCACTAGGTTTGCCCTCAGAAACTTTACCTTCACCATCAGTTGCAAATGGTTCTATTGCAATAGTCATGCCTTCTGTTAACTCAGTATTGTTTCCATTATCATAATTAGGTATTGTTGGTTTTGCATGTACCTCATAATCATCTAGACCATGGCCAGACAAGTTTATTATAGGTGAATATCCATAGCCCTGGATTGTTTCTTGTATTACTTTACCAATTTCTCTAATTTTAACTCCAGGTTTTATTATATCAATAGCTTTTTTTAAAGCAACTTCACTGGCTAAAATAAGTTTATCAAATCTTTTAGTGCCAATCTCAACAGTAACTGCAGTATCGCTAACTTTTCCGTTTACATGGACACCAATATCTAATTTAACAACATCTCCTTTAAGAAGAATTCTGTCATCATTTATTTTTGGGGTGTCATGAGCAGCAACATAATTTAAGCTAACATCAACAGGAAAAGCGCATTTACCACCAAATTCTTCTATTTTTTCTTCAATTTTTTCCGCTACGTCTAGTAATTTAGTTCCTTCCCTAATTAAAGTTATTCCATATTCTCTGACTTTTTTACAGATTTCTCCTGATTTAATATAATCTTTCATTAAAATAAAAAATAATAATTAGACTTTTAAATTTAACTAATCTTTTTGACAATATCAGCAACAGGATTTTCTTTAAGGATTTTATCAACCTCATATTTGCTTATTTTTTCCTTATTGCTTTCAATACATACCTTTTCACAATTTTCTAAAATTTTTCTAGGATTTCCGCCAGATCTTTTAATTATTTCATCCATAGCAAAACCGTCAAATGGATTATACCTACCACATCTTATCCTTATCAAATCATAAGCCTCTTCCTTATTTAATTTTTTAAGATGTATTATTCTGTCCCCTATTCTATTTTTCAAATTAACAGGGAAATTTTCAAAACCTTCTCCATCTGGTGCTAGTCCATCGTGCACTAAAACAAGACTTTTTATAACCCCCCTTTCCCATAAACTTTGTGCCTCAACTCTGAACCAATCCCCTATTCTTTGCGATTCATCCACGAGTAAAACTGCTCTTTTTGGATATTTTCTTAAAAAAGATTTATTTGCTGTCAAATATTCCTCGATACTAAATCCCTCTTTTATCTCCTCAGCATTCATATAAAAACAATTAAATTTCTTTAACCTATCTTCTAACCACTTCAATAAAGAGGTTTTTCCTACACCTCTTCCGCCAACTATTAAAACAATATTGCCGCCTTCTACAAAACTAGCTAATTTTTTCCTCTCATCACCTAATCCAACAAATATGCTGGGATTAACCCTTATAGAAAAAGGATTCTGTTTCCACCTATATCTTTTATACCACATATTACTTAATTTTCTTAAAAATCAAATTAAAAAGATTATTATACTCAAGACTATAAAATCAAAAAAGATTTATAACCGTAAAATAGTGTTAAAAATATGAAAGGATTTATAATCTACCCTACATATAGGATAATAGAAGGTAAGGCTTATATCTATTTATTCGGAAGATTAGAGAACAACCAGTCTTTTTTAACAATTAATGAATTTAAACCTTATTTCTTTATAAGAACCAAAGACCTAAAAAAAGCACAAGACTTAGAAAAATTTGGCTTTGAAAAAACAGATTTAACAAATTTTAAAAAAGAACCAGTTACAAAAATAATCTTGAACATACCACCCGAGGTTCCAAAGTTAAGGGATATATTTGAAAAACAGGATATAATGTGTTATGAAGCAGATATAAAATTTGCTTACAGATTCCTAATAGACAAAAAAATCCAAGGAGCATTAGAGATAGAAGGGGAGTATGAAACTAGTGAAAGGGTAGACAGAATTTATAAAGAGCCAGAATTAAAATCGTCTGATTACAAGCCAAATAATCTTAAAATTATTTCTTTGGATATAGAAACTTCAATAGATGGCAAAGAATTATACTGCTTGTCTTTATACTCAGATAATTACAAAAAATCATTCATAATCTCAAAAAATCAAGTAAAAAATGCAATTTCTTGCCCGGATGAGGAAACATTATTGGAAAATTTTCAAAAAGTTTTAATTTTAGAAGACCCAGATATAATAACTGGCTGGAATGTTATTGATTTTGATTTAGATTTCCTAAACAGGAAATTTAAACAGTATAAACTACCTTTTCAATTGGGCAGAGACAAATCTAACTCAAAAATAAGAATTGAACAAGGTTTTTTCAGAGACAGTAAAGTAGATATAGTTGGAAGGCAAGTTCTTGATGGGTTATCATTATTAAGAGCTTCTTTTGTAAAAGTTCCTGATTATAAATTAGAAACCGTAGCTATAGATATTTTAGGAAAAAAGAAGTTAATAGACCATAAAGATAAATCAAAAATAGACCAAATTTATAACGACAATCCTGAAAGATTAATAGAGTACAATTTAGAAGATGCCAAATTGGTTTACGAAATAATTCACAAATCAGGGATTTTTGAATTGTCCATACAAAGATCCTTGCTCACCGGTATGCAACTCGATAGGGTCTCTGCTTCGATAGCCTCTTTCGATTCATTATATTTAAAAAAAGCTCGCGATAGAAAGTTAGTCTGCCCAACAGGAAAATTCTCAGATAAACCTTCTCCTATCACTGGCGGTTATGTGATGGAATCAAAACCAGGGTTATATAATAATATTCTAGTTTTCGATTTTAAATCACTGTATCCATCATTAATGAGGACCTTTAATTTAGACCCGGCCTCATTCCTCGATAAGGAAAAAGAAAAAAATGCAATCAAATCACCAAATAATGTTTATTTTAGAAATGAAAATGGAATAGTGCCAGAAATCATCCAAAAATTATGGGAAGAACGTGAAAAAGTAAGAAAAGAAAAAAACGAACTTGCGCGTTATGCAATAAAAATCTTAATGAATAGTATGTTTGGAATAATGGCTTCTCCTTCTTGTAGATATTTCAACATGGGCTTTGCAAATGCAATAACTCACTTTGGCCAGTATATAATAAAACTAACAGCTAAAAAAATAAATGAAAAAGACTACGAGGTGATTTATAGCGACACTGACAGCGTTTTTGTAAATATTAATGCAGAATCTGAAAAAAAAGCCGAAGAGATAGGAAAGAAGATTGAAAAAGAAATTAATGAGTTTTACAAAGAGTTTATAAAAAGAGAATACAAACGAGACTCATTTCTAGAATTAGAATTTGAAAAAAATTATATACGGTTCTTAATGCCTAAGATTAGATCAGGCGAGAAAGGAGCTAAAAAAAGATATGCGGGGCTACTGAAAAAAGAGGGCAAGGAAGAAATTGAAATAATAGGATTAGAAGCGATCCGTGGAGATTGGACAGAGGCGGCGCAAATTTTCCAAAAAGAGTTGTTAAATAAGGTATTTCATAAACAAGAACCATCAAAATTTATTAAGAAATTTGTTTCAGATTTAGCACAAGGGAAATATGATAATAAATTAGTTTACAGGAAGCAGATTAGAAAAGAATTGAAAGCATACACACGTATCACGCCACAACACGTTTTTGCAGCCAGATTGTTAGGTGATAAATTTCAAGGCAACATTGTTGAATATTACATAACAACTAATGGCCCTGAACCAAAACAATTACTAAAGCACAAACTAGATTATGATCACTACATTGGTAAACAAATAAAACCCATAGCAGATACTGTTTTAATTTTCTTTAATTTAAATTTTGAAGATATTTTAAAAGGGTCAAAACAAGCAAAATTATTTGGTTATTAAAATGAAATTTAGATTAACACAAATGTTTTGGATATTTCTAGGAATTATTTTTTTCATTTTAGGTTTTATAGGTATTTTTATACCAATAATGCCCGGTCCCATATTTATCCTGTTCGGTGCAATTTGTTTTGGCATAGAAAAAAACATAGTAAATTATTATCTAACCAATTACTTAAAAAAATTTAAGAAAAAACTAAAATAATCTTCTTTGCTTATTTATTCTCTCTAAAAATTCTTCTTTTGGTTTAAATAAAAAAGCATAGTTATCATCAAAGTAACCACACCTAAATCTATTTAAATTTAAACCAGTTCTTTTACTTAACATTAAAGCATAAAAGAAAATTTGTGTAGAAGCATATTTCTCTTTTTCCGCATTAGGTTTATAATCCCAAATCCAGACTTTATCATCATCCAACCGTAATAAATCAATATGCCCGGTTAAAACTTCCTTGCTCTTGAATACAGTTTCATAACATCCAACTTCATTGGGGAATAACCATATTGGAATTTCCATAGCAATAGTATTTTGATCATTTTCCAACATGAAAACTTGCACCCTAGAATGATTATCGCTAAATCTATCTTTGTTTGTTTCCAATCCATATTTAGCTAAAGTAGATACTTCATGGCCTTGAACTTCAATCATATCATCCACAACCATAAATTTTAAACACGATCCCCTGGGTCCAGAATTAAAATATTCATTCGGACAAGCTTCAAAAATATCATTTAAGTATTCATATAATGAGTTTAAACCATTACCTTTGCAAAATCCATTTAATTTCTTATTATGAATTCTATAATTATACAAACCACCCTTATGTTTTAAAAATAAACTTTTAATTACCATCTTTTTCTAAATTAAACCCCGAGTAAACTTTATAAATTTTCTTAATATAGATAATACAATGGGCGTTAAATTAACAGGCATTATTAATAAAAAACAAATAGAATTCTCAGACCTAAAAGGAAAAAAGATAGCAATCGATTTTAGTAATATGGCTTATCAGTTTCTTAGTTCTATAAGAGCTAAAGATGGAACGCCTTTGATGGACTCAAAAGGGAATGTAACTTCAGTTTATGTAGGCATTTTTTCAAGAATATCAAACCTATTATCTCAAGAAATTTTTCCTTGTTTCGTTTTTGATGGAAAACCCCCAGCATTAAAAATCCATGTTCAAGAACAAAGAGAGCATAGAAAAAGAATAGCTGAAGAAAAATTTCTAGAAGCTAAAGAAGAAAAAGATATAGAAACGATGGGAAAATATGCAAGACAAACAGCTCGTTTATCAAAAGATATAACTGAAGATTCTAAAGAATTATTAAAAGCATTAGGTTTACCAGTAATCGGTGCACCAAGTGAGGCAGATGCTCAAATTAGTTACATTTGTAAAAAGAAAGATGTGTGGGCTGCTGCAACTTCAGACGTTGATCCCCTACTTTATGGGTGCCCAAGAATAATCACCAATTTAACATTATCTCAAAGAAGAAAATTACCATCAGGCAAAATAATAAGGATAACACCAGAATTAATAGAATTAAATGAGGTTCTTAAAAGCCTGAAAATAAATCAAGATCAGTTAATTATAATATCTATCATTTGTGGTACAGATTACGATCCTGGTGTTAAAGGTATAGGCCCTAAAAAAGCTTTAAAACTAGTTCATTCAATAAAAGAGTTTGATAAATTATTCAAAGAAGTAAAGTCAGATTTTAACTGGAAGCAAATTTATGCTATTTTTAAATCAATGCCGGTAATGGAAAATTATCAACTTAATTGGATGCAGCCAGATGAAGAAAAAATAAAAAAGATTTTAGTAGATAGACATGACTTTTCAGAAGAAAGAGTTGAAAAAACACTAAAACAAATAATCAAAAAACCATCGGCGCAAAAAGGACTTGATTCTTGGGTAAAATGACATCTTACGAGATTATTGGCAACATTGCTTTATTCAATAGGAAGATTTCCCAAAAAGAGGCAAAAGAATTAATTAAAAAAAATAAAAATATAAAAACCATAGCTTATAAGTCAGAAACTCATAAGGGTAAGTATAGATTAAAAAAAATAAAAATTGTTTTAGGTGAAAAAAATAAAATAACAATACATAAAGAAAACAAGGTTCAGTTAAAAGTGGATTTAGAAAAAATTTATTTTTCTCCAAGAACGGCATCAGAAAGATTACGTATTATTAATCAAATAAAACCAAGGGAAGAAGTTTTAGTGATGTTTTCCGGAATTGCGGTTTTGCCAATCGAAATATCTAAAAACACAAGAGCAAAAAATATTACTGGTATAGAACTTAATCCAACAGCACACAGATTAGCTCAGGAAAATCTAATTTTAAATAAAATAAATAATGTAATATTATACCAAGGAGATGTTAAAAAAATATTACTTAAAATAGAAAAGAAATTTGATAGAATTCTGATGCCGTTGCCAAAATCCGCTGAAGATTTTTTAGATTTAGCAAAAAAATATATTAAAAAAAACGGGATAATCCATTTTTACACTTTCGCACAAGAAAAAGAATTTAAAGATTTAAGTGAAAAAATAAAAAAACACTTTAAAAGATTTAAAATCCTAAAAATTGTTAAATGTGGAAATTACGCTCCCTTCACCTATAGGGTTTGTATTGATTTTAAAGTTCTTTAAGCTCTTCTTTTTTACTAAATTTAATTGCGCTTGGAGCTTCTCCACCATGCCAACTTAACTTAGGTCTCACTTTCATAGGATAAATCCTTTCAGAATTATCGTCTAATACAATTGCAGAACCTCTATCATTAGGTAAACCGTTCATATAATCTTGAATTTCAGCTAATAAGTAGCTTTGCATCATGGAATTTAATGCTTCCAAATCTGCCTTAGAAGTTAACCTATGACTTAGTATTATATCTGATTGTGTTAAAACATCTTTATGAATCTCACCCGGTTGTTGCGTTGCTAGAACCAAGCTAATCCCTGGTTGTCTGCCCTCTCTTAATAATTGTATCAAAGCGTCAGTAGCAGGAGTATTTCCATGTCTAGGTAAAAATTCGTGTGCCTCATCTATCATCAACCATATCATCGGTTTTTCCAATTCTTTATCAACATCAATCAAATATCTCTGTGAAGTTTCAATATTTTCTAATTCTTCTAACCTTCTTGAAACAATTCTTTCAGCTAGTAATTTTCTAGCAATAATTCCTAATACTAAAGATTTAATGCTCCAAGCCCCAGAAACTTGAGTATATGCGCTTGTATCTAGAACAGAAATTTCTCCTCTTTTTAATAAACCACCAATCTCGGTTCCTTCTGCACTAAACAAGCCCCATCCTTTAGCATTTACAAATCTGTTTTCAGCTGCATCTTTCACAGTTTGTAAAACTTTTTTATCTTTTTTTATCTTTTCAATAATATCATCAAGATCATATTTATCTTTCATTTCATCTCTTAATTCTTCAGTAGTTCTTTCAATTAAAACACCAATAGGGTCTGTTATTTTTACATCAAATACATTACACCAGTCACCGGCATTTAATTCGCTAGTTTTAATTGAAAAAGAAAAATCAGCTGGTAATCCTCTGTCTTTATATTTTTGGTAATATCCCGCAGGAACATATAAATTGATATTCAAACTTCTAGGTTTTAAACCCCAGTTTTCTAATAAATGTTCATCTCTTTCATTAGGATATTTCATTGTCCAGAACACACCCATAGTATCAAACATTAAAATTGCTAAATTTTTTGAAATTTCTTCTGGTAATCTCGCCATTTCTTCTGCTATGACAGAAAGAGAATAAGACTTCCCAGAATTATGTGAAATTATATCGTTTGCTACAAAAGAATGGGTTAAGGGTACCATTAAATCGTAAACTTCTTTTATATTATTAATTTTTGATATTTCTTTTATTTTTTTATAAATTATATTTTCACTATCTCTTTCCTTTCCAATTAGAAAATTACCTTCTTTAATATTTTTAACTTCACTCCATTTTAAATTATTACCATTTTTTATTAGTAAGGGATGTTCATTTGTGACTTTAATTACATTATTATCTTCCAATTTCAATTTAATCAAAGACTCATTTTTTAGTTTATACTTCAATAACGAGGCATTAGAATATCCGAATTTTTTGGTTTCTTTATTAAACGTTAATACTTTATCATTAAATCTATCAAAATCCTTTATTTTTTTATATCCAGAATCTGTTACTACTTTTGTATTCTCAGTTAAACATCCCCTCTTACCAGAAACTAGTATAACATGTGTTCTTGCAACGTCTAATAAAACTTTATTACTTAAAGAGACAGTTTCTCCCATTCTAACATAATGTTTTCCTAAAAAAATAGTCCCTTTTGTTCCAAATTTTGCTCTATCAGAATCTGTTCTTCCAACCACAATATCGTAAGCCATCTCTTTTTAACCCCTTAAAACATATTTAATCCAAATACATAAAATATTTAAACTAATATAAAGCTTTTTATCCTCTATGTCAACATTAATTTGGGTTTTAGTAATAATTTTAGTAATTATAATACTTTATGTTATTCTAGCTTATAACTCTCTAGTTAGGATAAGGAATAGAACAGAAAATGCATGGGCCCAAATTGATGTCCAATTAAGGAGAAGATATGATTTAATACCAAACTTAGTTGAATCTGTTAAAGGTTATATGAAGCACGAAAGAGGCACATTAGTAGAATTAACTCAAGCAAGAGCCTCTTTAATGAATCCTTCGTTAGCTAAAAAGGCGCAAGCTTCTAATCAGATTACAGAAGCGTTAAAAACTATATTTGCAGTAGCTGAAAATTATCCACAGCTAAAAGCTAGCAAAAACTTTCTTCAATTACAAGAAGAACTTTCAGGAACAGAAAGTAAGATAGCCTATGCTCGTCAATTTTATAATGATTCAGTATTAGATTTAAACCAAAAAGTTCAATCTTTCCCATCAAAAATAATTGCTTCAACGTTCGGCTTTAAGGACAAAGAATATTTTGAAATTGAAGAAGAAGCAAAAAAACCTGTTAAAGTACAATTCTAATCATAGTAAAATGGAAATTTATAATGAAATCTCCTCAAATAAGAGAAACTCAATTTTATTAATCTCTTTTTTCTTTATAATTATAATAGTTTTAGGTTATTTAGCAGGTTACTTGTTTTTTGACCCTTACCTAGGTTTATTTTTTGCATTTTTTATTTCTTTGATACTAACCTTAATTAGTCTTTACTCTGGTGATAAAATGATCTTGGCTATGACTGGTGCAAAAGAAGCAAAAAAACCACAGTATACATACTTAATTAATACAGTCGAAGGTTTGTCTATAGCGGCGGGAATTTCTATGCCTAAGGTTTATGTTATAAATGATTCTGCAATAAATGCCTTTGCTACAGGACCATCTCCAAATAGGGCATCAATTACAACAACAACGGGAGCAATAGATAGACTAAACCGAGAAGAACTTGAAGGTGTAATAGCTCATGAAATTTCTCACATAAAAAATTATGATATCAGGTTTATGATGTTAGTTGCAACTCTGATAGGCATTACCGTTTTAATATCTGATATGATTTTAAGAAGTTTTTTTTGGTCTGGCAATAGAAGTGATGATAGTAGGGCCAATACTTTTATAATTGTTATAGGTTTAATCCTCGCAATTTTAACACCAATAGCAGTTCAATTAATTAAATTTGCAATTTCACGTCAAAGAGAATTCTTAGCAGATGCATCTGGAGCTTTATTAACTCGCTATCCTCCTGGTTTAGCAAATGCTTTGAAGAAAATAAGAGATGATAAAGAACCATTGGTTGAAGTGGCAAACAGGGCAACAGCACATTTATTCATAGCAAATCCCTTGAGGCATTTTAAAAAACACACATCTAATTTGTTTTCAACTCATCCAGATGTTAATGAGCGTATAAGAAGATTAGAAGCGATGTAGTAATTTAGATAAAACTAACTATATTCCATATTTAAAAAATAAATAAAAATATTGTTATTTCTGAAGCTCATACGCCCCAATATCAACAATACCACCAACTATCCTAGGATTTCCATCCAAGTCAGTACTTGGCAAAGCCGGATCTGTTTCGTTAGTGCCAGCATCTACGCATTTTGACTCTATAGATAATCTTCCATTAAGATCCGCAAATAAAGGATCTGAATCAATATTGCCAACACCACCAAAATTACCACTCAAACCTTGAATACAATTATAGTCAACCTTGATTACCCCACTACCATCATCAAATATTTGAGAGGATTCTTTACTTCCATTAACATCACTATTTCCCCACAATATGGAGTTTAATAATGTTGAACTACCTCCAACTCCGCCACCGCCTCCAAAAATATCAATCATGCTTGCAATTCCACCACCATTTTCTGCAGCACTATTTTCTTTGATGGTACAATTAATCAATTTAGGATGGCTACCACCACCACCAGCACTGCTGTTTAAAACTGCCCCGCCACTTTTAGTCGCAACGTTGCTTAGAAATAAAGAATTAATCACCGTAGGACTGCTATCCCAGTTAGCCATTCCAGCACCATATGGCGCAGAATTTCCACTAATTTCACAATTCTTTAATAAAACCTCGCTTGTGCTGTTATATAATCCACCGCCCCCCAAACTCTTTTGTTTTATTCCAGTTGCTACATTGTCTATGAAACTACAACCTTCCAATGTAACTTGGCTACTACCCTGATTAACCATTCCCGCACCAGTATTCGCCTTATTAGCTATAAATTGACAATTTCTAAATGTTGCTTTGCTTTTTTCTACAAACATCCCACCAGAGTTGTCTATAGCAGAGTTATCAGTTAAAACACAATTCTCTAAAGTGTAATCACCATTATAACCAATGAAACCAGCACCACGATCAGCATTTGGTTCTTCTTCTGAATCGGCATTACCACCCTTAATGGTAAAGCCATCCAATATTGAAGTTTCACGTACATCTGTTTCATTAATAAAAGATACAACGTGCCAAACATTATCTTCCCTATTGGTAAAACCAGTTCCATCATCACCATTAAGATCTCCGCTTAGAACGCTTTGGTCAGTATCCAAAATTTCACTGTATCTACTACCAACAACTTTCATTCTTTTCTTTGCAGTTATTAGATTAGTCTGATTTGAAAAGTCCCTTTGGCTAGGATCAGTTTCAGCACCTAAAAATCCACCATAAACTTTAATACCATTAAATAATCTAAAAGTTGCATTTCTATCGCCAGAATTACTTGGTTTATACACACCCTTAGTCACCCAAACTTCGGTTATTTCACCATTTGATTCAGCTGCTGCCGTAAGTGCAGACTGAAGATCAGAATAAGCACCATCCCAAGTCATGCCATTATTTTCACCAGTTGTATTAACATTGACTAATCTTAAATTAGGTGAGGCAACAAAATCTCCATGAACAATAATTTCTAATCCTGATGTAGTATAACTTTCCCCTAATTTATCTGTTGTAACAGTTAATACCGGTCTGAAAACTCCGCCCGGTTGCTCATAAACAAAAGTAGGACTATGTTTTGTGCTGTCTATAATGCCATCATTATTAAAATCCCAGCCATATTCTTTTTCTCCGCTTCCAGGAATTACAGCGTTTGCATCAAAATTTACTTCGAGAGGAGCATACCCTTCTACCGGATAGGCTGTAAATCCTATAGTAGGGTGTGGATTTCCTTTATAGTCTGTTATTTCACTCGCGCTTTGCAAGTTAATTGAGTTTGGCAAATAATCATTTTTTGGCGAACAATACAATGAACCGAGCCCAACAATGGAAGCCAATCCACCGATAGCTAAATTTCCAAAAAACCCAGGTTTATAATTTTTCATTTTACCCTCCCAATCATTTTTTAGAGATATCTACTATTTATAAATTTTATTTCACTGTATTAATATTAATTAAACATAGCTTTTATTCTACACCTTTGTATCTTCCAGATTTTTGATTAGTGGAATTAACCTATTTTCTTAAATATTCAACTTCTTCTTCATTTAATTCTAATTCTTCAATATCTCTTCCAGATTTATAGATTAATTTAACGAAAGGATAAACATCTTTCATAGCTTTTTTAACAGAAACATGATTTTTTTCACCAATTTTCTCACAAATAGCAATTTTTTTAAGATTTTTCTGTTTAGCCCAAAACAATTTTAATAATCTGCCACTTCTTCTATAATTACTATAGTTAATATATTTATTTTCTTTAGCCAAAGCAACCCCGGCAGTCATAAAAAAATTTCTATAAACTAAAAATCTCCAATACTGCCATCTAGTAATTCTACCATTAAATAAGTCAGCTTTACTCAAACTGTTGTAAGCAGTATACAAGTCTTTGCTTTTCAAATATTCACTAGGTAAATTCTCATCTATCCATAAAAAAGCCTCATCCAAATCTAAATTAGTTTTATCAATGCTGTTAATCACATTTAAAATATCTTTACTTTTAAAAATTAATTTCAACGCACTAAAAATCTCTTCTTTTTTCTCCCTATCGTCTAAATTACCTAAATTCTCCTTACGTAACTCTTTATCTTTTGAAGTTAGATTCTGTAAATCATTTATAGCAGCCCTTATATCACCTGAACTTCTCCTGCTTAATTCTTTTAAGGCGCTTTCCTCATATAAAATATTTTCACTTTCACAAATTTTCTTTAAAACATTAAAAATAATTTCAATATTAATAGCTTCAACTTCTATTAGCCCACTTCTTTTTCTCAAGATAGAAATTTTTTGATTATAAGCGTCTGTAGTTGTTATAACAATAGGCCATTTACTATCTTCTAAAACTTTAGATAAGGCTTGCACTCCCCCCCTATCTTTTGTTCCGCTTAAACCTTCAATATCATCAATTAAAATTATTCTTCCTTTGTTAAATAAACTTCCTTCTAAACTACTTGGTCTTACAATTAAATCAATATTATTCTTGTTTCTTTGATTAGAAGCATTGATTTCAAAAACGTCATAATTTAATTCTTTAGCTAAAGCATAAACTAAACTTGTTTTTCCACTTCCTGTAGGCCCGTTTAAGATTACGGCTTTTTTTTCTAAAATAAATTTTTTTAATTTAGTTATATTATCTTTACTAACTAAAACTTCATTTAATCTTTCGGGTTTATATTTTTCTAAAAAACTCATCTTCCTAACAAAACAAATCCGGCCAAAAGTGATTCTAATTGTAAGTATTCATCAGCACCTTCAACCATCCTAAACTCTATTTCACCACATTTCTCAATTAAAGCTAATTTTTTCTCATCTTTTATGTTTAAATTTAAAACTTCTTTTTGTATTTGTTTGATAATATCTAAACCACTTAATCCATGTTTCAACATCGTGTCTAATAATTTATCCCTAGACCTAATAAAATCACCAGTTACAGCTAATTCCAAAACTTCTTTAACCTCTTTGGGCTTGGCCGCTGAAACTAGGTTATAAATTAAATCCTCTGTTATAATTTTGTTTAATGCAGCACAACTCTGTAATATATTTATAACTCTTCTAACATCACCATCAGAAATAGTATATAGTGCTTCAATTGTTTTTTCATTAATAGTTAATTTTTCATCTTTCTTTATTTTTTCAACTACATTTTTTATTCCTTCTTTATCTAAAGGTTTAAATCTAAAAATAATACATCTTGACTGGATAGGGTCTATTAATTTTGAAGAATAATTACAGCTTAAAATAAATCTTACATTATCTGTAAAATTTTCCATAGTCCTTCTCAATGCCTGCTGGGCTTCCTTGGTTAAACTGTCACATTCATCTAAAAAAATTAATTTAAATGGAACATTACCCAGGGATCTTGTTCTCGCAAAATCTTTAATCACACCGCGTATAACATCAATACCTCTTTCATCAGAGCTATTCATTTCAAGAAAATTTTCTTTCCATTTTTCGCCAAATAATTCTTTAGCAATTACTAATGCAACAGTAGATTTACCAACACCAGCAGGACCAGCGAATAATAAATTAGGAATATTTTTGTTTTTAGTCATAGCTTCAACTCTTTCAATTATTTTGTCTTGTCCTATTACTTCTTTAAATATTAAAGGTCTATATTTTTCAGTCCAAATTTTTTGCATGTTTTTAAGAAAACTATTTTCTTTAAATATATTTATATGATAAAAGGGTATTATTCAACTTTAGCCCCAACTTCTATATCTTTATCAACAGTTAATAATGATATTTTACCCTGAAAAACACCTGCAAGTAACATCCCCTGGCTTTCAACTCCTCTTAAAACAGCTGGTTCTAAATTTCTTACAACCACTACTTTTTTACCAATCAATTCATCTTCTTCATAGTGGTTCTTTAAACCAGCCACTAATTGGATATCATGCTCTCCTTCACCTAAGCTAACATCTAAAATAAAAAGCTTATCAGCCTTAGGGTGTTCTTTTACAGCTTTTATTTGTCCAACTCTTAAATCGACTTTCTTGAAGTCATTAAACTTTATTTTTTCCATCTTCAATCACTTTCTACAGTAGCTATGCCAATACCGATACAATCATCGCGAATTAAACCAGCTAGCTTACCGTATTCTTGCATCATTTTAAGAGCTTTATCAGACTTTCCATCATATCTTGTTGCATCTTCTGGAAATCTTTCTCTCATATCATCTGCAGCACACGAACAATAAATTGCTTTTTGCATATAAAACCTGCTTAGATCATAATAATCTTCTATTGATACTAGAAAACTATCCACAGACTCAGTAATGATCTCCAAAGCAGTTTTTGCTTGCGGGTGTATTTTTATCCCGTTTTCTTTTAGAAAATCTTTATATCTCTTCATATTTTTCAACCTTCTGAATTCATTAAAACTGATCTTGTCCATTTAAATCACCTAAGCACGCTCTAATATCTCCTTCATATTTTTCTAGTTTCTTCCTTAATCCAACTAAACAAGGTATATCAGGGATATTGTTATACTTTCTATACAATCCAATTAAATTATAAATTGCTTCTTCTAATTTTTTCAATCCTTTTTCCTGCCTTTGTTTTTCCGCAAGGTCTATAAGTTCTATCATGCTCAATCTTTCCATTTTACTCAACTTTTTTTAAATAAAATCTCTCCCATTTTAATTTTTCCTTCTTTTAATAAATTAATCTTACAATCGTCTAAGCTTTTAATTTCAAAACCAACTTGTTTAGCTATTTTTTCACAAGTTTCCGGTATAAAACCGTATAACAAAATAGAAATTATTCTTATACTGTCTAAAACACTGTATAAAACGGTTTCTCTGTTTTTTTCATTTTCCCAAGGTTTTTCTTTGTTAATATATCTATTAATCTCTTGAACAAATTTCCAAATCTCAGCCAAAGCATCAGTTAATTTATATTCTTCCATTAATTTTTTTATTTTACCAATATCAAATTTTAATTCATTTTTTCCTTTTGGAATTTTTCCATCAAAATATTTTTCTACCATAGTTAAACTTCTACTAATTAAATTACCTAGATCATTAGCTAACTCATTATTCAGTCTTTCTTTCAATGCTTCTTCTGAAAAATCACCATCTTG
>CAYSNL010000006.1:3270-28430 GCA_964432435.1 Candidatus Woesearchaeota archaeon | reverse complement strand
ATTCTCGGGTCTGAACCTTGGCAAGGTCCAATACTAACCACTATACTACCAGCGCTTAGAATTTGATTAAAAAATCAGAATATATAAGGTTTATTATTTTTTAATCTAATTGATGTGATAACTCCTATTATAAAAAATAAAGCATGAGCTAACCACCATGTTCCACTAAATAAAAATAGATCATTTCTATTGATACCAATAATATCTGGTGCTCTTGCGCCTAATGGTACGTACGCTTCTCCCAACTCCCATGCTCTGTAATAGGTGCTCATTAATGTACTAAATATTAAACCTGTTATTATTATCAAACTGCTTTTTTTGTTTAATTTTGTGGTATCCAAACTAAACAACGCTGATGCAACAAAAAAAGACAATAGAAATTTAATAAAAAAATAAGTTAATGTTTCCATTGGTTTTGTAAGAAAAAAATGGAATAGTAAGTCTAGAGAAACCGTAACTAAAGCAACTATTAATGATTTTTTGAACTGGTTATTTAACATTTATCCTCATTTTCGTTAACGGATGAATCCCTATGACTGTAATAATAAGTTTCAGGTTTAGCGAATATAAAAGTAAATTCTTCACCTTTACTTAGCTGATTACTTTGAAATGTGTGAGCAACACTGTTCTGTGGTAGCTAAATTACTGTTTCTCCCGCACTTAATATTTTTTATCCATATAATTTTTAGTGATTTTCTAATTTAAATATTTATTCTTTGATAAACTTAGAAACGGCTCTACTTCTTCTAATAATTTTGAAAATTCAGAAAAATCTAATTGTTGGTCTTTATCTGATAAAGCTTTTTTTGGATTATTATGAACCTCAATGAGCAAACCATCTGCTCCTGCGGCTATAGCTGCCCTTGATAAATCTATTATTATATCTTTTCTTCCTGCTGCGTGGCTCGGGTCTATTATTACAGGTAGCTTTGTTAGTTTTTTAATTATAGGAACAGCTGAAATATCGAGAGTATTCCTTGTTAGAGGTTCAAAGGTTCTTATACCCCTCTCGCATAAAATTAAATTTTGGTTTCCTCCCTTTAGGATATATTCAGCAGAACACAAGAATTCCTCGATAGTTTGAGCAAATCCTCTTTTTAGAAGAACTGGTTTATCGATTTTTCCCAGTTCTCTAAGTAAAGCGAAGTTTTGTGAATTTCTTGTGCCGACTTGCAAGATATCTGCATACTTTTCTATTAAAGGAATATCTCTTGTATCCATAATCTCTGTTACTATCTTCATATTTGTTTCTTCAGAAGCCTTTTTCATTATCTTAAGAGCTTCTTCTCCTAGGCCTTGAAACGAGTACGGTGACGAGCGTGGTTTAAAAGCCCCACCCCTTAAATAATTTATATTATTTTGTTTTAAAAAGTGAGCAATCTCTAATAACTGAGATTCAGATTCAACAGAGCAAGGGCCAGCTATGAAAATAAACTCCTTAAGGAAGTTTTTAGCTTTTGAAACAAGTTTTAGATCTTTCATTTATTATAGTGGGCCGGGAAGGATTCGAACCTTCGACCTTCACCTTGTAAGGGTGATGTGTACTAATCTATTTTTTATAGATTCATAGCCGCTAGACTACCGGCCCTTGATAATTTTGTTTAAAGTATCATATTTAAATATTTTGATATTCTAAAAAATGTCTAGATGTAGGAGTGATAAAATAGATTTATATGCTGGTGCAATAACTGGAAGCTATTACTGCGGAAAATGTGGTTATATAGGTAGTATTGTTTTGTAGGAAGAAATTAGCAAGTAGCGTGAAAAATAGCGCCTATTTTTTTGTTTTGTATTAAAGCTTTATTGTATTGAATTACTGCATTTTGGTTTTTATCTACTATCAAATTAATCCTTCTTGACCTTATTAAGTCTTTAAGTTCGGAAGGTATTTCTAAATAACCAGAATTACCTGTTCCTACTATAATTAATTCCGGGTTTATTTCCAATATTTCCTTTAGGTCTTTTATTTTTAGTTCGTGATGTTCACGGTCTTCCCAGTGTTTAACTCTTGTATCTACTATTTTGATGTCACCAAGGTACTGTCTTCCATTAATTATAAAAGACCCAAATTTATGTTCTTCTATCATTTTACCTTATTTACCCATGTTTTTGAAATTTAAATAAATATGGCTTATAATTCAAGCGTTAATCAAAAGCTTTATATATCAAAATTACAGGTTTATAAATAAAAATGGAAAAAGAAAATAATTCTATACCTCAAATTCCGGATGAATTGAAGAATAAATTTGAAGAACTTAAAATTAAGCTGGATAAATTTAAAAAAGAATTACTAAATAAATTTGATAAATATATCTTTGGTTTGACTTTAATGCCCCCTTTAAAAGAAAGTAAAAATAAAAATGAGATTCATATTTTTGTTTTAGTTGATGATTCTGATAGTAAAGATATTGCTAAATTTGAATTGAAAGATAGGTTAATTAGTGTTGTTGATAAAATAGCTAAAGATGTTGATCCAAATATTAAACCAGAAGTAATGCTAAATACTGAATTAATAGAAAGTTGTTTTGATGCTAAATATGAAATATTAAGAGATATAGGTGAAAGTGCTCCTTTTTATGATCCTAGGGATATGTTAGCTGCTCTAAAAATTTCTGAAGTACATAAATCGATGACAATAAAGAAATTTGAGAAGTATATTGTTAGTTATGTTGCTGCTGGTAGTTTGTTCAGAGGTGAAAAAAGCAATGATATTGATGTCTATATTGTAGTTGATGACACTGATGTTAAAAAAATGAGCAGATTTGAATTAAAAGATAAATTAAGAGCAATTATTATACAGATGGGTATGCAAGCAAAACAGATTACTGGGGTGCAGAAAGACTTTCATATACAAGTATACATATTAACTGATTTCTGGGAAAGCGTAAAGGATGCAAGTCCGGTTATATTTAATTTCTTAAGAGATGGAATACCTTTGTATGATCGAGGAGTATTTATGCCATGGAAATTATTATTAAAAATGGGCAGGATAAGACCTAGTCCTGAAGCTATTGATTTACACATGGACATTGGTGAAAAAAGTGTTGAATTGGCAAGAAACAGACTAATAAGTGTTGTTGGACAAGATTTATATTATGGAATCTTAAATCCAGCACAGGCTGCTTTAATGTTATATGGCATTGCTCCCCCAAACCCAAGGGAAACAATAAGACTATTGGATGAAATATTTGTCAAGAAAGAGAAATTACTAGAAAAAAAGTATGTAGATATATTGGATAAAATATTTAGGTTCTATAAAGACATTGAGCATGGAAAGATTAAAGACATAAGTGGAACGGAAGTAGATAAATTACTGAAAGATGCTGACTCTTATATGAAAAGAATTAAGAGATTATTTAGCCAAATAGAGAAAAAAACAGAAGCAGCTATTATAGAAGAATTATATGATACCTGTATTAAAGTGGCTAAAGATGTTTTAAGTTTAGAATCCATTAATGGAGAACCTGTCAAAGGACTTAAAGAATTGGTTAAAAAGGGAGTTTTATCTGAAAGGTTTTTAGGAATTTTGAAAGAAGTAATAAAAGCTAAGAAGGACTATGATGCTAAGAGAATAAGTAAACAAGAAATTGAGAAGATTAGGAGAATTGGATCTGTATTCATAGGTGCTATGACTGAATATATACAGAGAAAAAGAGGAAGAGAATTAGAAAGGGCTAAGATTAGATTTAAGTATGGTGATAAATTTGGTGAAATATATTTATTAGATGATAATATTTTTATCATCGAAGATATAGATGCTAAAGAAAAAGTGATAACAAAAAGCAAAATGGATAAGAATGGTCATTTAGGCAAATTTAGTAAAAGCAGTTTAGTTGAACTTGAAAATGAAATCACTAAAAGAAGGATACCTAAACACGTTTTCATTAAAGAGCATATTTTTGAAGATTTGAAAAGCTTATTCGGAAAAGATGTAAAAATTAGTGTGAATTATTAGAGGCGTTAGATTTTTAAGGTTGGGAAGTTCTATTTTTTATATGAAATTTGATTTTATTGTCCTCGGCGCTACAGGTATGCAGGGCAGGATAGTTTCAAAGGATCTTCTGGAAAATGGCTATTCTGTTTTATTGTGTGGGAGGGACAAATCAAAGATTTTATCATTGTTAAAAAAATATGATAAATGCAATTTTGCTTATGTTGATATACGAGACATTAATAATGCTTTAAGGCTAATTAAAAAGGCAGGAGCTAATATTGTTGTGAACTGTATGGAAGGAGACTGGAATCTATATACATTAAATGCATGTATAAAATCAAAAGTAAGTTGCATAGATTTAGGTTCAGAGATTTGGATGACAAAAAAGCAACTTGCTCTTGGTCCTGTTTTAAAAAATAAAGATTTGATATGCATAACTGGTTGTGGCTCTGTTCCTGGCGTCGGTAATGTAATGTTAAGACATGCAGCACAAAAATTAGATACAATAAAATCAATAGAAGTTGGTTTTGAGTGGAACTCTAATATAAAACAGTTTGTAGTCCCTTTCTCGATCAAAAGCATAATAGAAGAGTTCACAGACCCAGCGCCTATAGTTGAAAGTAGCAAGTTTGTAGTAAAAAAACCACTTGATTCGGTAATTGTGGATCATCATAGAAAAGTTGGAAAACAAAAATGCTTTTTTGTAAGGCATCCTGAAACTTTTACTTTTTATCATTATTTTAAGGACAAAGGTGTAAAAAATATAAGGTTCTATGCTGGTTTTCCTCAACATTCTTTTGAAAAAATAATGTCAATGATAGAACTTGGATTAGGTGGTAAAGAAGAAATGAGTTTTGGTGGTATTAAAATAAGGCCAATTGATTTTTTAACTGAAGTTTTAAAAAAGATTAAGATCCCGGAAGGATATAAAGAAACAGAAGATCTTTGGGTAAAAGTTGAAGGGAAAAAAGGTGGGAAAGATAAAAGAATTTTGATGGAATGCATTGTTCCAACAGTAAAAGGATGGGAAGAGGCAGGATGTAATATTGATACAGGTATGCCTGCTAGTATAATGGCTCAGATGATAAAGGAAGGAGTAATAAAGGAAAGGGGAAGTTTTGCTCCAGAAGGTGTAATCCAACCAGAACCATTTTTTAGAGAATTAAAGGACAGAAAAATGGTTGTTCTTGAGAATGGCTGGGAAATCAACTAGAGTTTACCGTAATCTTTATAAATCAAATTTTTAATTTTTCTAGTTATGAAAGGTATTATTGTTAATTTTCGCGGTGGAAAACACACTAAGTATGATAATCATATGATCATTAAAATAGATGGAATTAAAAAAAGAGATCAGGCTAAAACATTATTAGGAAAGGGTGTAGTTTGGAAAAGTCCTGCAGGAAAAGAAATAAAGGGGAGAATAAGCAATATGCATGGTAATAATGGTTGTGTGAGGGCAATTTTTGAAAAGGGTATGCCTGGCCAATCAATCGCTCAAAAGGTGGAGATAGAATAAAATGGCAGGATTAAGAAAGGGACATTGCTACAGTAAAGTAAAAAGGCCATATACTAGGAAGTCTAAAGTAAAAAGTAAAAGTTTCATAAAAGCGGTTCCACAAAATAAAATTGTTAGGTATTCTATGGGTGATATAACAAAAAAATTTAGTTATGTTATTGATTTGGTATCGAATAAGGATATACAGATAAGACATAACGCACTTGAAAGTTGCAGGATGATAGTCAATAGGCAGTTACATGAATCTTTAGGAATGAATTACTTATTTGTTTTAAGGGTCTATCCTCATCAAATCTTAAGAGAAAACAAAATGATAGCGGGAGCAGGTGCTGATAGAATGCAAAAAGGTATGCAAAAAGCATTTGGTAAACCTATAGGTTTAGCTGCCAAAGTTAATAAAAAACAGGCAGTTTTCTCAGTATACGCTGATAAAGAAAATCTAAATATTGCTAGATCTGCTTTAAATAAAGCAAGACCTAGAATGCCTGGTCAATTTACAATAACTATTAAAGAATTAAAAAATTAAACTAGTTATTTCTTGGCGAGGTACTTCCCCTAACGGTTGAACAAGTTTTGTTTTTAAACATTCTTTTCTTATTTCTCTAACTTTATCCTCAAGAACTTTTTTAGCATCTCTTAAAGCAACCAATGATTGCCTTACTCCTAGGTAATCGTCACCAATTAATTCCTGTACTTCAAAACCAGTTACACAAGGAACAGATGTTATTTCTTCTAAATTTTGGATAGGTTTTGCTCTACCGGATAAATATTCTTCAATATAGCTAGTATCTAAGATTACATCATACGGACCTACTTCTGAAAGTAGAGGTGCTTCTTCAACTTCGGCTGTAATTTCCACTGCAACTCTAGCCCCCGAATCATAAAGGATGTGGTGTTTAATATTGGCTGTATTCATTAAATCATACATTTCACTTTGTGTTAGTTTTATGTAAAATAATCTTCCATTCATTTTGTCTCCTATCACTCTTCTTTAGCCACTTCCTTTTTTTCAATGCTTAGTGCTTTTTCTAAATCTTCAGAACCAGATTTTGTGATTTTCAAATTAACTTGAATTATTTGGTTACTTATTGTATTTCCTCTAACTGCTTTTCTTACTCTGGCCCCTTCTGTCTTTTTTATTTCTTTTCTTCTTATACCTGGACCAGAAGTTAGTAAAGCCCTCTTTCTAGTTGAAGTGTCAATATCTGATCTCATTGGAAAACCAGCTGTATCTGAACCGCCGGTTATTTCTAGTTCATACCCCTTTAAATTAAGTTGATCTCCTTGTATTTTATCTCCTATTTTATTTCCAGATAAATCTAGATCAAATAGTTTAGGATAACTTTTTCCTGTTTTTGGATCGTTAATGACTAATTTTAATTCTGACATTTTTATTCTCTAAGCAAATACCTTATATAACAGTATGCTCTATCTAAATACCCTTTAATTCTTTCTCTCCAATCTATTCTTTGATTGATACCACTCTCCCTTATGATGAGTCCTTTTAAATCTGATATGTATCCTACAGCTTCATGTACTTCCACTCTTACTCGCCTTTCTAAACCATTTAACTGGTTGATTGCTAGCTTAGGATCTGTTCTCCCGTCATACTCCACGACAAAGATCTTAGCTGCTTCTTTTTTCACTACCTCTCTAATTCCATGATCTTTTAAAGTTGGACTGATAGCCATTTAAACCCCCCATAACGGATTGTTTTTTCTTTTTATTACTGCTATTTCTTTTATGATTTCAATTTCATCAGGCTTTAAAAACTTTTTCAATTTTTTTAACTTTATAAAGTCTTCCTCTTTAAGGTCTGAATAGAGTATCGTGTCTTCAAAAATTTGACGACCAACAGTAGTATGAGGAATAGAAATTGCAACTTCTTGGTTTCTTTCAGCTTTTTGGATGTTTTTGCCTTCACTTTGCATACTTTTTACCTCACTACATTTAGAGCCATCTTCCTTCATCAAGGGGATGTCATTTTTTAAAATGCCAGATATTACTCTTACCCCGACAATGGCTGGGTTTGATTGCCTGAATATACATCCACGAAGTATTTGTATTTTTACTGGATAAACTATGTTTTCTAGCTGTTTAGCTTCTTGCTGTTTTTTTAAATCCAATAACCAGGATTCATAATCTTCAATTATCTTGTAAATTACATTATTTGTAATTATTTTTATTTCTGTTGTTTCGAAATTATCTACATTAAAACCAAGTATTACTCTATTCTTCTCTTCTTTTTCTGATTTTGCTTCTGAAATATCTTTTTTAGTTATATTGCCAATACCAGCTTTTTTTATTTTAATGTCTTTAGGTTTAAGCAGGTTTATTAGTGCCTCTAATGAACCTAAAGTGTCTGCCTTTAATATAATCCCTTCTTTGTCCGTATCTATTAACACCTCACTTAGTTCTTCTTTAAACTCTTCTCTTATTTTCTCTAAATCTGTTTCATCTTTTATTGTAAAAATTGGCATTCCAGAGATTATATTATCTAGATCTGGTGCAGATATTATCACTCCTTGAGCTGCTGTAACTTCCTCTTTTGGGACTAACTTTCCTTTTTCTTCTATAAATAATCCCTTAACTTTTGTTATAACTGGATCTGATAAGGTTGCAATCGCTATTTTATCAGATTTTTTTATCGTGCCATCATAAATTACTATGTCTAGAATTTTTCCTAAACCTTTTTCTTCTTTTATTTCGAGAATTATACCTTTTGCCTGGCCTGAAATTTCCAGTTTTAATTCTTGTTCTAAATATCTTTGTGTTAAACCTGTAAGAACCATTAATAATTCTGGTATACCCTCTCCGGTTTTAGCACTACATGGGATTATTGCTATTTGTTTTGTATAATCATCTATTCTATCAAACCTATCTGAATTTAGACTTCGCTCAGCTAATTTTTCAACTGTTTTATATAATTTAGTTTCAATTTCTTTTATTACTTGTTCTTGTTGAGAATTAATATTTTTTATTAGATTTATATCCTTATTATGCCAACCAGACAAGGCATCTATTTTGTTTAATGCTATTATAAATGGTGTTTTGTAACTTTTCAGTATTTCTATTGACTCTACTGTTTGGGGCATTAACCCTTCTTTTATGTCTATGACTAAAATAGCAATATCTGCTAAATTCCCTCCTCTTTTTCTTAAATTATTAAAAGCAGCATGACCTGGCGAGTCCAAAAAAAGCATTCCGGGAACAGTTATTTTTATATTTAATTTATCTATGAGATGACCGGAAATTTTCTTTATTTGCTTTAGTGGAAGATTGTAGGATTTTAATGTTTGGGTAATACCTCCTGCTTCGTGTTTTGTGATAGAGATCTCTCTAATTTTTTCTAATATGCTACTTTTTCCATGATCTACATGCCCACATAGTAGAATTATTGGTTGTCTAATTGCCATAAATATAGAATATAGAAAGCTAATTTTTAAAGGTTTTGTAATTAAGCGGATACTGCTTTGGGATTATTTTTTCCATCGGGTTCTCTTCTATTTCTAGAATTTGAATGCTGGGGTTTACCTGGTAGAAATCCCGGTATAAATCTATGGTTCGTCTCTAATTTATTAATCATACTCTCCAATGGTCCCCTTATTATTCTCCTAAACTCCTCTAAGTCCCTCCTTCTTGAGATACTACCCCTTAAACTTTTTAAATAGTGTCTTTTTTCAGTTTCAGAATTTGTTTTAGCAGCATTCCTTACTGCTTTATATATATTATGCAAATCATATTCATCTAAACTCTCAGCAAAAAGTGAATCAGGATGTCCAGTCTGATTTTCATCCAGCCTATACATTTGATTAGAAAAATACCTAAGACCCTTTCGTACGCTTTGTTCTCTCAATCTTAACTCATGACTTTCAGCAAGATCTACAAAATCAAATAGTGATGGGCCGATCCTTAGGTCACTTAGGTCCACTATGCCAACTTTTCCTCTCTCTGTTATTTTTTCCATTACCTCTATATCATCTTGCTCAGTTGTGATGGTCTTTAAGTATCTAGCAATATCATCTCCTAATGCTGATTCAATAATTAATCTAAGATTTGCAGGTCTAAAATCTGAAGTGATGTAATGGCCTTCTGCGATTTTTTCTAGTTCATTAAAAGGAGCAAGAGGAGATTTACCAGAACAGTTTGTTTCATTCAGTCTTTTAATACAATCATCTGTCGATTTTATATTAAATTCTTCAAGTAATGATCTAAGGTTTTCTATTATCTTCCTACAGTAATAATTTTCTTGCACACGCGGGTCAAAAATTTTCTCTAGTACCTTTAAACCCATAGTTTCATACGAGGTTTTGGATTTTTGTAATTCTTCATTTATTGTTAGAACTAATTTTTCCCTTAAATCATATTGAAATTCGGCAAGTGCCCTAAAGGCTAAAAGTATATACGCGTTCTTAACATTATTTAGTTTTTCTATATACGCATCTTCTTTACTCTTATTTAACATCTCATCTAATTCATCAAGCCGAGAGGTAAATGATCTGGCGGGGATATAATGAGTTACTATTGCTCTATCTGTATCTACCCTATGTTCACAAAAAGTAGGAACAACGTAGTGGGTCATTCTATGGACCCGTTGTGGTATAGCAGAATTCAGCACTTTAAGTACTGTTGCTTCATATATATCAATATTCTCATGCCCTCTTTTTAATCTTACTTCAGGAGTAGATTTTTTTTCAACTAAAATAATTTGCTGTCTTCCAATAACAGGGATTATTACTTTATTAACTAGACCAAAATGATTAGGAGTGGTGGTTCTTGAAGGATCAGATAAACTACTTTCGTTTAGATCCCCTATATATCTAGGGTTTATACTAAGCAATCTGGCATAATACTCTTTACTTTCCATGTGCTAATCCTTTTATCTGTTCTTCATTTATATAAATAATCCTTGCAATATCACCTATATGGGTAATCATATCTTTGAATTCATCTATTACTCTATTTCCATATATATCATGATATTTCTCACCAAATCGGTTACATTCCAATAAATCTTGTCTCCTATCGTCTGCAACCTGGATAGATAACTCCATTTGCTTATTATAATGGGCTTGCATAACTTTGCGGTAATTACTTTTAATTTTTTCATATATCTTCGTTATATCAGTCCTAACCATTTTACCAATATTCGGGGTTCTATTAAATTGAATAGCCCTTTTTAAATCATCTGCTATTTTTTCTAAGGACATCGACATAACCCAGTAATAAAGCAAATCTTTTTCTTTCAGATTCAAGATATCTAAAACTTCTGGATTCATTTGGGCTTTTTTAATTACCCTAAAAGTCAAAAAAGTAAGTCTATTAACATCTTTATCCCTATTATTTATACTAACACATATTTCACTTTTTTTTGAAAAATTAATTTCTTCAAACATAGCTCTTATTATGGTATCTATCCTCCTAATTATTTTTTCTATGGAAGAATCCTCAACAGCTAGAAAATCCTTTGCCACTATTTCACTTCCTGTCATCTCCATTATCTCTACAGCGACTAAATTATTTAAAATATCTCTAATCTTTTCTGAAATATTATTTAATTCTTTTCCATTAATTTTTATTGTATCATAATTATTTATATATGCTCTAAGAATTTCTCTATGGATTTGCAATACCGTTTTATCTTTGGCAGATATAACGGCTATTTTTGGTATTTTTTCTTCTTTCTTTATTTCTGGTGTCAATACAAGTTCATTACCATTATTTTCTTTAAAGTAAACTATGTCCCCTTTATTTAGATTATTTTTTTTTAGCCATGATGCTGGTATGGATATTACATGAGATGAGTTCCCAAATTTTATTAATTTTCTAACTTCCAAGTATATCCCCCCTATGTTTAATATATACTCTATATTTTTCATATAAGTAAAGTATATATTAGTATATAAATTTTGTTGTGTTGAAAGATAGAAGGAAAAATCTAATGGGGGGATTATGAAAAAGAAAAAAGACCAATTGGAATATGAAGAGGATTATGATATTTATGATGAAGATTATGTTGAAGAATTATTAGAGGATGATGAGATTTCAGATAGGGAAGAGGCATTTATGAATGGATATAATGAATCTTAGGAGGTGAAAATGCTTAGCTTACAGATTGAAAACGAAACTAATGAAGAATTAAAAAATAAGGTAAGGTTTTTTAGTGAGGCAGAGGCCATAAAAATAGCTGACAAGAAAAAGCGTATTGTTGCATTTTATTCTGATTAAATAACAGGAGGAATTATATAATGAACAAAAAGAAGATTTGTATTTTATGTGGTAATTCAATTATGAAATCAGCAAAAAGTGATCCATATATATGCAGAGATTGTGAAAGAGAAAATGTAGAAGGTAGATTTTTAAATGAGTGGATGATATAATATAGAAGTGTTTACGGGAAATAAAGAAAAGAGTTTTATGCTTTTTTGAATTTTGCTATTGTATCAATAAGATCAACATGACCTAAGAATAATGCTCTGCAGCAATATCTTTTAAGTCCCAATCCATCTAAAACTTCTTTTTTATTTTTCCCTTTTTTTATTTCTTCATTGTATTGTTCCCATAAATGAGCTACTGGCTTTCCACACGAATAACATCTGATGGGTATAATAATCTTAATCACTCCTTATATATTAATTATTTCATATTTTTTAAAAATATCTGCTTAGGGTAATTTTTTAAATAAATATATCCAAGTTTCTCTAAAAACTTTATTTGAGCATAACTTTTTTTCCTTTTTAAAACTTTCGCTAATTCCTTATTGGTTACTCCTTGATTATTTCTTACTATGTTAATGATATCCGCAAACCTTTTTTCTAAACTTCCTTTTCCAAGACAGACCAAATTTGAATTATTAATCTTTTTGGGATGGATCAAATAAGGAAGAATTCTATTTTCAAATTCTTTTTTATTATAAGTTACAAGATTACATCCATCATATCTATTGAATAAATCCAACCTTTTTAGGTGCTCCCTGAATATTGGGATTAAAATCTTATTTTTACATGCCCACCGGAAACACGAGTCTTCAAGAGATATATTGCCTTCTGCATCGAATAAACCCGCAAAAAAAATATTAAAATCCTCAATTGTATAAAGAAACTCATTTAGATTTGATTCTAAATAATAAAAGAATGAGGCTAGAATTCCGTTCGTAATATGTGTAGAGAATGCATAGCCTGTTTGTTTGTTATTTATCTTAACAACTTTATCAAAATTTCTATTTTTTGGTAAGTCTTTTCCTTTACCAATGTATAAAATGCTTTCCGGAATTTGGTACTGTTTTATTAGATAATTTTTTGTAAAAGAAACTATTTTTTGTTCTTTATTCATTATACCAAATCTTTTTCCTCCGGCCTTGTCCCCAACCCATAAACCGAAAAAATAAAGAAATTCATCATCAATCTTAATTTTTTTTGGAAATTTAAGAACAAACTCTTTTTTTATATTAATCGAATGTGTTGTATAGCTAACTTGTAAGAAGTCATTTTTATTTTTGATATAATTAAATTTTCTTGCTCCAAAATTGATTAATTTTTGATATGCAAAAAACCATTTTTCAAAATCTAAATAATTTCTATTTAAAATCTCTTTTAGGGGCGGTATTTCTTTCTTCCATTTTTTTAATTTTTTATGTCTGGTTTGTCTCCCCATTTCTAATATTTTATTATTTTGTTCATCCCTATAATAAGAATAAATAATACATCTTTTAAATTGATTTTTTTGTATTACTTTCAAGCTAATTAATTTTTTAACTAATCTTTCTGGCATAGAAGAAAAATAACCATTTTTATAGCCCCTAAAAGAAGAAGGTGGTATATCTAAAAATTTACCTGCCTTGGTTGAATTTTTGAAGTTTATTAATAAATTCTTAAAAAGTTTCTGTATATATTTAGTATCTAATCTAAACATTAATTCATTTTGATAGCTTCTGATTTGCATAAAAATATAAAGATTAGATTGTATATAAACTTTTCTATTTAGAAACATCTAATAGGTATTATCAATTATTTAATAATTATAACTGGATTAAGTTTGTTCATTTTTATTTAAAAAAGCTTATTAGTAGGATGATTAGTAATACAATAATTCCAAAAAATAATACCCAATCGCCGAAATCAAAATCTTTAAAATCCATATTAAACTTTTAATATTTTTTGTTTATAAATGTTGCTTACTCTTTATTAATGATTATTCTGATAAAACACCTTTTAGATACCTAGAACTTTCTGTAAGAGCTTCAACTTGTTCTTTATCCCTATTACTTAATGGGCTATTCTCCGCATCAGAAGTAACTTCATAAATGCTTCTAACAATAAAGCCAAGACATAAAGCTATTCCTTGATCATTAGACAGTCTATTAGGCAGTCTAGCCAAGTCTTCAATACTTTTTTTTATCCAAAGAGGAGCACCAATCCCATCTAAATCTGCGAGTATTTTTTCAGGATTATATTTCATTTTAAACAACCCCCGACGCTTATAAAAAAGTAAAATTTATAAATGTATCTATAAAGAAATTCAAATAATGGAACTAAAAATTCTTTCTCAAGATAAAAATAGTCTTAATTTTAGGATAACAGGAACTAATCACGTATTTGTAAATACTTTAAGAAGATTAATAACAGAGGAAGTTCCAACATTAGCAATAGAAGAAATCTCTTTTATTAAAAATTCTTCAGCTTTATATGATGAGATGATTGCCTTAAGATTAGGTTTGGTGCCTTTAAAAACTGATTTAAAGTCTTATGTATTTTCAGAAGAAGCAAAGAATGAACATGATCCCAGGGTTTTCTTGAATTTTAAATTGAAAATAAAGGGACCTGCTAATGTATATGCATCTGATTTACAGTCTCAGGATCCAAAAGTTCAACCAGTTTATCCAAAAATATTGATAGTTAAATTGTTAAAAGATCAGGAATTGGAATTAGAAGCTAAAGCAGTATTAGGCAGAGGAAAACAACATTCAAAATTTATTCCTGGACTAGCATATTATGGTTATACTCCAAAAATTAATGTAAAGAAGAAAGATCCTGGAGAATTTAAAGAAAAATACCCTTCTGTTATATTTGATAAAACAGGAAAAATAGATCCTAAATTAATAAATACACCGGAATTAATTGATGCTTGCAAAAATGTTAATAATGATATAATAGAAGTAGAACATGAAAAGGATTCTTTTGATTTTTCATTAGAAAGCTGGGGTCAGTTAGAAGCAAAGGAAATTTTTAAAGAAGCAGTAAAAATCTTTGAAGAAAAACTGGATTCTTTTGAAAGTGAAATAAAAAAACTAAAATAAAAAAGTTTATTCTTTTTGTTAGGCGATGATAAAATTTAAAAGAAGATAAAATCTATGTTCTTATATGCGGGGATGCCGGAGTGGTCAAAGAGATTTCTTAGGAAGAAACCTCGGAAATAAAACTCGACTTAACGGGCATGAGATTTTTCAAAATCTGCCAGGCTAAGGACCATGTGGCTTAGTGCCTACGCAGGAGAGCCTTTTTGAAAAAAAGCTTCTGGAAAAAAACTTTTCCGTGAACGCTTTTCTTAAAATGGTTCTGCGAATTCGAATCCTGTTCCCCGCAAACTTTATAAACCGTAATTAAAGAAATATTCCTTAAAACTCTGCGAGCTAAGAGCTTTTCTTAGGAAATAGGGGTTTTACCGTTATCAACCTCAGAAAAGAAAAAAGGCGCATTAGTAGAGATTTAATTTCTACTATTTTTGCAGATATTTATTAAAGGAAAATTATAAGAAACGTAGTTTCTTATCTAATAAAAATAAAAAATAATTCAAAAAATGGCAGAAAAAAAATCATTAGAAAGACAAATTGTAGATCAGATTGCGCCAATAGTTATTCCAAGATTAATTAAAAAACTACATAAAGACTATGGTCCAAATATTCTGTTAGGACTATTGAGAGAAAGGCTAGGATATCATCCAAGAAATATTTATTATTGTGAAAAATATTGATTAACAAAAAATGACAAAAAGAACCGGTCCTGAAAATCCAGAACTAATCAATTTAATTTATGAATTAAAACAACTTTCATATAAACAGAAGGTTAATATTTGGAAAAGGATTGCAGAAGAATTAGAAAGACCAACAAGAAAGAGAAGGATAGTTAACTTAGAAAAGATAAATAGGGTTTGCAAAGATAACGAGTCTATTATTGTTCCTGGAAAAGTTTTAGCCTCTGGTGAATTAGATAAAAAAATAACAATAGCAGCTTTCCAGTTTTCAGAACAAGCCTTAAATAAAATTAATGAAAAAGGTAAAGCTTTAACAATCCAAGAATTAATAAAACAAAATCCTAAAGGATCAAAATTGAGGATAATAGGTTAAAATGAGCCTTTCTAAAAGAAAGCATCGGAAAAGAAAAATATGATAATAAACGCTAAAAATTTAATTGTAGGAAGATTAGCTTCAGAAGTAGCTAAGAAAGCAATATTGGGAGAAGAGATAATAATATTAAACTCTGAATTATCTATTTTAACTGGCGCAAAAAAGATTATTCATGAAAAATTTAAGGCGCAAGCAGATAGAGGAGAACCTTTTCATGGTCCATTTTTACCAAAAAAACCAAATTTATTATTAAAAAGGATTATTCGTGGAATGCTGCCATATAAAAAAGAAAAAGGAAGAGCAGCTTTAAAAAGAATAAGGTGTTATTTAAGTATTCCAGAAGAATTTAAAAATGAAAAAACAGAGACTATAGAAAAAGCGAATGTGTCAAAATTACAAAACTTAAAATATATTACATTAGGGGAGTTATGTAGTTTACTTAAAAAATGAAAATAATAAACACAACAGGAAAAAGAAAAACAGCTATAGCTAGAGCAACTTTAACTGAAGGAAAAGGAATAATCAGGATAAATTCTGTTTTATTAGATAATTACTCTACTGATTTATACAGAACTAAAATAATGGAACCTTTAATATTAGCAGAAGATATTTCAAAAAAAGTTAATATATCAATTAATGTTGAGGGTGGTGGGCAGATGTCACAAGCTGAGGCTTCTAGATTAGCAATAGCCAGGGCATTATCTCAGTTCCAACCATCATTAAAAAAAGTATTTTTAAATTATGACAGACATTTGTTAATAGCTGATGTTAGATTTAAAGAAGCTTACAAACCTAATGATTCTAAGGCAAGGGCGAAAAGACAAAAATCGTACCGTTAAACTATATTAGTGACTCGAGTGAAATTCATATCTGCTCGTTTACACCGAACCTAACAATCTTGTTCCAAGAAAATTAAAAACTTTTATAGTTTCTTAAACACATAAGAACTTGCATGTTGGATTGGTAGTACACAATTTCCCTCTATCTTTTTTCTAAATATTACATCTTTTCTTTTAGCCAATTCATCTTGAATTGTTGTGTAACAACCTTCGCCTCTGCTTAAACATTGACTACCATCTTCTCTATAATAAAGATTTGAAGATACTACTAAAATTCCAGATGGTTTTACAGCTTGAACAATTTTATCATAAATTATATTGTGCGCAATTCCTTTATCATAAGCGATTAAATCCATTACATTTTCAAAAATAACTGCATCACATTCTCTTTGTCCAATATCCACATTCCTAAAATCATTTCTTTCAGCAGAAATATTTCTTAGGATAGGTTTTCGTGATAGTCTTTCTAAGGTTTTTTCAACATGTTCATCTAAAGTTATAGCTTTTCCCTTACCTCCAAAACTTGCTGCTAAAGCTATCTTCATTAAATCTGAAGTGCCAATTTCTAGAGTTGAATTTGGAGATATTCTTCCAAATTCACCATATAATTCTTGAAAATGTTCTTTTAATCTTTCATAATTAGCAAGCCCATGAGCAGGGATAACTCTACTCAAATATCTATATTTCTCTTCAAATGTTCTTAATTTGGATTTAAACCCTATCATGATTACACAAGTTATATTATCTTTAAAAATCTTTCTATTGTTACCATTTATTAGTAATTATAAAATCCATAATATCCTAATCTGGCATCATAAAAAGTATTTAATAAAAAAAGAACAATAATGTTATACTTATTTACACAAAGTAGAACACGTTTTGACTTATTTATTGAGCATAAATTTATATGAAAGAATAATATGGACAAATAGAAGGATTAAACTCTTCTACCTCGTCGTCCGCCTTTTTTTCTACATCTATCTGTAGGAATACCAGTAACATCTTCTATGTTCCCAATAGCTAAACCCATTCTAGATAAAGCTCTTATTGCTGCTTGCGCTCCAGGGCCAGGAGCTGTTGCTCCATTATGACCACCAGCAGCCCTAATTTTTATATGAATACCGTTGATACCTTTTTCCATTGCTGTTTCTGCAGCTATTTTAGATGCATTTATTGCAGCTGTAGGTGAAGATTCTAATCTATGGGCTTTTACGACCATACCACCAGAGGCTTTTCCTAAAGTTTCAGAACCAGTTATATCTGTTAACCACTTATTTTAGCCTTAACTAAAATAATATGTGGATTATTGTATTATTATAACTGGCATAAATATGCGCTATGCCCCATTTTATATCTCTATTTTCTCTCATTTATTTTTAATTCCTCCATTATTATTTTTGGTAATGAAACTGATTCGCTATTTATAAAACTATTGTTTATTGATAACGTTTCTTCTTTGATTCTTTGGTTTTTGCTTTTTTTGTTTCTTTTTTGGGTTTCTCTTCTTGGGCCGAGGGTTTGTCCTTACTTTCCGAAGAAGCTTGTTTTGGTTCTGATTTATCTGTTTCTTTCTTTAATGGTTTTACTAATTTGGATTTTTCTTTTTTTTCAATTTTCCTTTCAGGATGTTCCTCATCTTTGAAGGCTGATGAAGGAGAGAAAGTTATTTGTGATTCCTCTTCGGAATTTAATAAATACGATGGTATGTTAACTCCATGACCTGAAACTGATATGTGGCCATGTTTAATGAATTGACGAGATTGTCTTGGCGTTCTGGCTAAACCTTGCTTAAACACCTGTGTTTGCAATCTTCTATCTAGTATATTGTTTGTTTGAAGATTTAAAACATCTTCAATTCTGGATTCTTTAGTTAAAAGATTAAGCTTTTGTAATTTTTGTAACAATTGCTGCTCTTCTTTTTTTCCTTGTTGTGATGTTGAGGCTATTAAAATTTTTGCTTGATTTTTAATTTTTCTTAGAAAGGATGTCGCTTTCCAGATTTCTTTCTTATTTTTTAAACCATATCCTTCAATAATTTCTCTCTCTTCTAAGATTCTTGAAGCCTGCCATGGGTGTGGAGGTGCTGAATATTTTTTCTTTAATTTTTTAGGGTCACCCATTATTTCTTACCCTCCTTTTTGGTTTCTTTTGAAGCTGCTGCCGCTTTTTGAGCTGCTACTTTCTTTTTCGACACCCCAACAGATCTTCCCTTTCTGAAGTGAGATCTTGTTTTTTGACCACGAACTGGTAAACCCAAAGCATGCCTTATACCCTTGTAAGCTTTTATTCTTTTTAATTTTTTAATATCAAATTCCCTTGTAAGCCTTAAATCTGCTGAAATAATATGAGTATCTTGGCCGGTATCGGGGTCTCTTCTCCTATTAAGCAAATAATTAGGTATATTATATTTTAATGGATTTTTGATTATATCTTCAATTTTTTTTACCTCATCAGGTGTTAATGTACCTACTTTTTTGTATTTTTCCAGGTGCATTGTATTGCAAATGGCTGAAGAAAAAGAGTGACTAACGCCTGTAATCTTAGTTAAAGCATCATAAACCTGTTTATCTCCTTTTATATCAGAGTTGATTATTCTTATGATTTGTTTAACTTCTTCTACCATGTTAAGATATAGAAAAATTTCCCTTTAAAAAACTTACTGAAACAATTTATGCTTATCTTCCCCTTTAATATCAACTATTATCTTTTTGATTATGAGATTTTTAGGATCTGGCAGGAGCCTTATTCTTTTTTTAATATCTTCAAAACTCTCAAAGGGCCTTTCTTTTCTTGCTTCCAATATTTCCTCCATGTGCTTTTTTCCTACGCCCGGGAGTAATTCTAGCTGATGTCTCCTTGTGTTTATTGGTGAGGCAGTATTAAAAAAACTGACAAATTTCTTTTCATTTTTCTCTACTAAATCTTTAACTCCAAAAGTCAGTTCCCCTTTTGCAGTTTCTGTTAGTTTTTCTATTGGAATCTTACCAATAACATGATGTATTTTATCTCTCTTGCCTTCTCCAACGTAAACTTCTTCGTATGGTTGTAAAAAAATTCCTTTTTTTGGGACTAATTCAAGAAGAATAAAATGTTCTTTTCCGAGAGCTTGAGCTATGGATGTCTTCTGATGCATTGGTCTTGTGTCGAATGGGTAGCCATTCGGGAGGAAATCCAATACAATTGCACGTTCCTCTCTTATCTCTATTTTCATGAATTATTTCAAGCATTCTAATACCTTTTTCAAATCTTCCTGCTTCAATGTTATATTCTCTCCGCTTATAATTGTTTTTAAACTATCCATATCTTTTGGGTAAACATCTATTATCTTGATAATATGACGTGGTTTTAATCTTGCTACTCCTACTTTCTCTAATTTCTCCTGTAATTCTTTAATATTGGTTGTTTTCTTTACTAATTTGTTAATATATTCTCTAGTCTTGATTGATTTTTCATTTAGGGTTTTGTCGCGTTTTTCTATTTTTTCCAATATTTCCCTAGTCTCAACTAGAGTGATTGGTCTTTCATTGATTGTTTCTATATTTGCCATTTTAGTATTAAAGAATAAATATTTGTCTATTTATTAATATTTCTACTAACAATCTTGGTTAAATGGATAGGATGTATGATTAATAGCTTTTCCTTATTATTGTCTTTTATTAAGGTTTCATAACAAAGTCCTCTTTTTTTTCTTATAACACCTATTTTTCCATGATATCTCCTGAAGTACATTCCTTCATGAATAGATGGTTCCAATTTAAGTAAAACTTTTTCTCCTTCTTTAAATGTTTGGAGATATTTCTGAATACTAATTTTTCCTCGTTCTGAACTTTTTTTTTGAAACTTATAACGAGTTTTTCTTCTTGCACTACCAGTTCTTTTTGACATTTTATTTTATTAGAAAAATTTGATTTATAAACCTATTGATTTAAAATCTGATTTAGGGCAGCATCTAAAGCAAAAAACAAATTCTTGTCTTTGGCTTCTGACTGATGAATTTTATCTGCTTCAACTTTAACTTCTATTTTATTTGATTCTTCCTTGTTTAGCGTTACTTCTATGCTTTTAAAATCTTTTAAGGTTTCAGAAATCTTTTTTGTGTAATTGCCAACCATCTTTTTTACTACAATTAATAAAGCTGGCTCTAGTTCTTCAAAATTAATTAATTTTATGTTCCCGCCAAGTTCTATCATTATATTGTGTTCCCCTATTATATTTAAAATATTAATGTTATAAATACTTTTCGGTTAGTTTTTTACAAATATTTTAAGAACCTAAATTTGCCTTAATTTTTCTTCTTGCCAAGATAATAATTATTATACCTACAATTAGGATAACTAATCCAATGCCCCTTCTCCTTAACAAAAAAGCTAATAATAGACCTATAACTGCAATAATAACTCCTGTTATCCTTAAAGGATCAGTTCTTTTCATTTTTCTAAATTTTTCTCTGTCCATAATAAGAAACATTAGTTTTATATTAATAAACCTTTCGCTAGTCGAGTTCTATTGTAGAATGAATATCAAATAAGCTACCATAAAAAGTTATTAAAAAATTAGTCAAAAAACATATTTATTTTGTGTAAAGTCTACGAAAGTTTTAAATATCTTACTAAAGTGAAAAATTGTATGAAAATAAAGATTTTAGCTATAATCCTTATTTTAATCATTTTATCAGCTTGTGGGAATATAAATAGGCAAGGTAGAATAAAAGATAGGATTATTGATAAAAATACAGACAGCAGTATTATAAATGAGCCTATTACCCAGGATAAAACTGGTTGTAGTAAACCTTTTAATGTTGGGTATATGATTTTGGAATTACAAGAGTCAAATAAAAAATTTATTACTGCAGTTTGGTATCCTACAAATGATGATATGTCCTCCTATAGTTATGGAAGTGGAGGGGCTGTAGGTGAAAATGCTTTTGATGGTGAACCTTTAAATTGTGGGCCATTTCCTTTAATAGTATTTTCACATGGTTTTGGTGGATGTGGTGTACAGACTGTTTTCTTTACTGAAGAATTGGCAAGGCAAGGATATGTAGTTGTAGCTCCTGACCACAAGGATGCTGGTTGTAGTATATATCCTGATGGCGAGCAGCTTGGAGAGTTTAGTCTTGGAGGTTTTAGGAATCCTGAATTATGGGATGATTCTTATTATGAAAATAGGAAAGAGGATGTTAAATTAGTTATTGATGAAATGCTTAAATTAAATTCACAAGCTGACTCTGTTTTTCATGGAACTTTAGATGAAAATAAAATCGGTATGAGTGGTCATTCTCTTGGTGGATATACTGCATTTGGAGTAGTTGGTGGATGGGATAGCTGGAAAGATAATAGAATAAAAGTTGCTCTTATGTTTTCCCCTTTTATACAGCCATTTTTAGAAAAATCAACTTTGAGTGATGTAAATGTTCCAGTTATGTATCAAGGAGGGAATCTTGATATAGGAATAACTCCTTATATTGAAGGAGAAAATGGAGCATACGCACAATCTAATCCACCGAAGTTTTTTCTTAAACTTAATGGAGCAGGCCATATGGCTTGGACTAATACTGCTTGTAGAAGATATTCAACTATTCCTCAATGTGCTGAATCAAATACTAATGTCAAATTGATAAATGACTATGGGATTGCTTTCTTAGATAAATACCTTAAGAATGAGCCTAGCCCTCAGCTATTAAAGAAAGAACCTTTTTTAGAGAGTTATGAATATTTACTTTAATACTTTTTTTTAGAGAAAATTTTATATATTCTAGAAATGGATTTAATAAGTATAAAATAAAAAGAGGAAGAGATTTTAATGAATTTAAAAATTAAAAACGTATTGTTTCTAATTAGTGTTTTGCTACTAGTAGGTTTTGTAAATGCTCTTTCTTATCCTTATCCTGATGGTGCTAGTGTTTCTTATGATGGAACTGTAAATTATCCGGTTGATAATTTTGGTGTTCAGTCAGCTACTTGTTCTGTGGATAATATAGTTTTCAAATTATCTTCTGTAGACAATGCTCATGCTGCTTTGTTTTCAGATATAAGTGGACTGTACAATGTCAATTCTTGTTTTCCTTATGATTCTGGAAGGGAATTTAAAACTTTTATAGATCCGAACGGTGTTCTTCCTGAAGAAGACAATGTGATATTAAGACTATCTGGAAATAGCAATGCGCACGCAGAAAAAAAAGAATTAGTTACTAGTGGATATGAAAATGTTATATTTGGCGAATTAATTTGCAGATACGCTGAAATAGGTAAGTCTTGTGAAGAAAATTTCCAGGACAATTTAGATATAGCTTGTTTTGGTGCTATTTCTGGAAATACAAATGCACATGTTTCTGATTGTGCGAGTGCTGATTCAAATGGATATCAAAAGATATGCTGTCAGCCTAGATGTAGAGTAAAAATTAGTTATACAGAATATGATCCTGTAAACAATATAAATAAAGAAATTAGATCTGCTTTTTGGGAGTATCAGAGTGATATTATTGAAAGTGCTAATATCAACAAAATTATTCAGATCAAAATAGAAGGCGATAGTTATTGTGCTGACAAAGAAATAAATTTTGGTGTATATCAGTATAAAACAGATACCTCAGATGATTTGGTAACCTTGGGCAATGGTGAGTTTAGTCCCGGAGATATCTTTAACTCCCAAAGCAATCCGGATGGTGATTTAATCAGTTGTACTAATGGTGATTGTAATGTGAGGTTTGGTAATGATAATAAAATCTATCTTTCTTTAAATTTAGTTGGAAATAAATTTAATAAAGACAAACAGTATTATTTTAATTTTTTAATGAATGGGCAAAATTATTATTCTAATTTACTAACTATTAGAGAGACTATAACAACTGGTTGCGGGAATGGTATTATTGAAACTAGTGAAAATGAGGTTTGTGAACCAGAATTGAGTGATAGACCAACGTGTAGAGAGTTAGGATTTGATGGTTCTGATATGATAAATACAAAAGTTGGATGTACTAGTCAGTGTAGGTTTGATACAAGTATGTGTACTTGTGATTCTGGTTCTGAAACTTGTGTGCAAACTGGAGGAAGTTGTGGCGGGGATAGTAGTGTATTGAATCCTGGTGAAGAATGTGATGATCAGAGCATAACTAAAAATGGTATTGGATGTAGCACGTTAAATCTCCTATGGGCAGGGGCTTTAAGTTGTAATGATCAATGTAAATTTGATATATCAAAATGTGGTGGATATTGTGGCAATAATATTAGGGAAGATTTAAGCTTAAATCCTGATGGAACTCCGAGAGAGCCTGAATTGTGCGACAAGGAAGATATTCCAATAACATGTGGAGATCTAGGATTTAGTGGCGGTGTAATAGATTGTTCTGCTAGTTGTACCTTCGATACTACACAATGTTTATGTGATCCTGGAACTACTACGTGTACAACTGGTGGATATTGTGGCGATGGTTTACCAGACCCTAGTAATAATGAACAATGTGATGGTGATGTTGCTAGTGGGTTAAATTGTAAATCAATAAGTTCTGCTTGGGAAGGCGACTTAATATGTAATGATGATTGTACCCTTAACATAAATGACTGTGTTGGTACTTGTTTGAATGGAAGACTGGATGATAATGAGATTTGTGATCCAACTGCTATAGGTACTGTAACTAATCCCAATCCTAGGATAAGTGATTGTAGTGAGTTAGGGTTTAAAGAAGGGGAATATATTAAATGTACCAGTGAATGTGAATTAGATACTAGTCAATGCTCTTGTCCTGAAGATGATGAAAATTGTCAGTTGATCGGTAGTTGCGGGGATGATGTATTAAATCCTGGAGAGGAATGTGATGATGATAGTTTACAGAATGTAGACATAAATAGTTGTAATGATATTTCATCTATATGGGGTGGGGATTTATCCTGTAATGAAGCTACTTGCAAGATTGATTTTAGTGATTGTGAAGCAATAGAAACAAGAGAATGTAAGAGTTGTGATGATTGTAATACTTTCTTTGGTAATTGTGGTCAAGATCAATGCGTAAATTTCTGTGGATTAGATGAAGGTGGATGTTATTTAGATAATAATCTTATAGATGAATGTACTTCATGTAATGAAATTACGAAATGTGAAGATTATGATAACTCGGAGGATTGTGAGGCTCATAGGAATGAAGGTTTGCCCGGCGGAAGATGTATTGGTTATGCATTGAGTGATAACGGACAAGTAGCGGATTGTAAATGGGATGGTAATTCATGTGAAGAGAATAAAGCTTGTGTATGGCAGTGTCCTGATCTTGATTCTACATATGGTGAATGCCAAGCAGATGATTTCAGATACCCTATTTCTGGGGTAACACCTAAATGTACATCAAATAATTTAGATTGCGGAGTTAATGGTATTATATCATTGCCAGATAAGATCAAATGTGGTAAATATTCAGAAGAAAAGACATTCCCTGTGTTTGATAATTTGAATATAATTATGAGTATTATATTATTAACTTGTTATTATTTAGTTATATTTAAAAAGAGAAAAAATTAAAGTTTTTGGATCATCTATCCA
>CAYSNL010000006.1:0-3170 GCA_964432435.1 Candidatus Woesearchaeota archaeon | reverse complement strand
TATTTTAATTACTGTGAACGAAAGTTATGAAAGGAACGAAAAGTTTAAATAGTTAGTAAGATTGGTCTTACCTATGGTAAATATTGAAATAACTAAGATGAGTTCTAAAGGTCAGATTGTAATACCACAAGAAATGAGAAAGAATATAAAGGAAGGAGAAAAATTGATAATTATACAAAGTGGAGAGCAACTTATTCTAAAAAAGGTAACTGATCTTGATAAGAATCTCAAAGAAGATTTAGAGTTTGCTAGGAGAACCGAGGAAGCTTGGAAAAGATATGAAAGGGGAGAATTCAAAGAAATGGACTTTGATGATTTTATAACTGAAATGGGGAAATGGTAAAAGTTATATTTGAAGACCATTTCCAAAAGACATTTTCAAAAATTAAAGATAGAGCATTAAAAGAACACATAATAAAACAGATTATTAAGATAAGAGAGAATCCGGAAATTGGTAAACTGATGATGTATAGTAGGAAAGGAACAAGAGAGGTTTATGTTTCTCCTTTTAGACTATCATATTATTATATTAAGGAAGAGAATAAAATTATAATTTTAGATTTATACCATAAAGATGAACAATAGTTAATTTAAAATCTTAGACATGTACGGCCCTTCTTTTTTATATCCTAATTTTTTTTGATAATATTGTTTTACCCCTATGCCTGAAATAACTAAAATTTTATTTTTATTATTTTCTAATGCTATTCGCTCTGCTTTTTGCATTAATTCTTGTCCAAAACCTTTATGCTGGGCATGACCTTTTTTGCCTATTTCAGTAGATGATGAATAAACATGTAATTCCCTAACTATAGCGGTTTTTTCTGTTATTTCAGGTCTTAAAGACTGGGAAGGGAATCTTATTCTACAAAAACCGATTATCTTATTGTTGGATTCATAAGAGATAAAAAATTCTTTGCCTTTTGAAGCTTTATATTCAATAACTTTTAATTCTGGATTCTCGATCTTTGAATCTTTAACTTCTCTACATCTAATACAGTTACATTTTATGTTTTTTTCTTTGCATTTTTTTTCAACTATCTGTCTTAAATTAGTTCTATCTGGACCTGCGGATGTAACAAACGTAGGAATATCGCGTTGGATTCTCATAATCCTATTATATTTAGGAATAAATCTTTTTGCTTCAGATATAATTTCTGCTGCTTCTTCTGTTGTTATTGGTTTATACTTATCTTGTTTCCATAAATTATACAATTCAGTACCTTTTATTACTAAACACGGATATATCTTTATCATGTCCGGTCTAAAATCTTGATTTGAAAATAAAGTCTTCAACCCTTCTAAATCTTTTTTCCTATCCTGAGTAAGGCCTAACATATAATGAAAAAGCAATTTAAAACCCAGGTCTTTTAATATCCTTATTGATTCAATTGAATCTTGAACTGAATGACCGCGCTTAACAAATTCTAAGTCTTCATCATAAACGCTTTGGATTCCAAGCTCTATTTTTGTAGAACCATAATTTAATATTTCATTTCCTTCGTTTAATTTTCCTAAATCAGGTCTTGTTTCTATTGTCAATCCTATACACCTAATTTTTGATTCTTCATTTCTCAGTTGTTCTGTTACCAAGTCAGAAGTACCTTTTATTTTCAGAAGTTTTTGATGAATTCTTTCTGTTCTTTTAATATCATTAATATTGTAAGTTGGCAATTCAAAAAACTTTTTAAATTTCTTGTATTGAAATTCGTTATTTTTAAAAAACATTTCTGAAAAGTCGTTTAGTGCCTTATAGACATAAGTTATAAATTTATCTTTATATCCTTTAGGATAAAATGGAAAAGTACCACCCATAATTATTATTTCAACCTTGTCAAAATTTTGATTTAGTAGAGCATAATGTTCTAATCTATTAAAAATCTGTAGGTATGGATCATAATTGTTGCGGGCTGCTCTTCTTGATGCTGGCTCGTTTCCTGTATACGATTTTGGCACATTGCCAAATATTGAACCTGGGCCACCCGGGCAATAAATACATTTGGCTTGTGGAGGACAGCCTAGTGGTGTAGCAAATAAAGCTACTGGAGCTATACCTGAAATTGTTCTGACTGGTTTTGTTTTTAATATTAATGAGTATTTTTCCCTTTGTTTTTTATTAGCCTGAATAAATAAATGAATCAATCTTGGTTCTGATTTTAATTTATACTTATGTGAAATTTCTGCCTTTAATTTATTTAAATCTTTTTTATTGTTTATTTTTCTTTTTTCAATTTGTTCCAATATTTCCTTAATTGCTTTTAACATAATTGTAGATTAAAAAGGCAAGATTTAAATATGCTTTGTTATATTTTTTATATAATGGGAAAAAAGAAGTATAAAGGTATATTGATTTTAATTTTGATATTTTTAGCAATATTAATTACCACTATTCTAGTATTTAATAAGGACAAATTTATGGTTGAAAAAAACAAGATTGCAGTCATTCCTATTTTTGGTGTTATTAGCTCTGGTAACGGTGGTAGTTTTTTAAGTGAAGAAGAAGTAATGGCTACTGATGTTGTTAGTTTTATTGAAAGTGCTAATAGGGATAAAAACGTTAAAGGAATTATTTTAAATATAAATTCTCCTGGTGGTGGTGTAGTTGCAAGCAAAGAAATTGTTGATGCTGTGAAAAAAGTAAATAAACCTGTTGTTGCTTTAATTCGGGATGTTGGTGCATCTGGTGCTTATTGGATTGCAAGTGCATCTGATTATATAATAGCTGATCCTTTAAGTGTGACTGGGAGCATTGGTGTAATAGGGAGTTATTTAGAATTTTCTGATTTGTTTTCACAATACGGTATTAAATACCAGAGGATTACAAGTGGAGAGTACAAGGATCTTGGGAATCCGTATGCTAATTTAACTGATATCCAAAGAAATTTATTACTTGGAAAACTAACCAAAATTCATAAATATTTTATTGAAGATGTTAATAAGAATAGAAAAAAAGATTTAACTAAATATGCCAATGGATTATTCTATTTGGGCAGTGAGGCAAAAGAATATGGATTAATTGATGATTTAGGCGGGAAAGATGAAGCTATTAATATTACTATGGGTTTGGCTAAAATATCTAGTTATGAATTAGTTGTTTATAGGAGAGAGAAAACGTTTTTGGATATATTACAAAGAATTTCTTCTGATTTTGGATTTTCTGTTGGTGAGGG
>CAYSNL010000005.1:17765-30859 GCA_964432435.1 Candidatus Woesearchaeota archaeon | reverse complement strand
CTAATCAAACTTATTTTTCTTAATACTTTGACATTTACCACAATAGTATTTCTTTCCTATTTTAGTTCCAATTATTTTACCTAAAAAAGTAGTTTCTATTTTTTCTCCACAATTATCACATTTCTTAGCCATATAATCTCAAGTATAAATAAACTTTAAAAATTTATCCTTTCATCTAATATTGCTTTAATTCTTTCAAATATTTTAGGTATATCTTTAACATCACCTGAAGTATCTATCAAATAGCTATTCTCAATTAAATTCACAACTTCCTCAAATTTTCTCTTAATTTTAACTATAAAATCCAATTTCTCAAATTCATCAATTTCTTTTTCTTCTTTCTCATATCTTTCTAAAATTCTTTTTTGTGCATCTAATGCATCACAAATAAAAATTAAAGATAATTCAGATTTAGGAACAAAATAATGTAATTTTTCTAATAAATCAAAGTCTATTCCTTGAACAGATTGATAAGCTAAAGTGGATAAATAACTTCTATCAAAAAATAATATTGTCTTTTCACCAAATTTCTCTTTAGATAACATATTAAACTGGTGTTTCCTATCTAAAATAAACAAAGCAGCTGTTATCCAAGGATCATATAAATTATTGATAGAACTCAATATTTCTTTTCTTAAATAATCGCTTGGCTCTTTAACACTAACTAAATTATACCCCTTTAAAGTCAAATAATCTAAAATTAATTTTTTATAAGTTCCTTTTCCAGATCCATCCATGCCATCTATAATTAAAATTGGTGCTAAGTTTCCATAATCTATCTCATTTACATTATCAATTCTATCTTGTTCTTTAATTAAATCTAAAATAAATTCATATTTTTCATTTACATTTACAATACCAGATATCTCGTCTATATTAAACATTTACTAATTCCTCTTGTTCTAAAACATTAACAATTTTTTCTAAACCACTTATTCCAAGCATATGACTAGAATCTAATATGATTTTAAAGTTATCTCTTACAGCCATAAGATCATCTTTAACTATTCTCTTTATTTCATAAAAAGTAAACCAACCTATATCTAAAATCTCTTCCCCGTCTGGTTCCTTAGCAGAACCTACAAAATTTGCTCTATAGGCAAAATTAATCACCCAAAGAGTATTATCTGAATTAGGAACACTACAATAAATCCCAAATAAACTTAAATTATTTATTAGAAAACCAGTTTCCTCATAAACCTCTCGTCCAATAGCTTTATCAGGGCTTTCACCAAAATTAATTTTACCGCCAGGCAGCCCCCATTTACCATACCTATCGTTTTCTCCTGATCTAACTAAAAGGTATTTATCAGAATCTCTAACAACAGCGCAACAGATAGGTATTTGGCTCATTTTAAAAACAAATTAGATACTTTATCAAAAACATAATTTTCTTCATTATGATTAAACAAGTCAAAAACCTTGATTATCTTAACTCCATTCAACTCTTTAACATAAACAACCCTATCGCACAATATATGAATCCCTTCGTTTAAGCCAACTAATTTATCTTCTATATCCATTTTTATTACCCCCTAAATTTCTTAATTTTTGTAATCATAGTCCAGACATAAAGGTTCTATCGCCCTCGCAAACTCTATATGATCAAAAATCCTTCTATCAATTAATATGAACTCATAATTATCAAGTCTTGCTTCAAGTATCCTATTAACAGTATTATGAAATCTCCAAGAGCTATACATAAATCTATCATCTTTATCTAGAGGGGGCACCATGGCTCCCTCATAAATTATTCTAACTTTTTTCCCTTCTCTTTTTAAGTAACTTTCAGCAATTTCAATTGTAGTTGTTTTTCCAGACTTAGGCATTCCTGCAAATTCTATAATTTCCATAACCAATCATAAGAGTTGTAGTTTATTTATCAATTATTCACATAGAAATATACATAGCGTTGTAATAATCCTTATAAAATCTAAAAAGAAGCTATAATTATGGTTTTAGATTCTAATATAACAAAAAAGATTAATGATTTTGTCTATCAAAAACCAAGAACAATACAAGAAATAGCATTATTAATAAACAAAAACTGGAGAACCGCTGATACTTACATAGAAAAAATAGCAAAAGAGCAAGGAACTTTATCAACTAAAACCTTTAGAGAAGGAACAAGAGGAGCATTAAAGCTAGTTTTCTGGAATAACATAGAAAAAATTCATTCAACATCATTCCAAGAAAGATTATTCAAGCAAATAGAATCAGGAAGGCAAAAAATTGATTTTAGCCCATCAGAGATATACCAACATGTGGACGAAGATAAAAGAGAGGCATTTTTCTACACCCAAAAAGAAGTTGAAACAGAAGAGAACTTCAAAAGATTTAGGAATTTCTTATTAAAAGCAGAGTATCAAATCTTATTTTTCTCAGGAAATTTAACATTCAGTAATATTAAAACACATGATGAAACAATTATAAATATTTTAGAAGATTTAGCTAAGAAAAAAGTAAATATTAAGATATTGACAAGAGTTGAAGTTCCAGGGTTAGATTATGTCCAAAATTTATTAAATATTAATGAAAAATTGGGCAGAGAAGCAATAGAAATACGCCATTGTTTTCATCCATTACGAGCAACAATAATAGACAATAAAATTATTAATTTTAAAGAAACAAAATACCCACCAAGAGAACAACCATATGAACTACCAGAAGTAACTCATATTTCCTATAATATTTATGATCAAGAGTGGATAGAATGGTTACAAAAAGTGTTTTTTTCTCTATTTGGTGTTTCAGTAGACGCCAAAAAAAGAATTCACGATTTTAAAACAATTCAAAAATATAGTCCTTCTGGTGAAGAATTTCTTAAACAATTAGATTCAAAACTTAAAACAAAAACATTTTAAACCATCTTTAATAAATATTTATTATGGAACTTGGTGGCCAAGCATTAATAGAAGGAGTTTTAATAAAAAACAAAGATAGTATAGCTGTGTCTATAAGAAAAAAAGATAAAATAGAAACAAAAATAGACCCAACACCAACTTTCTCTAAAAAATTCTCCAAAATTCCATTTATAAGGGGAATTATAGTCTTAATAGAAACATTATATCTAGGCATAAAATATCTAAATTATTCAACAGAGCAACAACTAGAGGAAAATGAAAAAATAAGCAAATTTGAAACTATTTCTTCAATCTTAATTTCACTAATCATTTCAATAGGTTTATTTATAGTTGTACCATTAGTAATCTCAAAATTTTTAACAAAAGACAGAATCTTATTCTCAATTATAGAGGGTATAATAAGAATTATGATTTTCATTATATTTTTATTGATAATTTCTTTAAGTAAAGACATAAAAAGAGTTTTCCAATACCATGGAGCAGAGCATAAATCAATTGCTTGTTATGAGGCAAAAGAAGATCTAACCGTTAGCAATGTTAAAAAATATTCCACTTTGCATCCAAGATGCGGAACTTCCTTTATTATCTATTTATTATTTATTTCAATAATAGTTTTTTCGATTATTTGGAGCGAAAGTTTTTATATAAGGTTATTGCAAAGGATAATTCTTATACCAGTTATAGCTTCATTATCATATGAATTATTAAAATCGGCAGCTAAAAGAAAGGACTCAATCATAAATAAAATAATAATAACTCCAGGCTTATTAATCCAAAAAATAACAACTAAAGAACCAAGTAATGATCAAATAGAAGTTGCAATATCAGCTATAAAGGCCCTAGTAAAATGAAACGTATTGGAATTATAGATAAAAACAAATGTCACCCAGACAAGTGCGGCAATTACTGGTGTATAGGTGCATGTCCTGTAAATAGAACAGATAAAGAATGTATAATTGTTGCTCCAGACAAAAAAGTTGCAATAATAGAAGAAATGTGTATTGGTTGTGGTATTTGTTTAAAATGTCCTTTTGATGCTATTCAAATAGTAAATTTACCTGAAAGACTTAAAGAAGATCCATTGCACAGATATGGCCAAAATATGTTTGAGCTTTTCAGATTACCAATTCCAAAAGAAAATACAGTAGTAGGTATTCTAGGAAGGAATGGTATAGGCAAATCAACAGCATTGCAAATACTTGCAGGTCAAATTACCCCTAACTTGGGAAAATATAAAGACACAATAAAAAAACTAGAAATTACTGAAAAATATTCTAAATCTTATTTAGGTGAATATTTCAAAAAATTATTCAATGATGAAATAAAGATATCTTATAAACCGCAAAGAATTGAATTACTTCCAAGAATATACAAAGGAAAAGTCATAGACTTAATCAAAAAAATAGATGAAAAAAAGATAGCGAATGAATTAATAAAAGAATTAGAATTAACCTCGGTTATAAACAGAAACATAGATGAATTATCAGGCGGTGAACTACAAAGATTAGCGATCTTAGCAGCATTATCAAAAAAAGCAGAGTTAATAATCCTAGATGAACCATGTGCTTTCCTAGACATTCCCCAAAGGATAAAAGTGGCAAAACTAATAAGAGCATTAGCAGAAAATTCATCTATCTTAGTGGTAGAACATGATCTGGCAATTTTAGATTATATCTCTGATGAAATCCAGATTTTCTATGGTGAACAAGCAGCTTATGGTATAGTTTCACAGTCAAAAACAGTAAAACGCGGAATAAATGAATATTTAGACGGTTTTTTGCCTGATGATAATGTCAGATTCAGGGATTATTCAATAAAATTCACTCGCTTTCATGAAGATAAAACAGTAAAACAAGAAGTAATATTGGAATATCCAGATATTACTAAAACATTTAAAGATTTTAAACTAATAGTATCTAAAGGTGAAGTAAAAAAAAGGCAAATTTTAGGAATAATGGGCCAAAATGGTTTAGGTAAATCTACTTTTTTAAAAATATTAGCCAACGAGTTAAAGCCAGATGAAAATAACATAGAAAACAAATCAATAAGCCTAAAACCACAACAACTTACAACATTTGAAGGAACAACAGAAGAGTTTTTAATGAAAGACAATGAAGCATATTCCTCTAGTTGGTTCCAATCAAATATGGAACGATTAGGATTGCATAAATTAAAGAATAACAATGCAAATGAACTTTCAGGCGGCGAATTACAAAAAGTACATATTCTTAAAAGCCTAAGTAGGGATAGTGAAATATTTGCATTAGACGAACCCTCTGCATTCATAGATGTAGAAGACAGACTTAACGTTGCTAAAGTAATAAAAGATTTTGTAAAACAAAAAGATATTTGTGCTCTAGTTGTAGACCATGATTTTCAGTTTATGGATTATTTGGCAGATTCTATTCTAATTTTTGAAGGTATTCCTAGTAAATTAGGTAAAGTAGATAAACCCTTAAAAAAAGAAGAAGGTATGAACAAAATTCTTAAAATATTAGAAATTACATATAGAAAAGACCAAATAACCGGTCGTGCTAGAATAAATAAACCAAATTCACAAAAAGATATTCAACAAAAGAAACAAAATATTTATTATGAATTATAAAAAAATTAAAGAATAAAAAAGAAAAAATAAATTATATTAGGCTTGGACAAGGTTTTTCACTTCTAAACAAATTACCACTACTGTCTAAACAAGCATAGGCATTTCTCTTACCTTTTAATGCACTAAACCCTACCTTACCACTAACATACAAACTCTTAATTTCGCATGTTCCATCAGCATCACAAGAATTTGCTTTTACTGAAGCACAATCCTCTGGACAATTCTTTTCATTTTCACCAAACTGAGGTTCACAAAGACCATTAATAACACAAGACGCTGGTTCTGTGTTAGTAGTACATCCACCAAACTTTATTTTCTCATCAATACCATCAATCTTTGTTACTATCAACCCTACAGATTCACAAGAACTTTCCCATCTTACCGTTTGTCCTTTTTCACCAGAAACTTTGACTTTACAACTTCCAATGCCACTACAACCCCAATTATTTTCATCTACTGAATAACATTTTTGCATATCTTCTGAATCAAACATACATATCACTGTCTCAGTGGTTGTTGATTTCTTGGTTACTAAACCACTCAATAAATTACTATTATTTATTAATAAAATCCCAACAACACCAATAACTAAAACAATTAAAACTGTGTTCCAATTAGTTTTATTCTCAGCCATTAAATCACCACCTTTTTTATTTTCTTTCGCGAACGTTTCTTTTTAAGAAAGGCTCTTTTTTAAAAATATTTATTAATATTTAATTAATCACAGGATATATATATATTATACAACGAGAAAGTAGTAATTAAAGACTAACGCATCTACCTTTTACGCATTTCTGTGTCCAAGAACAAGGTATATTTTCTTCTTCCATAGTTTGCTCAGCACACCAAAATTCATGTACTGAACTACCAGCCTTACCTTCCTGTAAACAATAATCAGTTTTTTTCATCTCTGTACTACCAGAATTCCTATAAGTAACTGTTCCTTGTTTTAGTGTAGATAAACCATCACTATCATAACAATAATAGCTCCTACTCATAGGAGTATATCTTTGAGAAGCATTTCCTGTAAGATTAAAATTACTTCCTAAAACTAATAAAGCAAAGATAGCAACTACAAATAGCAATACCTCTTTTTTTTCAGCTATTCCCATTAGTTTTTTAAAATACAAACCTCTTTTTATACTTTTCTATTAACTAATTATTACCTAAAGGAGAGTGTTAATTTTTCACTAGTGATACCCCTTTTCTATCCTTTAAAATATAATTCTAAAATAAGATATTCTATTCAACAAATGTTTATATATGATATCGTATCTTTCTAAATAAAAAAAGGTGAAAAAATGATTTCTTATGAAGAAACAAAAAAGAATAAAACTCTATTTGAATCTCTCGATATAGAAGAAATAGAACATAACTAAATTCTTTCCTTTAATGCTGCATAGATTAAAGGAAAAACTACAGTTAAATCACCATAAACATCAACAAATTCTCCTTCCTTGTTCATTTTACCCCAGCTAATTCCTTCTTTTAAACTTGCACCAGAACTACCGCCATATTCTGCTCTATCACTAGTTATTTGAACGCCATAACTTGCACCATTCTTAGAAAATTGCATTGCTTGCTGTATATAATTTTTAGGAACACCTCCGCCTAAATAAAGAACACCATTTTTTTTACTAGTCCAAGCAATATCTATAATTTCTTTCAGATCTTCAAATAGCTTAATCTCAACTTTTTTTCCCTTCATTAATCTGCCCCATATCATTAAACCAATACCAGAATCTTCTAATGCCGGACAAAATATATTTATTTTATTTAAATAAACCTGTCTTAATATAGAATTTTCATCTTTAATTTTGCTTCCAATTAACCATAATAATTCTTTTACAGTTTTTGCTTTTGAAAAGTAATCAAAATTTTCCTCAAAAAAATCTTCTAAACCTTCATAAACCTTATTAGGCATTAAACTATTATAAATTCTGTCTAATCCTTTTTTATTTAATTCAGCATCATCTGCCTTTTCTTGACCCTGAAAATGGTTATAACCCAAAGCTTCAATCAAATCATGTGTTAATGTTGCTCCTGTACAAACAAAAACATCAACTAATTTATTCTTTAAAATATCACTTAATATATTCCTCATACCGCCTGGGACTAATGCACCCGCTTGTCCAAAAAACACTTTACAATCATTATCCTTTATCATTTTCTCTAAAATATCAACAGCTTTTCCAATCCTAAAAGCGCCCATCACTCCAGTTTTATTCATCTCTCTAACCAATTCATCAACTTTCATTCCTCTCTTAATCCTGATATGTTCAACTTTTTTCACTATCTATATACTCAAGAATATAATTTATAAATCTTTACATAACATCAGGAGCTTCAATACCTAACAAATTTAATCCATTCTTTAAAACTTGTTTAACAGAAAAAACTATATTTAATCTAGTTTCTTTCACTTTTTTCTCAGCTTTCAAAACAGGATTATCCCTATAAAAAGCATTAAATTCCTTAACCAAATCTAATAAATAATTAGCAATTAAACTTGGTTTATATTCATTTTTAGCTTTTAATATAATTTCATTAAAATTATTTAATAATTGCACCAATCTTAAATCCTTTTCATTTAGAATATCAGTATAAATTTTTTTGTTCAATCTAGTTTTTTTTAATATAGAACTACATCTTGCATATGCATATTGCACATAAGGTCCCGTATCACCTTCAAAACTAATACTTTGCTCTGGATTAAAATAAATATCCCGAGCAGGATCAATTTTTAAGATAAAAAATTTCAAAGCACCTAAACCAATAATTTTAGCTCTTTTTTCAACTTCTTTGTTAGACAAAGTTTTGTATCTTTTTTTAATTTCCTTTTTTGCTAGATTAATCATTTCGTCAATTAGATCATCAGCATCAACTACCTTACCTTCCCTAGACTTCATCCTACCCTCGGGCAAATAAACCATACCATAGCTTAAATGATAACTTTTATCAGCAGCTTTCATTTTCAAAATCTTAAATAGTTCAAATAAAACCTTAAAATGATAATTCTGCTCATTTCCTACTATGTAAATAGAAATATCGGTTTTTGGAAAATCTTTAAACTTCAATTCTCCTAAATATAAGTCCTGTGTGATATATATGCTAGTCCCATCAGGTCTCAATAAAACCTTATCACCTAACTCTTCGCCTAAATTAATAAAAACAGTACCATATCTATCTTTATGGAATAAACCTTTTTTTTCCCCATCTAAAACTATTTCTTTGCCTTTATCATAGAAATCACTTTCATTATATTCTTTATCAAACTTTAAATCAAATTTTTTATAAGTTTCTTTAAAACCTTTTAAAGCCCAGGAATTCGTTTTTTTCCAAACAGCTCTAATATTCTTATCATTCATTTCCCATTTCCTTAATGCTTCCTGGGCTTCTAATTCCAAATCTTTATTTTCACTTAATCTTTTATTAAAAAGAACATAAAAATCACCAACAAAATGATCGCTTTTTTTATTAGGTTCTTTATTATTGCCATATTTCATATATGCAATCATGGCTTGGCAAATATGTATACCTCTATCATTATTTAAATTAACAATCTTAACTTTATTGCCCAAAAATTTAAACAAATTAGAAATACTCATCCCTAATAAAATATTTCTAATATGGCCTAGATGTAAAGGTTTATTTGTATTAGGACTTGGAAACTCAATTAAAACATTTTTCTTTTCTCTACCACTACCATACTTATCTTTTTCTTTTAAAATTTTATTTAAAACGTCTTTAGCTAATTTATTTTTATCAATAAAGAAATTAAGGTAAGGACCCTTATTTTCAACTCTAAAATTTTTATTTATTAGTTTTTCAGTTAATTCTTTGGCAACCTTATTAGGATCTTTTTTTAATTCTTTAGCTAGTTCAAAGCATGGAAATGCATAATCCCCGAGTCTATGATTAGGAGGCACTTCTAATTCTATATCTTTTTTAAGAATTTTTTTTAATTCTTTTTCAATTTCCTTTTCAAAATCCATAAATATATTAAAGAAAAAAAGATTATATAAATGTTATTAATCTTTCACACAAGCATCATCTTGTCCGACAACATCTCTTTCACAATAATAACCATAACCACATTCAATAAAATTAGACATTACCTTGTAATTCCTTCCATCCAATCCTTTACCACAGTAATATTCTCTAACAGTTTTTGAACCTGTATTGCATCTATCTCTAAATTCGCCTATATCGGAAACAACATGCCCGGGCATATAAATGTTTTTACCATCGTCAGAATCAGTACAAAATCTATGGCTTACAACCTCTCCATTTATTCCCAAATAATTTCCTAAAAGATAAAGGACAAAGATAGCTACTATTATTATAAGAACTATATTTCTTTCTTTCACTAAACCCACCTCTTATTTTATAGCAACAACTTTTTCTACAGGAGTTAAACCATCCCAGCAGGCATTAAACATATTATCTAAAGCACTTGCAAAAAAAGGAGTGTTGACCCATACGCCAACATCATATGTTGGATGGACTTCCTCATCATCTAAAATCATAAACAACAGTTCTTTGCTATCAATCACACAAAATCTAGCATTAATATTTTTATTATCTCTAATCTCTGCTATCTTAGAAATATCCTTTATATCATCAGTATTCTCTTTAGTGATTGGAACTGCAATCCTAATTTTAACACCCTTCTTAGCTAATTTTTCTAATTCTGGTTTTAATGCTTCTACTTTTCTCATAATACCTTTACTAGTAGTCATCAAAGTTACACTTTTTTTAGCATTTCTAACCATCAATTCTAAATGGGTATACAAATTATGTCTGCCTCTTATCGCACTAGCAAGATCAGCAGGTTCAATAAATTCAATTCCCTGCTTATGTAAAAGATTTAATTCTTGCAACACATCAGTCCCTTTTAAATTATCTAATTTTTTACTTCTGTCTTCAGCTTCTACCCTAACAAGTTTTTTAACTCTTTCAACAACCTCAACAGGATCAACAGCAAGATATTTAATTGGTTTACCTAATTTCATTACAACAAACCCTTTTTTCTCTAGAGACTCAAGAACATCATAAGCTCTTGATCTAGGAACATTACCAATATCACTAAGTTCACCAGCAGTTGAAACTCCCCTCGAGAGAAGAGCGGTCCAAATTCTAACTTCATAAAGGTTTAAACCGAAATATTGACGTAACTTTGCTAAAAACTCATCCTTCACAATCATTATTAAGACCTCCTAGGCCAAATCATCCTCTTTTTTGAATAAATAGTTATCATCTATAACTACTTGAACATTTATCCCTTGTTTTTCCACTAATCAACAATTATATTTACTATGTTGTAACAATATACTCCTATTTAAAGATTATTATTCTCTAATTATTATTTTTTCTGACTTCTATATAACTTCTCTACTTGTCTTAGAGTGGCTATTTCGCTAATAGGCTTATCTTCTCTTAATCTAATCACCCTAGGAAACCTTAAAGCATACCCAGAAGAATAAGTTGAGCTTTTTTGTATTTCTTCATAACTAACTTCAAGAAGGACTTCAGGTTTTACCTTAACAATCTTTCCCTCTTCTTTAATGATTAATCTTTTTAATTTTTTAGTAATATCAACATATTTTAAACCTTCTGATTTTTCCTTAACACCCGTACTCACTTTACCCACTTCTAAAAATCTATTACCGAATTTGCAAGCAACCTTATAACTACTCAATACATTAGCTCTTTTTCCTTCCCCCCATTCAGATTCAATAATCACTAAATCCAAATTCTCCATAACAGTTTTTAATTTAACCCAACCCTCAACTCTTCTTCCTGGCTGATAGATAGCATCTATTTTTTTACAAATCAATCCTTCATGACCATCTTTTAATGCTTTTTCAAAAAAAGATTTAGCTTTTTTTTCATCTTGAGTAATTAGCTTTTTAGTTAGAACAATTCTCTTATCCTTCTCTTTTATTACTTTTTCTAATAATTCTCTTCTTTCAATTTGTTTTTTATTTTTTATATCTTTTCCTTCATAATTCAAAATATCAAAAACATTTATTTCAACAGGAAACTCTTTAGCAATTTTTTCTATATCATATTTTCTTTTTATCCTTTGAGAAATATTTTGAAATGGTAAATATTTTTTAGTTTTTGGATCATAACCAACAAACTCAGAATCTAAAATGCATTTTTTTGCTTTTACATTTTCTTTAATTATTGGTACAACTTCAGAAAATTGTTTTGTAACGTTTTCCATCCTTCTTGTGAATAATTTAATTTCATCATTATTTTTGTGTATGATTACACGAAATCCATCCAATTTATAATCAAACAAAGCAGGCTTTCCAACGTCCTCAAAAGCTTCTTCTATGCTATCAACCTTAATAGCTAACATTACTTTAAATGGCTTGCCTATAATCAAAGATAGATCACTTAATTTTTTTTCCTTAGCTCTTCTAGCAACTTCAGCATAGTCAACTAAAACATCAAAAGCTCTTTCAACAATCTTAACATCAACATCATAAGCCAAAGCTATAGCATCTCTTAAGACACCCTCAGCTACACCAACTCTTAATTCCTCTAATACAGTTCTAACAATAAACCTTGCTTCTACTGGCAAAGCATTAGCCAATAATTCAGAAACCAAATCAACTTTTTTACTTACAGTCCCTTCTCCTTCTAACTCAGCCAACTTTCTAATATTGTTAAATACTTTCTCAACAGTTAAATCGCTAGTTATTTTCAAAGTAGTCTGTTTCTTTTTCTTAACTAAACTTTCTGTGATTTCACCCAAATCTCCTATTTTTTTCCACTTTTTTTCAATTTCATTTACACTTTCTCCTGAAACTTTAGATATGACTTTCAAGATTAATCTCGAACTCATCCCAATCTTTCTTTCATCAAACTGTGGAAAAACCATCCCCTGCAACAAATAAATAATCTTTTCCAAGTCCGCTTCATTAGCTTCTTTTAGGATCTTAGCAATTATATCTCTTTTCTCAAGTCGCTTAGTAGTCTTCTCAAGAGCTTCATAAACCCCTACTAGTTTTTTGTAATCCATATAACAAAATTTATATATTTCACAACATTTAAATATTTTGTATGGATTTAAATTCAATTTTAGACTCTAGGCACAGTATCAGAGAATATCAGGGTAAAGATGTTAATTATAATTTAATAGGGGAATTACTAGATGCAGCTAGAAAAGCTCCTTCTTCTGGCAATGTGCAAAACTGGAGATTTATCATAGTAAAGGATAAAACAAAGCGTAATGACATAGCAACTGCTTGTCTAAAACAATATTGGATGAACCAAGCACCAGTTCATATAGTAGTTTGTTATGATGAATCAAATGTAAAGGAGTTATACCCTAAACTTTATGAAGAATTCTCAATTCAAAATACAGCTATTGCAGCATCTTATATTTTACTAAAGGCAACAGAGCTAAGATTAGGAACTTGTTGGGTTGCAGTTTTTGATAAAAATGCAGTTTCAAAAATATTAAAATTGCCTTCTAATTTACATCCAGTTATAATAATCACAGTAGGCTATCCTAAAAGTAAACCAAAAATTACAAAAAGACACCCAGTAGAATATTTGATTTATTTTGAAGAATTTGGATATTCTAATAGAAAAAGAGATGCTTCTAT